>NZ_JBSFHO010000042.1:0-70631 GCF_053597075.1 Streptomyces sp. NPDC001514
CGTGGGGTGGGCCGGTTCGACACGGTGGAGTTCCCCAGGGACGGTGACGGCTGCCGGTGGGACTCCACCCCCAACGACCCCGTTACCCGCGTCCGTCTCCAGGGCGTCGGGCACGTCCGGGTGCACCAGCATCGTGCCGTGGTCGGCAAGGTCAAGACGGTCAGCGTCAAGCGTGAGGGCAAGCGCTGGCACGTGGTGCTGACCGCTGAGCTGGCCGAGCCCGAGCCGCTGCCCCCGACCGGCAGCGTGGTCGGCATCGACATGGGCATAGCCTCGTTCCTCACCACATCCAACGGTCAGCGCGTCGCCAACCCGCGCCACGCCCGTAAGGCAGCCGCGAAACTCGAAGCCGCACAACAAGCCCTCTCCCGGTGCAAGCGCGGTTCGAAGCGCCGCCGCAAGGCCGTGGCCAAGGTGGCCACCCTGCACCGCAAGGTCCGCCGTAAGCGCCTGGACCACGCGCACAAGACCGCTCTTGTCCTCGTACGCGAACACGACTTCATCGCGCACGAAGACCTCAAGATCCGCAACATGAGCGCCACCCCCGCACCCAAGCCCGACCCCGACCAGCCGGGCACGTTCCTGCCCAACGGGGCCGCCGCCAAGGCAGGGCTGAACCGTTCGATCGCTGATGCCGGATGGGGGGTGTTCCTGACGATCCTGAACGCCAAGGCTGAAAGCGCCGGACGTGAAGTGATGGCCGTGGAACCCCGCAACACCTCCCGGCGGTGCCCCGAATGCGGGCACACCGCCAAGGAGAACCGGCCCACTCAGGAGAAGTTCCACTGCCTCTCGTGCGGCCACAGCGCGCACGCGGACACGGTGGGCGCCCTGAACGTTCTACGGGCCGGGCTGGTCCGTCGCGACGCCAACCAGGCTTAGCGAGAAGCCCCCGGCTTTAGCTGGGGGAGGAGTCACCCAGTGAGAAGAGCTCGAAGCCGACCGCCTTGATGACGCGCTCCGCTGCCTCGTAGTGGTCGCCCGGGTCTTCCCAGCGGGCCCGCGTCACCCGGTAGAGCACCTTGGGCTCGTCGGGCAACGCGACGCCGAGGCGCGCTTCCGCGGCGGCGATCTCCGCCTCGGTGGCGCCGATGGCCCCGGGGATCCGCTTGCGCAGCGTCCGCTCCAGCAGCGCCAAATCCGCTGACGGGGCCGGCACCGCCCCGGGCACCGGATCGGGCAAGCGGCGCCAGGGCTCGGGGACGGCATCCTCGACCAGGACGAGCGAACCCGGGTGCGGACCGATGCCGGCCTCCACGGCGGGGCCGGGACCGAGCAGGTGGAGCGCGGTCCGCCCGCTCGGCGAGATCTCCGCGGCGAACGAGATGCCGTCGGCGGCGGCGTCCGCGAGCGCGCTCTGCACCCGCCCTACCGCATCGAACTCGTCCTGCATGTCCGCGACCTGGAGGGCTCGTCCGGGCCGCGGGAGCCGCGGCGGCACCGGCAGACTCCACGAGTGCGGGCCGATGCGTCCCGCCACGTAGCCGCCCGGGGGCGGCAAGGCTTTCCGCATTGGCGGCCCGCAGGAGCCGCAGCACGGGCTCCCAGGTCACGAAGTCACGTATCGAGGGCAACGGCTGGCCTCCGGTGTTCCGGTGATCGTAAGGGCGCGGCGAGGGCTCATCCCTCCAGGAATCCGACAGGCAGGAGGACGTGATTGGCCGTCGGCCCCGGCAACGGGGCCGACGTGGGTCAGGCCCGGTCCGTCAACTCCTCAGCGAACACCTGCGACAGAGGCTGCGGCCCCACATACTGCTGGCAGTTGCACTGGCCGGCCTCGTACCGCAGCGGCTTCTTGTTCTCGTCCCAGGCCGTCGGCACCTCGACTCGTTCACGGCACCGGCCCTGCTTGTCGTGCTTGGCGAGATGGTGCGTACATCCGCACACCGGCTCCGGCGGCTTGTGCGCCGCTTCGACGGCCAACCGCTCCTGTTTCCTGGCCTCCAGCAGCTCCATCTTGCGCTCATGCCGATTGCGGAGCGCCGTACGGACGTTGTCGGCCGCCCATGCGAAGCCGCCCGTCCAGAAGATGATGAGGACCCACCAGAACCAGTCCACCCGCCTCCCCTTCCCCCTGTACTGCCGTGGCTCAGAACAGGCCCGGTTCAACCCTCCCGGGGTCTCGCGAAGCAGCCGCGATGTGCCGGCCGGGCCCGTCACCCACCTGTCCGCACTGTCTGCACCAACGTACGCGTCGCATCGGGCCGGCACAGACCGATCCGACGACCCGAAACCAGATCCCCGCTCGCTGTCGAAGGAGCCAAGCCCCTCCCTTCAAGGAGAGGAGCAGTCAAAGGAGAGTTGCGCCGACTGCCGGCGCAGCCCGATCGCCGTCGCCAGGCCGGCCACTCCCGCCCGACCACGGCCGCAGCCCCGGTCATGCCGGTCCTTCCCGTCGCGGACGGCCGCCCGGTCGTACCCGCACGCCGGACTGTCCACGAAGTCATCCGCAACGAACAGCGGCATGGTGGTCTCCTGGCTGCCGTGTACGCCGTAGGCGGTGCTGTGCGAGCCGCCGCCTGCGCGACGAGGAGGAGGTCGCGGCCGGGATGACCGCCTGCGCCGGCAGCGCCGAGCCCGGGCGCGGCGCCCGGCCGCCGGACGGGGGAGGGGCCGGAGGGCCGGCCGGGGTGGCCCGTCGCGGATAAAGGCCGCGCACGCGGTGTGGATCTGTCGGGGGCGAGCGCCTGGCGTCCTGCCTGTACGCCGTCCGCGACCCGGTCTCGCACCGGATCGCCATCGCCATCGCCATCGCCGCCGCCGGCCACCCGCCGCCGGTCCTCCTGCATCTCGGCGGCCGCACGGAGGTGGTGCCCGTGCCGCCGGGAGCCCCGATCGGCGTCGGCGGGGTGGACGTCGTCGAGGCCGTCGAATCCGACGACGTGCCGGCCGGGGCCACGCTGCTGTTCTGCACCGGCGGGTCGGTGTAGTCGCAGCTGCGGGACCTCCGGAGCGGATCGAGCAGTTTCAGGGGCGGCTGACCGCGACCGCCGGCACACCGGCCCCGATCACTCACCGGCGCTTCAGGCGCTTCGGGCGCTTTTGCGGCCCGCGGGGGTCTCTCCCGGGCGGTGCCGGTGCGATGCCCCGGATCCCGGTTCCCCATGCGCACCGGGTGCTCCCGGGGCCGGGCGGAGGGCGCTCCCGTCCGTGAAAACAGTCACACTTTGATCACTTTTTGCCTGTTTTCCCGAATTATTTGGTGCGAATCCATGCACATCGGGCTGTTTCTGGCGGCCCCCGAGCGCCTGTCCGGCCGGTCGGCGCCCTAGGAGACACATGCGACGCGCACCCCGCATCACGGGCACGGGTACTTGGCGGATCGTTCTGCCGATCGCGGGCGGGGCCGCCCTGTTCTCGCTGGGCGGCCTGTACGCCGCAGGGCTGGCGGCCGCCGACATCCCCGAGGGCACCCGGGTGCGCGGGGTCGACATCGGCGGCATGAGCCGCACCGAGGCCCAGCAGGTCCTCGACCGTACGCTCGCTCCGGCCTTCGCGGCGCCGGTCGCGATGAAGATCGGGGACCGGACCGAGAAGGCCGATCCCGCCGCGCTCGGGCTGTCCCTCGACACGGCCGCGACCGCCGGCCGTGCCGCGCGCGAAGGATCCGGTCCGCTCACCGCGATCGGCCGCCTCTTCGCCCCCGACGGCCAGGACGTCCAGCCGGTGATCCGCATGGACGAGACCCGGACCCGGGCCGCGCTCGCCCGCATCGGCGCGGCCGCCGGGCAGCCGGTCCGCGACGGGGCGATCTCGTTCGAGAACGGCACAGCCAAGGCCCACGCCCCCAACGCCGGCATCGCCCTGCACACCGACCAGGCCGTGCACACCCTGCGCGAGGCCTACCCCCGCACCACCACCGGCGCCAGCCCCGTCGTGCTCCCGGTCAAGCGGACCCCGCCACGGATCGGTCAGGGAGAGGTGGAGCGGGCCATGAACGAATTCGCCCGGCCCGCCCTCTCCGGCCCCCTCACCCTCACCCTCGCCGGCACCCGCATATCCATCGGCCCCGCCACCCTCGGCAGTCATCTGACGATGAAGCCCGACAGCCAGGGCCGCCTTGCACCTGCCCTCGACACCAAGGGCCTGCTCGCCGACCCCGCCGTCGCCCGCCAGCTCGCCCACGTCGCACCGGTCCCCAGGGACGCCGAGCTCCGGCTCGACGAAAGCGGCCGCGTCGTGGTGGCCGGTCAGGACCGCACCGGGCACCGGATCACCGAGAAGGCACTCGGCGACGCGGTGCGGCCCCTGCTGACCCGCACCGGCGCCACGGCCCGCACCGGCCCGATCGCCACCACCGCCATCCAGCCGCAGCTCACCGGCCGGCGCATACAGCAGCTCGGCATCAGGGAGAAGGTCTCCTCCTTCACCGTCAACTTCCCGGCCGCCCCCTACCGCAGCACCAACGTCGGCCGCGCCGTCGAGCTCATCAACGGCTCCGTCGTCCTGCCCGGACAGGAGTGGAGCTTCAACAAGACCGTCGGCGAGCGCACCAAGGAGAACGGCTTCGTCGACGGCATCATGATCAACAACGGGCAGTACCAGAAGTCTCCCGGCGGCGGCGTCTCCGCCGTCGCCACCACCATGTTCAACGCCATGTTCTTCGCGGGCGTCAAACCCGTGGAGTACGGCGCCCACTCCTTCTACATCGAGCGCTATCCCGAAGGCCGCGAAGCCACCGTCGCCTGGGGCACCCTCGACCTGCGCTGGACCAACACCCTCGACCACGCCCTCTACATCCGGGCCGAATCGACCGACACCTCGGTGACCATCACCTTCCTCGGCACCAAGAAGTACGACGAGATACGCGCGACCAAGGGCCCGCGGACCAACGTCACGCAGCCGTCCACCCGCACCGGCAGCGGCCCCACCTGCGAGGTCCAGCCCCCGCTCGAAGGCTTCGACGTCGCGGTGGGCCGCATCTTCGTCCAGGACGGCAAGGAAGTCGGGCGCGAGAACTACACCACCCACTACACCCCCCGCGACAAAGTCACCTGCACCCCGCAGGAGACCGCCCCCGCAGCGGCGTCGGCCCCCGCATCGCCGCCAGCATCGGCATCCGCATCGGCCCCGGCCGCGGCGTCGGACCGGCCGGACGCCGCGCCCGCGCCGGCCCCGAGCAACAGCCCCGGCCCGAGCTGACCCGCACGCCGCGCCCGCGCGCGGCCCGCTCCCCCCGAGGGGTGCCGTGCCCGCCCGCGCCGCTCGCCTCCCCGGCGCCACGCCGGAGACGAGCGCGCCGTCGGGCGTTCGGCCGGAAATCCGGGGAGGATGAGCAGAACCCACCGATATTGCTCGATATGAGGCACTTTTGGGGAGGCGCCGTGGACACCTGGGCGACATGGACCACCCAGGGAATCATCGCCGGCTCGGGCGGCGTGATGACCACCGAGGGAGGGCCGATCACGGGAGACCTGACGGTGCACACCGCCTGGATCGACGGCCTGGCCCAGGTGACCGTGCAGCACACCGGCGCAACCGAGTGGTACGCCATGCAGGGCAGCCCCGTACCCGCGGCCGACGAGGCCACCGGCAGGGCCGTGCACCAGGCGGCCGTGGAGGCGGTCAAGGCGGGAGGCGGCACCATCCTCACATTCCCCGTCTGAGCGTCTCTGATCAGCTAACCGATCCCATGCAAGACGTCGGCGACGAGGCGTTCGACAACGTCACTTTCAGCGGCCCCTGCTTCCCGCTCAGCTGCCTAGGCCGCTTCCGGGAAACCCATCGGGCTGTGCAGGGGCATGCGCGGCCCGCTCGTACAGAGCACGCGCCATGTGCGGCCCAGCGGGCTGTGCCAGCAGCGTCCCCATCGCGCTGCGCACCTCCGCCTCCCATTCGGTGTGGCCCAGGTCCCGGTACTGCGTAAGTGCTTCTTCCAAAGCCGCGACTGCCCCGGCGCGGTCACCGATCCGGTACCGCAGCCGGCCCACGTCATACAGGGCATTGCACTCGACAATGCCCGAACCAAGCTTGCGGTAGAGCTTCACCGCGCGTTCCAGGAGTGCGACTGCCGTCGGGTACTCGTCGGTCAGGTGGTGCAAAATGCCCAGGTCGTATGCGGCATTGGCCTCACCAAGAGTGAAACCGAGGTCACGGTACAGCTCCACCGCGCGTTCCAGGAGCTCGATTGCTGCTGGAGAATCGCCTGTCCGGTACCGCACGTGGCTCAGGTCGAAGAGTGTATTGGCCTCGATGAGACGGAAGCCGAAGGCACGGGAGAGTTCCAGAGCCTGCTGGAAGAGCGTGCTCGCTGCGGCATGGTTCCCTTTCTGGTACTCGGCTGCCCCCAGGCCGTGGAAGGCCCTGGCCTCGCCGCGGTGGTCGCCGACGAGGTGATAGATCTCCAGTGCCTCGCTCATCAGATCTGCCAGCGCGCGATGGTCTCCGGTCTGGAAACGCAGGCGGCCGAGCTCTTGGAGCGTGTCGGCCTCTCCTTGACGGTCGCTGCAGTTGCGGTAGATCACCAGTGCTTGTTCCTGCAGTTGCTGCGCCACTTCATGATCGCGCGTCAGGCGCCGCACCGTGCCCAGCTCGCTGAGGGCGCCGGCCTCGCCCAGGGGAGAGCGGGTGCGGTAGAGCGTGAGAGCCCGTTCCAACGCCTCGGTGGCTGAGCGGTAGTCGCCGGTCAGGTGCTGGGCAACGGCAAAGTCGAAGAGGGAGTTCGCCTCGCCGAGCAGGTCGGCATTGTGGTGGGCGGCGACAGCGGCATTGCGGTGGAGGACGGCAGCCTCGGGCCAGGGTCCTTCCTGATGGAGGAAGGCGGCCATGGCACCCGTGAGTTGGACCACATGTGAATGCCGGTTGCTGACACCGGCGTGATGGATACAGGCGATGAGGTTGGAGCGCTCGGTCCGCATCCAGGCCAGGGCGTCGTCCCGGGTAGCCAGTGCCGGTGCTGCAGGCGGGCGTGTGCTCAGGGCAGGGGCCCCGGGGCGAGGCCGGCGGCCGAGGTGGCGGTTGGCGGATTCGGCAGCTTGGCAGAAGTGGGTCAGGAGTCGGTCGGTGGCGCTTTGGCAGTCTTCGGCATGATCCTGCGCCGCGAGGTTGCGTGCGTATTCACGGACGAGGTCGTGCATGCGGTAGCGGCCGGGTGCGGGCTCGTCGAGTAGCCGGTAGGTGTACAGAGCGCTCAGCTGCCGGCGGGCTGAGCCGAGAAGGATGTTGTCGAGGGCGGCTGCGGCGTAGGCGTCGATGTCAGATCCGGGATGCAGGCCAATGCGGCGGAAGAGATGCTTCTGATCGGCGGTCAGGTCCCGGTAGGAGAGGGCGAACGCTGTGGCTACGGGTAATTCCTCCGCTTCGAATGCTTCGAGCCGGTCCTGGGCCTCGGCGAATTCCGCGAATTCGGCTGCGAACTGGGAGATGCTGCACTTCTGGCGGTGCGCCAGGCGTGCAGCAAGCAGCGTGATGGCCAGGGGCAGGTAGCCGCAGTGGCTGACGATGTCGCCGACCGCGTCGGCCTCAGATGCGGTGGGGGAGCGGCGGGAAAGACGAACGAACAGCTGGGCCGCCTGCTCGGGCGGCAGGATCCCAAGGGGCAGCAACGTGGCGCCCGGGAGGGCGAGCAGGCGGCGACTGGTGATGAGTACCCGCGCATCCTTGGACGCCGGCAGCAGGGGCTCGATCTGACTTCTGCTGGCCGCGTCGTCCAGTATCAGCAGGACTTTCCTGTCCGCCAGGCGGTCGCGCCACATGGCAGCCCGGGCATCCAGGCTGACGGGGATGAGCTGCGGGGGAATCCCGCTGTTCGTGAGGAGGTCGGCGAGGATCTCGGACGGGTCGACCGGTTGCCGGCCCGGCGTGTGAGCGTGCAGCCGGACGAACACCTGCCCGTCGGGAAAGTGGTGCTCCAGCAGGTGGGCGGCCCTGGTCACGAGGGCGGTCTTGCCTACCCCGGCCATGCCGTCGACTGCGTAGACGGCCAGGACCCGGGCTCGGACATCGACTTCGATGAGCTGAGCCAGCTCCGCGCTACGGCCGGTGAACTCAGCTACGTCTGGGGGCAGAGCCCTGACGGCAGCAGGCGGTTTCGGCGAAGGATGCGGGGCGTGGTAGTGGATGTCCCCGGCGGCCAGATACATCTGGGAGCCATCGTGGGCGTGCCCCTCCATGTGGACCCGTGGAGGGCCGGACTCCTCCGGCCGAATGCTCACGACCCTGTGATGTGTTGATCACGCGCGGCCATGAAAACCCGGGCATTGTCGTGAGCCTCTGCCTTCAACAGCACTGACCGGGCCCGGCTCTGCTCATCGGGCGGCAGGGCGGGGACGAGATGCTCTTCCAGCAGCCGCTGCAGTTCGGCGACCAAGCCGGGGCATTCGCCCAGGAGTTGCTGCAGACGCAGGTGCCACACGCCGGCCAGGGCCCGTACGGTGTCCTCATCAGCGCGGTCAACAGCGGCCACGACCTGCGTACGGACCGATTCCAGTTCGCTTCCTACGGCGTCGGCCTGATCAGGACGAACCCGCCGCCACAGCGCCACCATCGCGGTGCGAGCCTGCAGCCACCCGTCGGTGGCCATTGCACCGATCAGAGCCGTACCTGCCGCTAAAACGATCGGGTCCATCGCCCCACCCCCTACAGCGAGCTTGTGGGAACAACTGTAGGTGTGCGGGGGCCGGCGTGGAACTGCTCGGTACACCGATCCGGTGACCGGCACACCACGAGTCTCCCTCATGCCCTCCGACACACTGCGTCGGAACGGACAGAGGTCAAAACTCAAGATCAGTGCCTGTTCTTTTCCGAACCTCCCGACGCTCCTGATGGGCCGCACTGGCAGGATGCCGGGGACGGGGCCGAGCTGGGGATGGGCATGCAGAACTGGGATTTTCACGAGTGGCAGGTAGCGCTTGGCGTTCTCGATCCTCAGGCAGCGGCCTTGGTGGGCCTGGCAGCAGCTGAGCGCATCTCTGGATGCCTGGACGATGAGCGATTCCGGCGCCATGGCAGTTCGGGATCCGAAGCGGTCAAGGATCTGCTCCAGGGGTGCTGGGCCAACGCCCCCGCCGGGGACGGATCGTCATCGACTCGGCTGCGGGAACGTGCCGATCAATTGGCAGACTGGTCCGGCGAGTACTTGAGGCTGTCGCTGACTGATCTGTTCCACTCGTACAAGCCGCTCGCACAGGACAGTGCCGGCGAAGACGACGAGCATCCTGATGGCGGAGCCGCTGACCTGGACGAATTCCTGGAGGAGGCGGAGCCCCAGGGTGCAGTGATGATGCACCTCGACGCCATGACGGCGGTGTCGGAGGCAGCCGGTGCCTGCACTGGTGGGCCCTGGGACGGGGCCCTTCGTTGCCTGCAGACAGCTGCGATCGCTGCGAGTCAGCACGATCCTCAGCTTCCGGGGCCGGGCGTCGAGTTGCAGCGGCAGCGCGAGGACCTTGCGCTGGTCAGGGCGGCAGGGTGCGCCGAGCTGGGCCGTATGGCTGCTGATCTGCGGGTTCGTGCCCAAGCGGATGCTGTGGGTTGGAAGCAGGTCACCGAGCAGCTCGATCTCCTGCACGAGTGAACCTCAAGCCCGCGCCTCGCGTTCCGGCGACAAGGGCTCCTGCATCCTCTTCATTCCTGTCGACGAAGGGGAGCTCTGAACTCGCAACGTCGCAGGACAGGCTGTCGCCCAGCACGACAGCTACGTCACCACCCGCACCCTCAGCCTCGGTTCCGAGGCGCTGGCCGCCTGGCTGATGCTGACGGCGGGTGTGTCCAGTGACATTGTCTCCGGCCAGATGACTCCGGAGGCGGCCATGTTGGCGCGCACAGTCACCCAGCAGCCGAAGCACCTGCAACAGGCCTGGTACGAGACCAACCTCGGCGCCATCCAGTCGTGCACGACCAAGCCCGCGCTCAGCGTCAGGGGGGCCCGGTGATCTGGTGGCTGCGCGCCCGCGGCGCGGTCGGCCTTCTCGCCACCGTCTGCCTCACCATGCTTGGTGGACTCCTCGCCGGCGAAGCGGAACTACCCATCCCGGTGCTCACCGGACAGTCAGGCACCTTCCTCGTAGGGCACCTGCTCACCGTCCTGCCCGCCGTCATGCTCATGTATGGCATGGGACGCACCGACACCGGGATCGAAAGCGTCGCCTGCCGCACCATGCCCGGATGGGACGCGACACTGGGACTGGCCACAGCTGCGGCAGGCGCAACCGCCGCTGGGCTCCTGCACCTCATCTCAGCAAACGACATCACGTTCGTCCTCGGGCGCAACCTCACCGGCTACATCGGATGCGCCCTGCTGCTGACGGCATTCCTCGGTCCCCGCATCGCCGCGGTCCTGACCACCGCACTTCCCCTGCTCTGCGCGGCCACGGGCTGGCAACGCGGTGGCCAGCCCGAAAGATGGGCATGGATCTTGCAGCCGGCTCAATCCTCAGCCGCGGCAGCAACAGCTGTCGGGTTGCTAATCGTGGGCGCAGCGTTCGCCTCCGCACAGAAACACGGTGCCCTGGCACGACTGCGCCGACGATTCTGGAGCTCCTGATGGGCTCCGCAAAGGCCAGTCGGTCAGGGCCTTCCGCGCCTGAGACGAGAGGGTTAGGGGAACAGCTTCAGAGCATGGTCGAGTGACCAGGCCTGCCAGCTCATGGCGAAGATGGCTACGAGCGAGATCAGCGCCATCATGAGGTTCTGCCCCTGCTCAGCCCAGTCGTGGATCATCGGCACGAGATAGATCAGGTTGAGCAGGAGTCCACCCGCCAGGGCGATCGGGGTCAACAGGCCCACTATGAGTCCGAGGCCCAGGTCACGGAGCCCGCAGCTTGACACGTTGAGCGCCTGAGGTGTCTTTCTCGGCCTCGCCGCAGCCATCTGCTGCTACAAGCGGTACGTCCGCCTCACCACGTAGGACACCGTCTTATCTGCACCAACGCTGGCGTGAGGGCTGTCATGACATTCCCCAGCTCCACCGTGAACTGCGCGAGCGCGGCTTCACCGGCGACATCCAGTGCGTCCGCCGCTACTTCCGCCCCTTCAAGAAGCCGCACAGTCCCAAGCCACGGAACCCGCCCGCACCTCCGCCCGAGCTGCGACCGACCCCGAAGCCGCGGCGTGTCGTCCGCTGGATCATGACCCACCCGAACCGCTTGGCCGAGGCCGACGCGGCCGAGCTCAAGCAGATCCGCACCGCCTGTCCGCACCTCGACGCCGCCGCACGGCATGTCCGAGACTTCGCCCAGATGATGCACGACCTGCACGGCGACGAACTGTCCGCCTGGATGGACCGGGTCCTCGCCGACGAGCTGCCCGCCCTGCACTCCCTGGTCAACGGCCTCAGGCGGGACCTGGACGCGGTGGCGACTGTCGTGAAGCGAGCCATGTTTCTGGCGGCCGTGCTGATAGGGGCCTGTGCCGCCTGCACCGATTCCGGCGGGGAGGCACCTTCCATAGAGGGGGCCGCACTCGTCGGCAGTTGGACGAATGAGGCCGGAGCCCGTCTCACCCTGGACACCGACCGGCAGATGACCGGGACAAAGCTGCACGAGGCCATTCTGGGAGGCACCTCCTGCCCCGACTCCATCGCAGGGCAGTGGGCCTTCTTCAGCCCTCCAGACGACAGGGGCACAAGCCATGCTGACCATGCCTTCACCCGCGGTGACGCCGTCGCCCTCAGATTCGACGACCAAGAGAAGACCTGCCTGCTGTCGGCTCAGGTACACCGGGACGAACAGGGCTTCAATCTCTGCCTGATGGAAGATCCGGATTCCGAGTGCTCAGCCCAGGAGCTCCTCCGGCCCACCGCAACAGGCCGCCAGCAAACCAAGGCCAGCCCGCCCCGCGGCACACTCGCATCACAAGATCCTCGACAGAGCCGAAAAACTTGAACGTCGACAACTGCAGCGACTGCTGCCCCCTGCGCCTACGACATCGCCGATCGCCTCACCAGGTGCGGATCAATCCACACACATCCTGACTGTCTCACAAGGAGTGTGTCAGCAGGGAGCGTGCCCGGCTTCGCCGCCGTTTACGGCGATCTCGGTCCAGATTGTCTTGCCGGGCGGTGAATAGCGAGTCCCCCAGCGCTGTGTCAACTGCGCCACCAAGAGCAGGCCCCGGCCTCCCTCGTCTTCCGTCTTCGCCTGCCGCAGATGAGGGGAGCTGAGGCCGCCGTCCGAGACTTCGACGATGAGGTTGCCCATCCGGATGAGTCGCAGCCGGACCGGGGCGCCGCCATACCGAATCGCATTGGTGACCAGTTCGCTGACGACGAGCTCGACGACGAAGCAGATCTCCTCGTCAACACCCCACTTCGCCAACTGGTCGCACGCCAGCGACCGGGCCCGGGCGACCTCCGCGGCTTCAGGGGGAATGCCCCATGTCGCCACCAGGTCCTCGGCCAGGGCATCGACACGGACCAACAACAGGGCCGCGTCGTCCTCGGGCGGCTGGGGCAACAGCGTGCGGATGACGGCGTCGCAGGTCTCGTCCAGCGGGCCATGCACGGGCCGTGAGAGCGCGTCGCAGAGAGCGCGGATTCCGACGCCGATATCGTCTTTGCGGTTCTCGACGAGCCCGTCGGTGAACAAGGCGAGCATGCTGCCCTTGGGCAATTCGATGTCGGCGCTTTCGAAGGGCAGACCGCCCAGACCCAGCGGTGGTCCCGCGGGAAGATCCACCAGTCTGGCATTCCCGTCGGCAGTGGCGAGCACCGGAGGGACGTGGCCTGCACGAGCCATGACGCAGTGCCGCGAGATCGGATCGTAGATTGCGTACAGGCAGGTCACGCCCAGCGCTTGGTCTTCATCCTCGTGGTTGGTCGGCTGTGGGATATCGACGCGAGCTACGAGGTTGTCCAGGCGGGCAAGCAACTCCTCCGGAGCGAGATCGAGTGCCGCCAGTGCGGCGACTGTTGTGCGAAGGCGCCCCATGGTTGCGGCCGCCCGCATGCCGTGCCCCACGACGTCTCCGACCACCAGTCCCATGCGTGTTCCCGAGAGTGGGATCAGGTCGTACCAGTCCCCTCCGACGCCGACTGGGCCCGCTGCGGGCAGGTACCCGTATGCGACCTCGATGCCAGGAGGCTGGGGCAGGGCGCGAGGAAGCAGGTCACGCTGCAACATCAACGCAGTTGCGTGCTCGAGGGTGTACCGACGGGCGTTGTCCACGCAGACCGCGGTTCGCGACACCAGTTCCTCGGCGAGCGCGATCTCCCCTGTGTCGAACGGGTCGCGTGATGGATGCCGCGCAAAGGTGGCAACTCCCAGGACGGGGCCACGGGCCCGCATCGGGACGACGAGCGTACCGGTGGCCGGATGGACGACCGGCACGCCATCGGTCAGGCAGTGCCTTTGCCTGGCGGCGAGGGCGGCGGCCCCGTCGCTGTTGCTGACGGTGGCCGTGTGCGGCCGGCGTGCTACCCGGTGCAGTGCAGGGGAGGCTCCGTTACCGCGGACCGACTCGGGTTCGTACCCGCCGAGTACCGGTTCCAGCAGGTGCACGGTGGCTGTGTCTGCGAATTCGGGCACCATGAGTTCCGCCAGGTCATCCGCCGTGCGTTGGATGTCCAGGGTCGTGCCGATGCTGCCGCTGGCCCGGCTCAGCAGGGCCAGGCGCTGCTGAGCCACGAAACGGTCGGTGACGTTCACGCTGGTCTCGCATACCCCGAGGGGTTCACCGCTGGTGTCCTGCAACTGGAAGAACGAACAGGACCACACTGCCTTGCGCGGGGGGACCAGGCGCGTCTGGGCCTCATAGCGAAGATCGATGACCGGTTCCCCGGTCCGCGCGACCTGTTTGACGATCTCCTCTATCGCCGTCGGCTTCCGGTCGTCTTCGCTGAAAAGTCTGCCTTCTTGAGCGATGTCGCTCACGTAATGGCCGGTGCACTCAGCCACCGTCATTCCGTACTGCCGCTCTACGGCGCTGTTGAACCAGCGGATCCTGGCATCGGTGTCGAAGACGGTCAGGAGGAGAGGCGACTGGCTGTGAATGCCGCGGACCATGGCCTGCTCCACGGACTGTCGGTGCAAGAGCTCCACGTCGGTCGTCGTGACCAGCCACGCTGCCCCGGCCACACGGTGGGAGAGCGGGCAGGCGCTCATCGCCAGGGACAATTGCTGCCCGCTGCGGTGGCGCACCGAGCGAATCATGGGCGTCTGGGACAGGTCACCGGCGGTGAATGGGGCGGCGGCCGTCGGGCCGGGGGCCAGGAACAGCTCGGCGGGCTGGCCCAGGACCTCAGCAGCGGGGTAGCCGAACAATGCCTCGGCTTCCAGACTCCAGCCGATGCACCGCATATCAGCGTCGAGAACGACGGCTGCGCTGTCAGCCGATACCGATGGGATTGAACTGAAGCGACTCATCGTCGTTCCGGTATCAGTGATGCACGACCCCCACTTCGCCCAATGTACCGCCGGTCCGTGGGCGTCCGCAGGACGGTGGGAGGGGGTTGGCAGCCGGGTGGCGACTTACGGAGCGTAGGGCGTCGTCACGGCCGGACATGGTTCGGGGCCGCTGATCGGCAGCAGTGACAACCGCGCCGGCCAGGCTGGGGGACGCCGTTGCGAGTGTCCGCCGTGTACGACGTGAACGGGATGCGCCTGCCCGCGGGTGAGGCCGTGGCGCGGTGCTGTGCGGTTGCGCACCAGCGACCGGGCGTGGCCAACTTCGGGGCCGCCCCGCGGGAGAAGCTGATCAGTGCATGTCGCCCGGTCTCATGGTGCAGGCGGCGCTGGCACGGCATGCACCAGTCGAAGTCCGGCTCCGGCAGCAGGTGGTCCTGCCTGGGCCGGCCCGCCGGTCGCCGCCAACTGCTCCGGCTCGTACGGTGATGACTCGACCGGAGACGGCAGTTCATCCGGGACGAGCCACAGAAGTAACTGCCGCGTCCCGCGCAGAATCCAGCGATGAGACATGGCGGCAGCCGCCGAGGAGCACCCTGTGTCAGTGCCTCTCGTGGAGCTGCTCCTCGGCGGTTTTTGGCTGTGAGTCGGCGGGCAGTCTCGACGACTGCCGAGCGGTGCTCGGCCGGACGCTCTGGCGACAAGGACTGGTCTTCCTCTGCGCTGGCGCCTTCGTTGGCCCAGAACCATGCCTGGGCCACAGCGAGAACCGTGGTCAGGAGGTCGGCGGGCGCCATCTCCCACCACGGTGTCTGGGGGCTGCTGGGGCCCAAGGGCGCCCCGGAGATCTGGAGACTCTCCAGCTGATGGCGTCGCTGCTTATGATCCGGAACGGAGCCCTTGATACAGGAGGTCGAGCACCCGACCTACCTGTTCGCGATCCTCGAGTACGCCCGCGACCATGGCGGTGCCGCTGAGTGATACCACGACGTCATCCGGGTCGACCTCAGGGCGTGTGACTCCTGCTGCGGCAGTCGCCGCAAGCAGCGTGCCGACCGCGTCATCGAGTCGCTCGCGGCTTTGCGCGAACGGGTCCCCGCCTGCGGCTACCACGGCCCGGATTGCATCTGTCAGACCCATCTTGGTGGCCATGTAGTCGACGAATCGATCCATCCAGATACGCAGGGCATCGTGGGGCGGCATCTGGTCGAGCAGCTCTTCGGCTGCAGCACACACGGCGTCCAATTCCGAACGGTATGCCGCCTCGATGAGGTCTTCGCGTGCCGGGAAGTGGCGGTAGACGGTGCCGACACCGACACCGGCTTCTTTGGCGATCTCAGTGAAAGGGACATCCGGGCCCCGCTCTACGAACAGGCGCAGCGCCGCCTCAAGGAGCCGCGCGCGATTGCGTTGCCCATCCGAGCGCGGCCTGCGCTGCGTTGTCCCGGTCACAGCCACCCCCAAGAAGCGGAATCCATTCCACTTACATCATACATAGAGGTCACGGGGGACCACTCAGGGAGGAGCCTGGACAGCACTCTCCGCGACACAGATAGATCCACTCGGAGCGCGACCCCCTCGAGCCCACGATCGCCGCGGCGGGTGGCCCTCCTCGCTGAGCCCCCTTGCAACCGGAATGCATTCCGGATACTGTTCCCATTACCGGAACGGATTCCGGATAACGAGAGTCTCCCCCTACCGCGGCAACGGCCAGGAATCGATGGGGAGCGCCGATATGAACGGAGCCCGCACATGAACACGCACGAGCGCCTCACTACGCCCTTCGGCTTCCACAGCACGGCGAGCGAGGTCATCGATGGCGTCGACCTGACCGGCAAGCGAGCCATCGTCACCGGCGCCACCTCCGGCATCGGCGTGGAGACGGCGCGTGCCCTGGCCAGTGCCGGTGCGGATGTCACTCTCGCCGTCCGCAACGTCGAGGCCGGCCGCCGCGTCGCCGAGGAGATCACGGCCGCCACCGGCAACCCCAAGGTGGCGGCGGCGCCGCTTCAGCTGGCGGACCGGGCCTCGGTCGCGTCCTTCACCGACGCCTGGCAGGGCCCGCTGCACATCCTGGTCAACAACGCCGGGATCATGGCGCTGCCCGAGCTGCACCGCACGCCCGAGGGCTGGGAGCTGCAGTTCGCCACCAACTACCTCGGTCACTTCAACCTGGCCCTCGGGCTCCACGACGCGCTCGCGGCCGCCGGCGGTGCGCGCATCGTCTCCCTCACCTCCATCGGCCACCTCTTCTCCCCGGTCGTCTTCGAGGACATCAACTTCGAGCGCCGCCCCTATGAGGAGTGGGCCGCCTACGGCCAGTCCAAGACCGCCAACTCGCTGCTGGCGGTGGGGGCGGGCAAGCGCTGGGCCGACGACGGCATCACCGCCAACGCCGTCATGCCCGGTGGCATCCGCACCGGCCTCCAGCGCCACCAGGAGGGCAACATGACGCCGGAGATCGAGGCGGCCTTCGCCGACTTCAACTGGAAGACTGTCGAGGAGGGCGCCGCCACCTCGGTGCTGGTGGCCGCGTCCCCGCTGCTCGAGGGCGTCACCGGCCGCTACTTCGAGGACTGCAACGAGGCCGTGGTCCACGCCGAGCTCCCCCCCACCGCCACCACCGGGGTGCTCCCTCACGCGCTCGACGAGGGCAGCGCCGAGCAGCTGTGGGACCTCGGGACCAAGATGCTCCAGGCGTAACACACACCACCCCGAAGAAAGTGACGGAGGAACCCTCACCGCCATGAACATCCAAGGGAAGACCGCTCTGATCGCGGGGGCCACGTCCGGACTGGGCTTGGGCGTGGCCCGCTACTTCGCCGAGCGCGGAGCCAACGTCGTCCTCCTCGGACGCCGCCGCGAACTCGCCGAGAAGCTCG
Source organism: Streptomyces sp. NPDC001514 (assembly GCF_053597075.1). Lineage (NCBI taxonomy): Bacteria > Bacillati > Actinomycetota > Actinomycetes > Kitasatosporales > Streptomycetaceae > Streptomyces > Streptomyces sp. NPDC001514. Next base: position 17,162 of record NZ_JBSFHO010000042.1, read on the forward strand.
CCGCCGAGATCGGCGACAATGCCGTCGGCCTCGGCACCGACATCGCCGACCCCGACCAGGTGGCCGCCGCCGTCCAGGCGACCCTGGACCGGTTCGGCAGGATCGACATCGACATCAACACCGCGGGCTACATCGACGCGATCTCGCTGACCACGGCCGACGGGAAGCCGACCGACCCGGCCGGCTTCATCCGACTGTTCACCACGAACGTCGTGGGCACCTTCAACGTCATGAGCCAGGCCGCCGCGGCCATGCTCAAGAACGAGCCCGACGCGGACGGCGAGCGAGGGGTCATCATCAACACCTCGTCCGCCGCCGCCGAGGACGGTACGGTCGGCATGGTCGGATACTCGGCGACCAAAGCCGCGCTCGTGGGGATGACGCTCCCCGCGGCTCGCGAGTTCGCCGGCCGTGGCATCAGGGTCAACACGATCGTGGCCGGCGGCTTCGACACACCGAGTGCCGGCGACATCATCGACGAGGCGGCCGTCGCACAGCAGATCCAGAACTTCGCGGGCCCCCTCCGCCTGGGCACGCCCGAGGAATTCGCCGCGTTCGCCGCCCACCTGGTGGAGAACGGCTACGCCAACGCCTCCAGCCCACGGCTGGATGCCGGGTACCGCATTCCCCTCCAGTTCTAAAGCGGCATAGCGAGTCCTCCATGGTCAGAGGCGTCGGTAAGCCAGGGCCCCACCGGAATGCCGCTCGGGCCAGGCCGACCGGTGACGGCTGTGGAGGCGGCTGCCGCCCGGTGGAACGTGACCGCTTACGAAACGCATGGCTCACGGGGCTTGGTCGACACCGCGGCGCCGCTTGGCGTCGGCTGCCTTCTGCTGGCGTGGGCGTCAGGTGCGCCCGGCAGGGCGATTGCGCTGCTCAGCGGCGGCGGCCCGGGGCCACGCACCCTGACCACGTTCGTCGGCGGCGACGAGGCCGCCTACGCACGGTGCGCGCCCGTCTTCACGCCTTCTCCCGCCGCGTCAGCCGCAGGGGACCGGGCGGCAGCGGGCAGCTGACCAAGCTGCTGAAACAACGCCATGACGATGTCTAACCTGAAGAACGCCTTCGACCTGGTCCGTCTCGCCCGTGGGCTCGACGTGGACATTCCGGCCCTGCTCGACGTGATATCCGACAGCAGTGGCGGTAGTGCCTCCCTGAGCTCGCTCGGCACCACCATCACCCCCGAGATCGCCCCGCACCTGCAGGGCCTGATGCGCAAGGACATCGAGCACTTCGCCGACACCATCCGCGCCCATGGCCTGCACCCGGAGGAGCTGCACGGCCGAGCTGGCGCCGACGGCCTGGTCGAAGTGGTCACCCCTCTCCACCCGACAGGCCACGCGGCCTGAACCTCGCCCAACTCGCGGGCCAGTCCCGATGATCCGCGGCCCGCATCGCCTCAAGGGAGGCGCCCTCCGACTCGGCACCCGCCGGAGCGGCCCGGCCCCTTCGGCACCTGGACCGGCCTCGGCCACCAACAACCCCACCCGGCTGAACCGTACGGCCGGCTCGCCGCTCCAAGTCCACGCCTGGGGGCCGACCGGACCGGACGCTGCGACGCCTCATCGCACCCGCAAGTGAACGGGCCCGCACTGCCGGTGGAGCCAGATGACGTAGACCATCGGCAGACCCTCCGTCTGACGGACCAGCACTCGGCCCGACTCGTCTACGCGCCAGAACGGTTCCTCGTACCGGGTACTGCAGGCGACGAGCACAGGGCCAACTCGTCTGGCTCGGACCTTCGGAGCCGGTTGGCAGACCGCAGCCAGCCTGCAGTCTGCCAACCTCCGCCGCTTTGGTGAGCGTTTCGTCGATCTCCTCCCTTGAGGTTGTGCGACGCTGCTGTCCTTCAGGGCAGGGTTGGGTCGATGCTGCCGAGAGTTCGGCTCTATGCGCCGAGTTGGGTGATCTGCTGCGAGCGCAGGATGCGGGGTCCGGCACCGTCCAATCGGGCAGCTGCGATCATCGCGCGCCCGAGATGCTCGGTGCTCGTCACGTATCGAGGTGCGACGCGGCGCAGGAGTGGATAGAGCACGGACATGAGCCGGTAGAGCAGTCGATACCAGCTCGTGCGAGAGATCTCTCCGTTCACGGGCTGGATCCACGCGGGGCGGAAGGCGTAGGTGTGCATGTCCATGGCCATCAGAGCATTCTCCGTCTGGCCCTTCACCCGGGCCCAGAACGCGCGCCCTTGTTCCGTGCTGTCGGTTCCTTCTCCCGATACGAACACGAACGTCAGGTGCGGACTGTTGGCAGCCACCACCCGTGCGGCTTCCACGGCGTAGGTGTATGTGATCTTCTCGTACTCCGTCTTGCTGCGTCCTGCTGCGGATACTCCCAAGCAGTAGAAGCACGCGTCGGCTTCTGCCAGGTCCGCTGCTATCGGGTCGAGGTTCGTGAAATCCGCGTGAACCACTTCACGAACCTTCTGGGCGTTGCGGCCGAGTGGCCGTCGGACGACGGCGACGACTTCGGTCACCTCTGGGTCCTCCAGGCATGCGCGGAGCGCCCCTTGTCCAACCATGCCTGATGCGCCGAAGAGAACTACTTTCACGTTGATACTCCTTCCTGGTTGTGGCTCTGCTGGATTGCCGGCGGGTGCCGGGTCGGCCTGGTGGGCAGAGCGAAATCGAGTTCGCGCCCATACGAAGGGGCTGGGCTTCCAGGGTTTCGGCGGGGTGCCGGCCGTCAGCCTTCGGCCTTCTTGGGTTCGATGAGCCGGCGGGCGGCCTCGACGACCGCCGACCGGTGCAGAGCCAGCCGTTCCGCCGACCAGGGCGGGACTCCCTCTTTCGTGTCGATGCCTTCGGCGGCCCAGAACCACGCCTGGGCCACGGCGAGCACCATGGTCAGGAGGTCGGCGGGCTGTATCTCCGGGGCGAGGTCACCGAGCTGCTGTGCCTCGGCTACCTCGGCGGTCTTGCGCCGGAAGGCGTCCGGCTCGGGTCCGGCGGTGGAGGGGCGTTCCAGGAGCTTCCATAGGCGTAGGCGCATGAGGTCCGGCCGGGCGACGAGGTGGTCGAAGATCGCGCCGGCGTATCCGGGCAGATCCTTGACATCGAAGGGCACCGACTCGGCGCCCGCCATCACTGCCCGCTGCAACACCTCATCGAACAACTGTTCCTTATTGCCGAAGTAGACGTAGATCAGCCGCTTGTTCGCCCCTGCGGCCTCGGCGATCCGGTCCACCCGAGCGCCGGCGATGCCGTAGGCGGCAAATTCGGTGAAGGCAGCGTCGAGCAGCCGGGTCTTGGTGGCATTGGAGTCGCGTGTCATGGCCACCACTCTACCAAGTAACTAACCAGTTATTGACATCCGCGACTCCCGAGATTACGTTGTATCTATCTGGTTAGTTACGAAGGGAACCTCATGGAACACCGCGCACTGGGCAGTCAGGGTCTGAACGTCGGTGTGCAGGGTCTCGGCTGTATGGGTATGAGCGTCTTCTACGGCGCCACCGACGAGGGCGAGTCGCTGGCCACCATCGACCGGGCGCTGGAGCTGGGTGTCACCTTGCTGGACACCGCCGAGAGCTACGGTCCGTTCTTGAACGAGCGGCTCCTGGGCAAGGCGCTGGCCGGGCGCCGGGAGGCTGCAGTTGTGGCCACCAAGACTGGTGTGGAAATCACCGACGACGGGCAGGTGCTCGGTCTCAACAGCCGGCCGGAGTATGTCCGCCGGGCGCTCGAACGCTCGCTGCGGCACCTGGGCACCGATCACGTCGACCTGTACTACCTGCATCGCATCGACCCGAATGTGCCGATCGAGGACACCGTCGGCGCGCTGGCCGAGCTGGTGGCCGAGGGCAAGGTCCGTCACATCGGCGTGTGTGAGGCGTCCGCGCAGACGATCCGGCGTGCCCATGCCGTGCACCCGCTCACCGCCGTGCAGACGGAGTACTCGCTCTTCGAGCGCGACATCGAACACAACGGAGTGCTCGACACCCTGCGGGAACTGGGGATCGGCCTGGTCGCCTACTCCCCGCTGGGGCGCGGCTTCCTGTCCGGCGCGATCACCAGCCCCGACGACTTCGCCGAGGGCGACTGGCGTCGGACCGACCCCCGCTTCCAGGGCGAGAACTTCGACCGCAACCTCGACGTCGTCCGCGAGGTCCGCCGCATCGCCTCCGCCAAGGACGTCACCCCCTCCCAGCTGGCACTCGCCTGGGTCCAGCACCAGGGCGCCGTCGCGATCCCGGGCACCAAGCGCCGCCGCTACCTCGAGGAGAACATCGCCGCGACCGAGGTGACCCTCAACGCGGAGGACATCGCCGCCATCGAGGCGGTCGCCCCGCACGGTGTCGTCACCGGCGACCGCTACGCACCCGAGCTGATGGGCACACTCAACGGCTGAGACCCAGCCGGCGCCTTACCGGATCCCATCGCGGGGCGAGAACACCTAGCCCCCACACAGCATCAAGCCCCTACGCTTTGAAAGGTCCCCCTATGCCTCAGCCAGCCCAGCGGTCCCGAATCTCCATCGGCGACACGACGGTTACCTACCTCCCCGACGGCTTCGGCGCGCACAACCCCGACGTCCTGTTCCCCGGCGTGGACTGGACGACGCACCCCGGCTACCTCGAAGACGGGCAGCTCGTGCTCTCGTTCGGCTCCTTCCTGATCCGCGCCGGGGACCAGAGGATCCTCGTGGACCTGGCCGTTGGGAAGATCGACGTGGATGTGCCCGGTGTCGCTCAGCTCAAGGGCGGTTCACTTCTGCAGAACCTCGCCGCAGAAGGGCTGTCTGCCGATGACATCGACACGGTGGTGTACACCCATCTGCACCTCGACCATGTCGGCTGGACAAGCGATGTCGCGCCGCTCCCGAACGCGGCCGCCACGGACGCGCCCACCGGCCTCACCTTCGCCCGGGCACGCCACCTGATGTCGCAGGACGAGTGGCAGTACTGGTCGACGCGGACAGGTGAGATGGGCGGGCCGGACACCGAAGCGGTACTCAAGCCACTCGACGGAGTCGTCGAGTTCGTCAAGAGCGGCGACAGCATTGCACCCGGCGTGACCGTCGAGGCGACACCCGGGCACACTCCCGGGCACCTGGCGATCGTCGTGCGCGACCCGTCGGGCACCAGCAGCGAATCGGTCTGCATCGTGGGAGACATCCTTCACTCCCCGGCCCAGGTCGGCGACCCCGCCTTGGTGTTCTCCTCCGACGTCGCTCCGGACCAGGCCCGAGCGGTGCGCGACCGCGTGCTGGCACGGCCGGACACCGTGATTGCCGCCGGGCATTTCACGGACGATGTGTTCGGCCGTGTCACATCGGTGGGCGACGCCTACGCCTGGGCTCCTGTTGGCGGCTCGCCGAACGCCCGGTGACCCGACCGGACCTGCCCGCTCCGGGTGCGGCCCGACCGCACCCGGCCCTCAAAATCCCCAACAGCCCGGGGTGACGAACACAATCGGCGTGTGAGCCGATCGCGTTGAAGCTTCGGTTTTCTCAAGTCAGGAGACTTACCTCATGTCCGGACCCCAAACGCCCCACACGTTCGGGGCAAGCACCACCGCCGCCGACGTCATCGACGGCGTCGACCTGCACGGCCGCCGGGCCGTGGTGACCGGAGCCAGTTCCGGAATCGGGGTGGAGACGGCCCGGGCGCTCGCCGCGGCCGGCGCCGACGTCACCCTGGCCGTGCGGAACACCGACGCGGGCGCCCGCGTGGCGGCGCGCCTTGAGACCGAACTGCCCTCCACATCAGGCGAATTGACTGTGGAGCGGCTCGACCTGGCCGACCGGTCGACCGTCGCGGCGTTCGTGAACGCGTGGACCGGGCCGCTGCACATCCTGGTCAACAATGCTGGAGTGATGGCCCTTCCGGAACTCACCCGCACCCCTGACGGCCGGGAGATGCAGTTCGCCGTCAACCACCTGGGCCACTTCGCTCTCGCCGTCGGACTGCGGCCAGCACTCGCGGCGGCTGAGGGCGCACGGATCGTCTCGGTCAGCTCGATCGGCCACCTCTTCTCGCCGGTCATCTTCGACGACCTGGACTACCGCTTCCGCCCGTACGACCCCTGGACCTCCTACGGCCAGTCGAAGACCGCCAACACCCTGTTCGCCGTCGGTGCCGCCGAGCGCTGGGCCGACGACGGCATCACCGCCAACGCGCTGATGCCGGGCAACATCGCCGACACGTCGCTGGCCCGGCACATGGACGCGGAGCAGCTGGCCGGCTTCATCGAGACGACCGGACTCGCACTGCCCCCGCAGAAGACCGTCGAGCAGGGCGCCGCGACCTCGGTATTGCTGGCCGCCTCACCGACAGTGGACGGCGTCACCGGCCGCTACTTCGAGGACTGCGCGCAAGCCGCACCGGTCACCGAACGAGCCGGTGCCATCGCGGGTGTGGCGCCCTACGCCCTGGACCGGGAGAACGCTGCCCGGCTGTGGGCCGTGTCCAAGTCTCTCGTCCGCTAGGACACGCTTGGGTAGCCGTGTGACCGCCTCGTGCCCAGGGCGTTGTTGTGGCACGGGACGGGGGCAACCCGATGCATGCCGAGTGGGAAACGACTGAGGTCGTCGACCTTGTCCGCGTCCTCCGGCACCGGGCTATCCAGCCGGGCTGCTTCAGCACCACCTCTCCCGCGACATGACGGTGCCATGGGCTGGGGTCCGTCGGCGTGGAGCCGCCGTAGGGGCGGTCGCTTCCGGCCCCGCCGCCCGGGCGGCGTCACCGGGGGCGGGCTCCCCCCCCACCTCGTCGATGCGGGCCAGCAGCTCCTCGTGTTCCGTGTCAGTGACCTGCTCGCCTGAGGACGGAAGGAGCTGGGGGATGCCGTCGACGATGGGATAGTGACGGCGCAGACGGGGTTTATAGAGCAGCCCGTCGGGGACGGTGAGCGCCAGCGGCTGTCGAGCGGGCAGGCGAGGATCTTCAGTAGCGGATCGTCGGGCTTCATGGGCGGCTCCTTCGTTGGCGTGGACGCGGGCGACGGGTGAGCGTGCGTGGGTGTTCCCCCTTGTCAGGGGGCTCGGCGGGTGGTGCGTCATGGCGGGGCAGGGCGAGCAGCACGGACACGGCCACGGCCGTGCCGCCCAGCCGCAGGGCGAGCTGCACCGGGTCGGACGGCAGCGGCTCACTGAATGCGACAGTTCCGCAGTTCGGGTGCTCGCGGCGTCCCTGCTGCGGGCGTCGCGGCCATGGAACCGCCTACAGAGCACGCGGATGCCTCGTACCGGGCGTAGACCAACCTTCGGCCCTACGCCCGGCCTCCGGCTATGCCCATTCGATGCCGAGTTCCGCGAGTGCGGCGCGCTGCTCGGGGGTGAACTTGTGCGGCGCTGCTTCCGGTTGGCGTACCAGACACCCAGCTTGTGCTCGTGGTCCTAGCCGTCGATAACGACGGGTTCAAGGTGCCCCCGCGGTACCGCCCTGTGGTCTTCGCGAGCGATGTACTGCGCGAGGGTGGCAATGCCCCGCTGGAAGGCTGCTGACGCCTTCTCGGCCGCCTTGGTCACCGGGGCTGGGGTGGGCCGTTCAGCGGGCTTGATGCCCAGCGCTGACAGTCGCCGCTGTTGCTCTTCGGGCAGCTCCGTCCATGAGTTCGCCTGCCGCTGGAGCCACCTCCCGAGATCGTCGCCCTCGAAGAGCACGCCCGGCTCGATGGCGGGCAGGATGCCATCGGCTTCGACCAGGTCGGCGAGGACGCGGTAATGGCGTTGCCAGTCCAGCGGCCACGGGCACGCCCAGTCCTCGTCGATAGCCGTCAGCTGTTTCGCGCGCATCTCCGCACGCTCCTGGTCTTTGCCGAGCCCGCCCTTCCTGCGGAGGTTGGCCATGTGCTGCCCTACCGGCACGAGCTCGCCCTCAGCGTCGCCCCACACCGCGTCCTGCCTCGGGGCAAGGTGGCCATGCGCGCGCCGGAACGCGCGCAGCATCGCCAGCTTGGTCTCCCAGGCTTCCTCGCCCGGCTCCCACACCATCCCGGCGTCGTCCCCGCTGAGGACCGCACCAGCGGGCAGTTCTGCGATGCCGCGGGCCGACCGACCGTCGTGATGACGAGGCGGGCCCGCGAACTCCTCATCAAAGCCCGCCTCCACCTGATGGGGTCGAAACAGACGCCACCGTCCTGGCCCACCGAACTCACCGCGTAGCTGAGATCACCGAGTGGCCGTCGATACACCACTCCAGCGGACGTGACCCCGCTCTGCTCCCGTTTGCCCGGTCGTTTCGGGACAACGTGCCCAAGTGGGGTAACTCATAAGTAGAGTTCCACTTTTCACACTCCGTACATTGATAGGGCTTCTCGTGAGTCCTACTCTCACGGCATGGCAGCAGGAACAGCGCTCTCTGCTCGCCGCCACGTCGATCTCGAACGCGTGGCGAGCGCACTGTGTACGGCCACTGCGGCGTGACCGCCGAGGTCGGGCCGTGTTCGCCCGATCACTGATCCGGCCGGATCGCGCCACATCGCCACGGGATCCCCACCTGGCTCCAGATTGCCCTGCCGCCGTGGCGGTCGGCCGGGCGCCCGACGCCTGATTCCCGTCGCTTCCTTGTGTACGGCAGCAGGACTGCCTGTCCCGCGGGCCGCGGGCATGCCCTGAATTCCGGTTTCTCATTTCCGCATGTTGAATTCCGTTCGGGATTTCGGCGTGTCCGCGCGGCCACACAGCACAAATGAACAGGAGGAAACGACCCCATGAGTAAGAACGGAAGACCACAAGTGAGTCGGCGCGGCTTCCTGGCCGGCACGGCGGCTGCCGCGGCCACGGCAGCCGTGCCGGGGATAGCCCAGGTGGCGGCCGGTGGTTCCGCCGCGGCTGCGACGCGCCCCAACATCCTGCTCATCGTCACCGACGACAACCCCAAGCAAACCAACTGGGCGCTCCAGAAGACCATCAACTGGCTCGGCGGGCAGGGTGTGACCTTCAACAATGGCCACGTCACCACCCCGCTGTGCGCACCTTCGCGGTCGTCGGTCTTCTCGGGCCGCTACGCCCACAACCACGGCGTGCGTAACAACGGCGCCTCGCTGCAGCTTGACCAGAGCACCACGGTGCAGCGCTATCTCAAGCAGGCGGGCTATCGCACCGGTCTGTTCGGCAAGTACCTCAACTCCTGGCCTCTCGCGAACAACCCGCCGCACTTCGAGGACTTCGCGCTCCTGCAGCCGGGCTACGTCGACGCCCAATGGAACGTCAACGGCACCGTCCAGACGATCAACGGGTACACCACCAACATCATCAAAAACAGGACGCTGGGCTTCCTGGACAAGGCCGCGACCGACACCCGCCCGTGGTTCGCGTACGTCACCCCGTATGCCTCGCACGAGCCCAACACGCCCGCCACCCAGTACGCCGACACGGTCGTGCCGGACTGGAACGGTCGTCCCTCCGTCCCCGAGAACGACCGCAGCGACAAGCCGACCTACGTGCAGAACGCGACCAGCACCCTGGCCGACGGCAAGGCGCAACGCGAGCGGCAGCTGCGCACCCTGCTGTCGGTCGACGACGCGGTGCAGGCGTTCAAGAACAAGCTGATAGCCCTGGGCCAGTTGAACAACACCCTGGTCATCTACATCGGCGACAACGGCTATCAGTGGGCAGATCACGGCCTCCTCGGGAAGGGGACGCCCTACTCTCCGGCTCACGAGGTGCCGTTCTACCTGTCCTGGCCAGCCGGCGGCCTGGGCGCCGGGACCACCGACAACCGCATCGTTGCCAACATCGACATCGCGCCGACCATCCTGGACGCCGCCGGGATCACCCCGACCCACTCGGTGGACGGCAAGTCCCTGCTGTCCAGCTTCAGCCGCGACCACGTGCTGGTCGAGTGGTGGAAGCACGGCAGCGCGGGCGTCAAGGACTCGTGGGCGTCCTACGTCGCCAAGGACAAGCAGTACGTCGAGTACTACAACCTGTACACCGACGCCAACGGCAAGGAGTTCGGCACCGGGCAGAAGACCTTCCGGGAGTACTACGACCTGGTGAACGACCCGTACCAGCTCACCAACAGGCTCTACCAGGCGACCCCGGCGGAGGAGCAGAACCTGGGCATCCCAGCCCTGGCCTCCCAGCTCGCGGCCGACCGCAACAGCTAGGCACCGCACGACAACCCCGTGGGGCACCGGCAGCGGTGGCCGCCGGTGCCCCACGGGCCCCATCGACTCCTGGAGAGGCCATGTCCTCCTGCTGCACACCCGGCCACGGCTCGGCCACGGCCGTCGCGCTCCAGCTCGCGGCGCCCCCGAAGCCCACGCCCGCACACCGAGCAGCCCGGCAGCTGATCGACCTGCCCGGCGGGCGCTTCCTCATGGGCACCGAGGACGCGGACGGCTTCCCGGCCGACGGCGAGGGCCCGATCCGCGAGGTCGAGGTCGCCCCCTTCCGGATCGCGGCCACGACGGTGACCAACGCCCAGTTCGCCACCTTCGTCAAGGCCACCGGCTACGTCACCGAAGCCGAGCGCTTCGGATTCTCCTTCGTCTTCCACGGACTGCTGCCGGACGACCTCGCCGCCGCTTCGCAGCCGGTGCCGGAGGTGCCCTGGTGGCGGGCGGTGTCCGGCGCCACCTGGAAGCACCCTGAAGGCGCCGGTTCGGTCATCGCCTCCCGGCAGAACCACCCTGTCATCCATGTCTCCTGGAACGATGCGCAGGCGTACTGCGAGTGGTCGGGCACCCGGCTGCCCACCGAGGCGGAGTGGGAGTACGCCGCCCGCGGTGGCCTGGAGCAGGCCCGCTACCCCTGGGGCGACGAACTCGCCCCGGACGGAACGCAACTGCTCAACACCTACGAAGGGGTCTTCCCCAGCACCCACACCGGCCACCTCGGGACCGTCCCGGTGAAGTCGTACCGCCCCAACGCCTACGGCATGTACAACACCGTGGGGAACGTGTGGGAGTGGTGCTCCGACTGGTTCAGCGTGGGCTTCCACCCCTCCGGCCCGCGTGAGAATCCGACGGGCCCCCCGAAGGGCACCGCCCGGGTCATGCGCGGCGGTTCCTACCTGTGCCACGACTCGTACTGCAACCGTTACCGCGTGGCGGCCCGCAGCTCCAACACCCCCGACAGCTCCACGGGAAACATCGGCTTCCGTGTGGCGGCGTGACTGCGAGCACCTCGCGGACTCTGCTCGTGGAGGCCGCCAGCAGCCACCCGACACGCCGGTCTCAAGCTGAAGCCTTGGCTTCGGCCACTCTGAACCACCCGGGCCGTACCTCGGCCAGCAGGGGCTTCAGCGACTCCACTGCGGACCGCAGGTCCTGCTCCGTGGGGTCAAGAGGCTCAGGCAAACCACGGAAGGATCACGCGGCCGAGAGGCCATCCGCGGCAGCGACTTGGGCTACAGCCGCAGGGAGGGGTGCGCGCCCCAGGCCATCAGGCCGGTGCCCAGCGCCGGGACGAGGGCGGGCGCCTCGACGGCGACCACCACGGCGAGGGCCGAGCCGATCGTGGCGGCGGCGAGGGTCGTGCGGTCGGTGGGCGGGGGCGTGGGCATGGGAGCCCTCCGGACATGAGTCGGTACGGGCCGGCCACACGGGCTGCGGCCGCCGCCCGGGCCGGAGCCGGCCGCTCACTTCCAGAACCTTGGAATAACGGGTGAGGTCAGGGGGGCGTGAGGGTGTCGAGTTGTGCGGCGAGGTCGGGGTGGGCGGTGGTCAGGTGGGGGCGGGTGGCGTTGAGGGGGCGGATGAGCTCGGCGGGGTCGTCGTGGGCGAGGGCCGCGTGAAGCCGGCTGAGCGGGAGGCGGGCCGCGGTGGGCGGGTCGGTGAGGGCGGCGATCTGGCCGGCGATGCGGCGCAGGTCGGCGGCGTTGCGGCGGGCCCAGGTGGCGGTCCTGCGTTCGGCGGCCCGGCGTTCGCGGGCGGCCTGGACGCGTTGTTCGCCGGTGGTTCCGGCGGGGCCGGGGCGGCCTCGCAGGTAGCGGCGTTCGGCGGCCTGGCGGCTGGCGACGCCGAGGGGGTGGGCGAGGTCGGCCCAGCTGGCACCCGCGTGGCGAGCGGTTTCGATCAGGCCGGATTCCCATCCGGCGAGCTGCTCGCGTACCTGCCGCAGCAGCAGGAGGGAGGCCAGGGCCTGCTGCGGGCCGACGTCGTGGGTCTCGGCAGTGCCGGGGACCTCGTGCCGGGCGGCATGCAGGGCGTCGTCTATGGCTTGAAGGGCCGCCGCGGCGGCGAGGAACGAGGCCGGGCCTTGTGTGTCGGCGCTGGACGATGCCGGCTGGTCGGCCGGGGTCATGGGCACCTCCCTCAGTAGTCATCCTTTGGACGACGTCACGCTTGTCATCCATTGGATGACATGTTACAACGGTTTCAGTGAGGCGCATTGGCAGCAACTGCCCGAACCTGCTGGAGGTGTTTTTCACGATGTTGATGCGCACTGACCCCTTCCGTGAGCTGGACCGGCTGGCGCAGCAGCTGATGGGCCCGGGCACCTGGTCGAGGCCGTCGGCGATGCCGATGGACGCCTACCGCGAGGGCGACGAGTACGTGGTGGCCTTCGACCTCCCCGGCGTCAGCGCGGACGCGATCGACATCGACGTCGAGCGGAACATGCTGACGGTCAAGGCCGAGCGCCGACCGGTGGCGAAGGCCGACGACGTGCAGATGGAGCTGTCCGAGCGGCCGCTGGGCGTCTTCTCCCGCCAGATCGTGCTCGCCGACACCCTCGACACCGAGCACATCAAGGCCGACTACGACGCAGGCGTGCTCACCCTGCGCATCCCGATCGCCGAGCGCGCCAAGCCCCGCAAGATCTCCATCGGCGTCGGATCCGGCCGCAAGGAAATCTCCGGCTGAGCCGGACAGCCGAGCGCTGAACAGCGGCGGAGGACGGGTACCTGATCTCCCCCTATCCCGTCCTCCGCGCCCCATGGACCGAGGAAGGGGTGCGGCCGACGTGACTGTGCGATGGGAAGCGTTCCTCGACCAGGTGAAGGAACGCGGCGAATACGACTCCTTGCAAGAGGCCGAGCGCGCGGCCCGCGTGGTGCTCGCCCTGCTGGGCGCACATCTGGTCGGCGAGGTACGCGCCCGGCTGGCGGCGCGTCTGCCGGAAGGCTTCGCCCTGATCCTTCTCAACCCGCTCCAGAGCGCCGAGCCGCTGCCACCGGAGCGGTTCGTGCGGGCGACGGCGGCCTGGATCGAAGGGGCCACCGAACAGACCGCGGCGTGGGACGTCAGCGCCGTCCTCAGCACCGTCGCCGACGCTGCTGGCGACGACCTGCTCAAACAGATCCTGCTCCAGCTCCCCGCGGGCTACGACCTCCTCTTCGGCCGCCCCCAGCCCACCTGACCACCCACCCCCCGGTGGCCGCACACCGGCCACCACGACCCTGGTGACAGAAAGGCAACCACCGCAGTGATGTCCGAGCAGAGCGCGCCGCTCCAGCAGCCCTACACAAGGGCGTACGAGCAGATGCTGGAAAAGGTCCGCCACGACGGCGCCTACCCCAACCGTGAGAAGGCCGAGGAAGCCGTCCGCCTCGTCCTCGCGGGACTGGGACGTCAGCTGACCGGCGACGAACGCGTCGAAGGGCCGCCCGCAGCCCCTCGAAGCCGCACGCGTCCTCACCGCTCAGATCCCTGAACCCCAGCCTGGGTGGCTGGGCCTTTGTCAAGGACCTCGCCGCCCGCACCGGCGCCTCCCTGGCCACCACCCGCTGGGACACCGGATCCGTCTTCTCCGCCCTCGCGGCCTACGCCGGCCCCGACCTTCTGACCCGCATCCTGCGCCACCTCCCCTCCGGCTACGCGCTGCTGTTCGGCCGCGCCGAACTCACCACCGCCGCGTAGACGGCGACGTGCGTGCTCGGGGCGGACGCGACCGCCACTACGCTGTCCGCCCTGCGCCTCGGGGCCCGCGAGGTGACCATCGTCGCCCGCTCGTCAGCGCGCACCGAGGAGTCGGCACGCGCGGCCGAGCGCATCAGGTCCGGTAAGAACCCGGCGTCAGGGCCGCTTCTCAGCCGGGGGGTTCAGGTCGCGGGGCGGGAGGCGGACCGCGAGGAGCCGGAAGTGGAGCAGGCCCTGCACCAGACATGCCGTCCCCACCATCAGTGCGCCGAGTCCGTAAATCCGCGGCTTCTTGACACTGCGGCGCACCCAGGGCCAGGTCCACCCGGTGAGTATCGAGGCCGTTCCCAGTCGTCAACGACCCCTCGGCGCGGGCGGGACGTCGCCGCAGGCTACGGGCCTTGCCTGCGGGATGTGGCGAGCATATGCAGCCCTTGGGGGGTGAGGGTGGAACCGAGTGCGGGGCGGAGGGGTGCGCCGGACACGGGTTCCAGGCGCCAGCGGGTGGCGATGGTGGCCAGGGCGAGTGTGGCCTCGGTGATGGCGAACGTGTCGCCGATGCATTTGCGGGGGCCGGCGGCGAAGGGCACCAGGGTGCCGCGAGGGGTTCGTGCGGTGCCGCCGTCCTTCCACCGGTCGGGGTCGAAGCGTTCAGGGTCGGGATACAGGTCCGGCCGGTGGTGAATGACGTAGGGGCTGTAGGCCACGGTGGCGCCGGCCGGGAGGAGGTGGCCGCCGAGCTCGGCGGGGCGGGTCGTGGTGCGGGTGAGGAGGTAGCCGGGCGGGTAGAGCCGCAGGGTTTCGGTGAGGATGCGCCCGGTCACCTCCAGGCGGGGCAGATCTTCGACGGCGGCGGCGGCGCCTGCCAGGACGCCGTCGGTCTCGCGGTGCAGGGCTTCTTCGACGCCGGGATGGTGGGCGATCAGGTACAGGGCCCAGGCCAGAAGGGCGGCGGTGGTTTCTGTTCCGGCGAAGGAGAAGGTGACTATCTGGTCGGTGAGCTCGGCATCGGACATGCCTTGGCCGGCGGCGTCGCCGCTGTGGGGGTCGCGGGCGGCGAGGAGGGCGGAGAGCAGGTCGCCGTGGTCGGTGCCGGCGGCGCGGTACTCGGCGATGATACGGCTGAGCCTGGCGCGCAGGCGGGTGCCGGCCCGGACGTAGCGGCGGTTGCCCGGGGTGGGGAGCCGGTCCAGGGGCGGTGGCATGAACATCCGCCGGTAGAAAGCGGCCTGGAAGGTGTGGAGATCGTCGATCATCTCGGTGAGGGCCACGCCGGTCAGGCGGGCGTCGGCGAGCATCGTGGCGACGAGTGTGCGCGCCGTGATCTGCTGCATTTCGGCGAGCACATCGATGACCTGTCCCTGCTGCCAGGAGCGGGTGACCGCGGTGATCTGTTCGGTCATCACCTGGCCGTAGCGGGGCAGGCGCTCGGGGTGGAAGGCAGGCTGGATCAGGTGCCGCTGACGCCGGTGGTCACGGTGAGGACAGGTGCCCAGTCCGTTGCCGAGGGTCTCTCGGGCGCGGTCGAAGAGCAGCCCGCCCTTGTCGAAAGTGCTGTCCTCCAGGAGGACCCGGCGGGTCAGCTCAGGACTGCAGGTCACATACACGTGCTGAGGGCCCAGCCTGATCCGGACCAGGTCACCAAGGGCGGGCAGGGAGGCCAGGAACGGGAGGGGATTGCGCAGCAGCGGAAGGGCGTGGCCGAGCAGCGGTAGCGCTCCCGGTGCTATGGGCGCTGCGATTTTGGTGTTGATGATCCCTCCGCGTGGCTCGGGCGGTGGCCGCGTCTCCCCGGGGGCCGGCCGGATGCCCGTGTCCGGGTGGCTGACGACGTCTTCGAGCCGCGGCCCAGTTGTCGGCTGCGCAGCGGCAATCGGGGCCGGGGGAAATGCAGGTCTCCTCGGACAGCTGCAACACGCAGGCCGATTGCCTCGGCCGGCATTTGCGCAGTCCGTACCAGCACCTGCCCGCCTGGAGCACACCGCCAAACCCCGAAGTGCTCACCCAACCGGCGAACTCTTGAAGCGCTCCTCAACACAGCACACGCCAACGCCCTACGAGCGCCCGCCCTGCACGTCTTCGCCCTGCACGTTCCCGCCTCCCGCAGCTACCACGACCACCAACGAGCCCGCGGCAAGTACCCGCACTCAGGCCCTTGGTGGAAGCCTTCGTCGCGGAGCATGGCGAATGGGTTGCGCTTCCGGTCTGTCTCCGGTCCAAGTCCCGGCGGTCGGCGAGACGTCACTCGGGCTGCGCGGTGAATTTGCCGCGCAGCTGACGGAGCACGAACGCTGTGAGCAGCTGACCGCAAGCACCCGCTGAGCCCGTGGGCCTTGGGACCGGATCAGGGGTGCGCGGTGCCCCGTTTGTCGTCGACGGCTGGAAAGTGGACCGGCAGCGACGCTTGATCGGCGTTCTTGAGCGCAGACCCCCTGCTTTAGCTGGGGGTTAGCTCATCTTCAGGTCGGAGCCGCGCAGCGGCGGAGTTCGCTTCGTTGTCAGTGGCGTGCACTACGTTGATCGCGTCAGCTCGAGGGGGGGTGTTCCTATGCTGTCCGGTCGGAGGTGCCGGCTTGAGCTGACGGCCGAGCAGGCTGGGCAGTGCGAGGAGTGCGCGAGTGTCTGCCGGGCGGTGTGGAACACCGCTCTCGAACAGTGGCGGGAGCACCAACGTCGGGGCGCGTGGATGAACTACGTGCCGCAGGCGGCCGAGCTGGCCGACGCCAAGCGCGAGCACCCTTGGCTCAAGACCGCGGGTTCAGGCTACGAGAAGGCGGAGGCCGAGCTCTGCCGCGTCGAGGGCGACGAGGTCGCGGTTGCGCTCGGCCCACCGGCCTGAGGAAAGGTCGCCGCGAAGCCTGTTTACCGCCCGCTGCTCGGCCTCCGACCCGACTCTGGTCCATACCGATACCGCGCGGCGCACATGTTCGTCCAGGTACGCCTCGGGCCGGCGCCAGTAGGCCTCGAAGAAGCCGTCAGCGCAGTCCCACGGGATGAGCACCGGCTCCATGCGGGCCCCGATCGCGCTGGCCAGCTGGTCCACCGAGGGCCGGCCAGCGACCAGGCCAGCGACCTCAGGCAGGTAGTCGCGGGTGAGCCAGAACCGGTGACGCCAGCCGGTGTCACTGGCGTCGTGCGTGAACACCACCACGCGCCGGGCCACTCGCCGCATCTCGCGCAGCCCGGCGATCGGGTCCTGCCAGTGATGAACGGTGCTGAAGGCCATCGCGGCGTCGAAGGACTGGTCCTCGAACGGGAGGCTCTCCGCGGCGGCGGCCACGCACGGCGCCGCGCTCGCGGGACGCTGCGCCCGCATGACCGCCGACGGTTCCACCGCGGTCACGTCGCGGTCTGGGGGTTAGTAGGAGCCGGTGCCGGCGCCCACGTTCAGTACCGTCCGTGCGTCCCCGAGCGCATCCCAGATCCTCGCGGCGATCCGCGGCTCGGTGCGTCGCGTCGCCGGGTAAGCGGACCCGATGGCTTCGTACAACTGCGCGCCGAATACTTTCAGTTGTTCCTCTGGCGTCGTCCTGATCCCCATTGCCCGTGCCTCCAGTTCCCCGTCTATGGCCGTCACCATGGCAGCAGCGCGGTCGCGCTGGTCCAGCAGCAGGCCGCGCAGCCGGTGTAGGTGCGCGACCGCGTCGTTGGTCGGGTCGTCAACGAGATCCGCGATTTCACGCAATCCGAAGCCCAGCCGCCGGTAGGCGAGCACCTCCCGCAGTCGCTCCACGTCGCCCGCCGAGTAGGCCCGGTATCCGGCCGAGGTCCGCGCGGATGGCTGCACAAGGCCGATCTCGTCGTAGTGATGCAGTGTGCGGACGCTCACGCCGGCCAGCTCGGCCACGCGTCCCACGGACAGGTGTTCCTCCACGCCACCGACAATGCGGCATGACGCCACGTGAGGGTCAAGCGCTTCGCTCCTGGTACCGCGCGTGGCTCCACCGCCGCGCCGGCCAGTAGCTGCAGGCTGTCGAGCGGTCATGACCGCAGCAGGAGGGGAGGCCTCCGTCTGGGGGAGGGCGACGCCGCCCTCGGTCAGCAGGACCATGCATGACCGGCGAGGTGCTGATTGCCGCGGGCTGCGCTCAACGGGGCATCCGGCCCCTGACTCGAGCTGTCCTTGGGGATGGCCAGCTCGGCCCAGATCGTCTTCCCGGAGGAGGTGTACCGCGTGCCCCAGCGCTGGGACATCTGGGCGACGAGGAACAGGCCGCGGCCTCCCTCGTCGTCGCGGCGCGCGCGCCGCAGGTGTGGTGCGGTGTGCGCGCTGTCGGAGACCTCGCACAGCAAGCAGCGATCCCTGATCAGCCTCAGCATGACCGGTCCGGTGGCGTACCGGATGCCGTTGGTGACCAGCTCGCTCACCACGAGTGCGGCAGTGAACGACAGCTCGGACAGGCCCCAGGTCCCCAGCTGGCGCTCGGTGAGCGTACGGGCCTGGGCCACCATGGCTGGGTCGGACGGCAGCTCCAGGTCCGTCACCTGGTCGGCGTCGAGCTGCCGAGTGCGGACGAGCAGCAGCGTGGCGTCGTCCACCTGTGGTCCGGGCGGCAGGGCCGACAGCGCCCGGTCACACAGTTCCTCCAGCGGGCATCGCTGCCAGGTGAGCACCTCGGCCAGGCGGTCGATGCCGCTGTCGATGTCCTGGCACCGGTCCTCCACGACGCCGTCGGTGAAGAACGCCAGCACGCTGCCGTTGGACAGGTCCAGCTCAACGTTCTCGTACGGCAGGCCGCCCAGCCCCAAGGGCGGTCCCGGCGCCAGAGAAGACATGGCCACCGAACCGCTCGCATCGGCCACCATCGGCGGGGGATGGCCCGCGCTGGCCCAGACGCACCGGCCGCTGACCGGGTCGTAGATCGCATACAGGCAGGTCACTACCATTGCCCCGCCGCTCAGCCCGTCATCCGCGTCGGGCTCCGATTCCTGCGCGACCAGGTCGTCCAGCCGTGTGAGCAGCTCGGCCGGGTCCAAGTCCAGCAGAGCAAGGGTCCGTACGGTGGCGCGCAGCCGGCCCATGGTCGCGGCAGCGTGCATACCGTGGCCCACCACGTCACCTACAGTCAGTCCCACTCTGGCCCCGGACAGCGGGATCACGTCGAACCAGTCGCCGCCCACGCCCACGCGGCTGTCGGCAGGCAGGTAGCGATACGCAACGTCGACCGCGCTCTGCTGAGGCAGGTGCCGTGGCAGCAGGCTTCGCTGCAGTACCAGGGCTGCCGCATGCTGACTGGTGTACCGGCGGGCGTTGTCGATGCCGACGGCGGCCCGCTCGGCCAGCTCCATGGCGAGTGCCTGCTCCTCGGGGCCGAAGGGGTCGGGGTTGCTGTTGCGCCGGAAGGTGGCCAGGCCCAGGACGGCCTCGCGGGTGAGCAGCGGGACGAACAGGCAGGAGTGCGAGGCGGCCGACCCCGCCTCGCCCGGTGCCTCGCGCGGGCAGGCGTCGACGACGCAGCGGCCGGTGGCAAGGCTCAGCGCCTGCGGTGACGAGGGTGGGTAGGAGACCGGGCTGGTCCGGAACTCTTCCGGAGTCCGACCGTGCATCCGCAGCAGACCGTGTCCCGGCGCCGAGCGCGTCGGCGGCTGCCGTCCCTCGATGACCGCCGGGGGCAGATCCACCAGCACCTCGTCGGCCAGCTGCGGTACCGCCACGTCGGCCAGTTCCGCAGCCGTACGACGCACGTCCAGCGAGGCACCGACGCGCTTTCCCGCCCGCACCAGAAGCGACAGTCGTTCCTGGGCGCGGTAGCGGTCGGTGATGTCCAGGGACTCCTCGAACAGCCCCAGCGGTTCGCCCCGGGCGTCCAGCAGCCGGTGGTAGGAGCAGGACCAGACGTGCTCGCGCACCGGGTCGGCGGGGGCGCGCCCGCGGTAATGCATGCCGACGATCGGCTCCCCCGTCGTCAGCACGTGGTGCATCACCTGGTCCTCGTCCGGGGGATGGTGGCGGGAGATGAATTCGCCTTCCGGAAAGAGATCCGCGGCCGGCCGACCGGTGTACTGGGCGATCCCCCCGAGCTCCAGATCGGTGGAGACGTTCCCCCAGACGACGCGCATGTCGGTATCGAAGATCGTCAGGCCCACGGGAGACTCGGTCGCCAGACCCTGCAGCATCGCCAGCTGCGCCTCCCAGCTGCGGAGCGCCTCCAGTTCGGCGGCCACCACGACGGCCGCAGCGCCGCTCCCGTGCGACAGCGGGCTGAACATCACGGCCGCGCGCACCGTACGCCCGTCCCGATGACAGAGGTCCAGGACGGTGCTGCGGGTCTTGTGCGCCCTGCAGAGGGCAGACGGTCGCTCCCCAGAACTCGTCGCCAGCAGCCGGGCGGCCGACTGGCCGAGTACATCCTCGGGAGCATGTCCGAGGAGGCGCTGGGCCGAGGATCCCCACCCGACAATGCGGCCCTTGTCGTCCAGTACGGCGGTGGCGGCCTTGGAGAGGTCCAAGGGACTGTGGAAATCCACGTTGGCCGCACTCGGAAAACGATCCATGACACCGCTTCCCTTCGTGCTCCCCAGCATCCCGTGCTGCAGGACAGACAACAACCGCACGCGCGATCTCCACCCTGATCACATAGGGTGACCGGTCAACGTGACCCGGCCGTAAACGACCGGGTTTGGAGGTAGCGCCCAACTGGCTGCTGGGTGGGCGCGCCAGGGAGTCGTCGTGGCGGCCGACGCCGGGGTGGTCGTCCTCAGATGTCGTCTCGGTGCCGTGGCCCGGAACCGTACTCGGTGAGCAGCAGGGCGATGTCGTCGGCCCGGTAGGAGGAGCCGCGGGCATTGTGCAGGAGCCGGTCGGCGAGTTCATCCAGTGAGTCCGCGCGGGCGTGGGCCAGGGATGTCCGCAGGCGGTCGATCCCCACATCGATGTCGACTCCGGGTTCCTCGACCAGGCCGTCGGTATAGAGGGCGATGACGGATCCCGGTGGGAGAGCGATCCGGGTCGGGGGATAGGCGCTTGCGCACTCCACACCCAGGAGTGGGCCGACGTCGAGGTCAAGGACATCGGTCGTGCCGTCGGGGAGGCGGAGCAGGGGTGGAGGGTGGCCGGCGGTGACGGCGCAGGCGTAGTGGCTGCGGGGTTCGAGGTGGATGGAGCAGCAGCTGGCCAGCAGCCCGGGGTCGAGGTCGAGGAGGGTCCGGTTGACGCCCGCCATCACATCGCCGGGCGTATGGTCCACGGCCGTGAAGGCTCGCACCGCGCTGCGCAGTTGAGCCATAGTGGCCGCGGCGGCGATGCTGTGCCCCTGCACATCTCCGATGACGAGAGAGACCCCACGGGTGGTGGGGATGACGTCGTACCAGTCGCCACCGATGTCCATTCCGCTGGTGCCGGGCAGATAGCGGGCGACGGTGCGGATGCCCGGGACGGTCGGCAGCCGGTGCGGCAGGAGCGCCTGCTGCAGGCCGCGCGCGACGGCGAACTCCGCGTCGTAGAGCCGTGCTCGCTCCAGGGCCTGGGCGATCAGCCCGGCGAGTGCGGTGAGGACGCCGCGGTCCTTCTGCGTGAACCGATGGATGTCGTCGAAGCCGAGGACGCAGGTGCCGACCGGGCGGCTGGAGGCGATCAGCGGCAGATACGCCCAGGAACTCACCTCGCCCGTGGGGATGCCCGGGTAGCCACGGGCAAGGTCCTGCTGCGACTCGATGAAGAGCGGGGTGCCAGAGGTCAGGGCCTCGGTGCCGGGCATGCGGGCATGCAGTGGTACGCCCTGCAGCCAGTCGAGGAAGTCTTCGTGGTGGCCGGTGTGGA
Source organism: Streptomyces sp. NPDC001514 (assembly GCF_053597075.1). NCBI lineage: Bacteria > Bacillati > Actinomycetota > Actinomycetes > Kitasatosporales > Streptomycetaceae > Streptomyces > Streptomyces sp. NPDC001514. The sequence goes on from NZ_JBSFHO010000042.1 coordinate 38,675, forward strand.
AGAGCAGCTGCATGGCTGCGTTGCGGACCACGTAGATCGCCAGCTGCTGGCCTCCGAAAGCCGGCAGAAGCTGGTCGGCGACGACTTCGCAGACTTCGCGGGCGGTGACCGCCTCGGTCAGCGCGCTGCCGAGCTGCAGGACGTGGTACATGACGCCCAGACGCGCCGGCGGGGTAGCGGATCCAGCGGCCGTGGAGACGGTGGCTGCCACGGCCGGCGGCGGGCGGATCACGGGGGCCACTCGGCCGGTCACCCCGTCCGCCTGCGGGTGAAGGGAGACGGCGAGCCACTGCTCGGGCGGCCGGCGGGCCAGGAAGGAGGACGGCGTCTGCGAGATCATCGCGGACCGGTGCCGGTACTCGACGTCGGGGTCGGACAGCCACGGCAGCACGTCCCACAGGAACCGGCCCAGCAACTCGTCGCCGCGAACGCCCAGCAGCTGCAGGGCGCTGTGGTTGACGTAAGTGACCCGCCCGTCGGGGGCGAGGGAGAACAGCCCGTCCCGCAGCCGTTCGACCGCTGCGACGGCCGCACTGCCGGCCCGGGCATCCACGACCGCACCGACCAGATGCGTGCGCGCCGGCGTGTCGCCGACCTCCAGGACGCGGCCCCACCACTCGACGGTGCAGTACCTCTCGCCGCCGCTGCTGCGATCCCCTACGCGGTCCCGTATGCGCAGGCGCCGCGCGGTGAACCGGCCCTCGCCGGCTGCCTCCCGGGCGCAGGCCCAGAAGGCAGCACGATCGCCGGGGTGCAGGCAGGAAGCAAGCGTTTCGGCTCGTCCGTCGAAAGCGCGAGGGTCGAGACCGAAGATCGCGCAGAGCTCGTCGTCCACGGTGAAGGCGCCCAGGTCGAGGTCCCAGTCGAACAGGCCGCCCCGCACAGCCGTCGCCGAAGGGGCCGGGACCTCGACGGGAATCGTCACCGGGTCGCATTCCACAGGATCGCCGGTACGGGCACGCAGGGCGGCGAGGGAGTTACCGAGCCGGCCGGCGATGTTCCGCACTTGGCGGCGCCGGGCTTTGGACAGTCCTTCGCTGCCGGGCGGGGCCGCCCATACGATCGCCAGCGATCCGAAGGTCTCCCGGCCTGCGCCCACCGGCACGGAGCAGGAGCCGAAGGCGTACGGCAGGGCCACCGCGAGCTGGGGATACCGGCGCATCGTCTCCTGGGCGTCAGCCAGGTGGACCGTGCGTCCAAAGCTGTACGCCACGGCGACCGGGATGGGACTGTTCACCGGGATGAGGCGCCAGCCACCGAGCAGGGAGGGCGGCGTCCCGCACGTCGCGGCGAGCACGATCGACCGGCGGTCGCGGGAGCGCAGAAAGACGCTTCCCGCGTACGCGCCGGTTCCTTCGACGGCTTCGACGACGGCTGCAGCGAGGAGATCCTCACGCTCCGCCCTCTCGCCGACGGTCATCCCGCGCATACTTCCAGTCTGCGCAGGTCAGGGCTGCCAGCCCAAGGCGGCAACCCAGCGAGACGCACCGATCACAGATCGCAGGGCGTGGCCGTCGGCTGCGGCCTGGCAGCGAAGTCGTGGCCGTCGAGGATGCGGCCCTTTGAGGCACGCGAACAGGCCGCCTTCGGCGACGTCCCGTCGAACGAGATCGGGCCCGTGACCCGGGCGTTGTCGTCGGGGATGCTGTGCAGGCGACCGCGGGTGACCTGGGCGATGCCAGCGAGGGGCAGGGAGATCACGAGGCTCCTTGCGCCGAGGCGGCGAAAGGCTGCGTTGTGGTCGTGGGTGCCGGTGAGCGGCTCGTCGGGGTCAAGGACCGTGGTGAAGAGCAGGTCATATGGCGTGGAGAGGGATGTGACGAGAGCTCGCAGGCGGTTAAGCCCGGATCCACCGCTTCGTTGTGGTGGCGGATCGTGGATTTGAACGGACAGATGCCCTCTGACTTGGGATGATTTCGGTTGCTGAGGCCGAATCGTTCCGCGTCGAGAGGGCATCTGACGAGTGCGAGCTTCTCATGATCTGGGCCGGGTTCCGGTGAGTTTCGACGGGCCGAACCTCGTGCCGTGCGCCGGGTTGCTGGCCCCGGCTCTGCTCGCGCAGCGGACCGGCCTGGCAGAACTGGTCGAGAGCCGTGTGCACTTGCAGTCGCACGGAGCACACGGCGGAGCGAAGGTGCTGACGGTTATCGGGTCGGTGCTGGGCGGGGGCGACTCGATCGATGACACCGCCCTGCTGCGGGCAGGTGCGGCCGGTGAAATCTTCAACGCCACCCGCGCCCCTTCCACTGTGGGCACCTGGCTGAGGTCGTTCCGCTGGCACAACATCCGCCAGCTCGACGCGGTCTCCCGCGAGTTCCTCAAGCGCCTGTGGGCTGCAGGCGGCGGGCCCGCTGACCTGGCCGGCCCTTTGACCATCGACCTGGACTCCACCATCGTTCCGGTCTACGGACGGGCCAAGCAGGGTGCAGCGTTCGGCTACACCAGGACCCGCGGCTACCACCCGCAACTAGCCACCTTGGCCCAGAGCGGGCAGGTCCTCTTCTGCCGCCTGCGGGGCGGAAACGCCGGTGCGGCCCGCGGCGCGAAATCGTTCCTGACCGAGACTGTCAGTCGCACCCGCCATGCGGGAGCATCCGGGCAGCTGACCGTCCGGGCGGACTCCGCGTTCTACTCCAAGGACGTGCTGCTGACCGCCCGCAAACTGGACGTGCGCTTCTCGATCACCGTCCGCCAGGACCCCAAGATCAAGGCCGCCATCGCGGCCATCCCCGACGACGCATGGACGCCGATCCCGTACTGGCTGTCCACCCCGGAAGTCTCCGGCGCGGACGTCGCCGAGACCACTTACACCTGCTTCGCGCACACCAAGACACCGGTCACGGTGCGGCTGATCGTGCGCCGGGTCCGTCCCACCCCCGGCTCCCAGCTGGCCCTGTTCACCACCTACGACCACCATGCATTCGTCACCGACCGCACCGGCGATCTCCTCGAGATCGAGGCCGATCACCGCCGGCATGCCGTGGTCGAGCAGACCATCGCCGAGCTGAAGTCCGCCGGGCTGGCTCACCTACCTTCAGGGCGTTTCACCGCGAACGCGGCCTGGCTCGCACTGGCAGCGATGGCTCACAACCTCGGCCGCGCGGTCGGCATCCTCGCCGGCCACGACCTGACCCGGGCCACTGCCGCCACCCTTCAACGCACCCTGTTCACCGTCCCGGGCCGCCTCATCCACACAGCCCGACGCCTGCGGCTACGGCTTCCCACCCGCTGGCCCTGGGCCGACGCGTTCAAACACGCCCTCACGGCTATCACCGCACTGCCGCGACACGGCTGACTCCACTGCCCCTGTCCCTACGACCCAGGAACCCGGAGAAGCCGGCAGACCGGCAGGTCCCGCACGCCCTCCTCCCGCTCAACACAACGGCACCCGACGTCACCGGACCGCAGCCCACAACAACATCACCGATCGGTGGATCCGGGCTTAGACGGTGTCCTACGTGGTGAGGCGGACGTACCGCTTGTAGCAGCAGATGGCTGCGGCGAGGCCGAGAAAGGCCAGGTAGTTGCGGGGATTGCGTTCATAGCGAGGGCTGAGTCTGCGGTAGCCGGACAGCCAGGAGATGGTCCGCTCGATCACCCATCGGCGGCGGCCCAATCGTTCGCTGGACTCGATGCCCTTGCGGGCGATGCGCACTCCGATGCGCTTGCCACGTAACCATTTTCGCAGATGGGGAATGTCGTACGCCTTGTCGGCGTGTAGCCGTTGTGGCTTGAAGTAGCGTCCGCGGTGGGGGTCGTGTCTCGTTTGGTGACCGGCCACCATGGGCTTCAGGCCTTCGCTGTCGTGGACGTTGGCGGCGGAGACGCCGACGACCAGGGGCAGTCCGTTCGCGTCCGACAGGACGTGCATCTTGGAACCCGGCTTGCCCCTGTCCACGGGACTCGGACCTGTGTGTTCGCCCCCTTTTTAGCGCGCACGTGCGCGGAGTCGAGGACGACGCGGGAGACGTCGATGAGGCCTGCGTCGTCGAGTTGGTGCAGGACCGCTTCGTGGAGCCGACCCCAGACGCCGGCCCGCGACCAGATCATGAACCGGCGATGGGCCGTCGACTTCGATATGCCGAAGCATGGCGGCAGTGCCCGCCAGGCGCAGCCGCTGACCAGCACGTAGATGATCGCCGCGAACAGCGTCTCATCAGGCGTGTTCTGGGTCCCGCCGCCCTGCGGTCGCACCCGGTCCTCCGGAATCAACGGCCTGGCAAGCTCCCACAGGCCGTCCGGAACAATCCAACTCCACGTACCCCGCCCCATAGACGGACCAACGAGCGATCACCACGTAGGACACCGTCTTAGAGGTCATCTCATTTGGTGAGTCTGCGGTAGCAGATGAGTGTGCAAGCGATGCTGGTGAAGGCGAGGAAGTGCTCGGCTTTGCGCTCGTAACGTCGGTGGAGGCGTCGACAGCCGGCGAGCCAAGCCATGGTGCGCTCGATGGTCCAGCGGTGGCGGCCCAGCAACTACACCACTCGGCGGGACACGACATTCCGGGGTGCCGCTTGCGCGAGTGAGCCTTTTCCAACCGCAGTTTGCGGCGTTGAGGCGGAGGGTGAGGACGGTCTGAACAAGTGCGGGGATGCGGGTATGTGTGTCCGCAGCGCATATGGGCCCACCACGGTGCACTGAGCTGAACCGGATTTTGTAGCGGTCCGGAAGCCAGGCACGATCGGGGCCGGCGCAGGCTCGGTGGCGTGGATGCCACCGGCATCCGCGTTCGTCTCGCTCATTCCGCGACGCTCGACCTGCAGGTGGAGGTCACGGCGTTCATCGCCTCGCTGCGTTCCCGCGGACGTCGCCGAACACCGAGCGCGTATACGCCGGACGGATCGCGCTCTACCTGAACCACTGCGCAGAGCGGCGCCTGGACTGGCGTGCGCCGAGCTTGCTGTCGCTGTCGGGGTTTCAGCGATGGCTGGTGACCGAGCCGTTGATGGTCTGCGGGGGAGTGTCAGTTGAACGTCGTCGTCTGAGCGTCAGTGGCGCAGGAGCGGTGATCTGGTCGTTGACACTGACGGGCGGTGCTCACTCGTTGCTGGCATGAGTGACAAAGGGCCATGTCACTCTCACGCCGACCACCACCAGGAGGCAAGCGCCGGCGAGACCGTCGACCACACCGGCGGACAGCGGCTGCACTCGAAGTCGTCCTTTCCGGCTGCGGGAGGGGGTTAAATGGGGTAGCTCCATGGAGGGGGAGGCTTGCGCGAGCAGGGGGCTGGGTGAAGCGCAAAGACGGCGGTCCGAAGGACGAACGGCGAGACCGACGTGTTCTGTTCGTGCCGGTGAGCATCAATCAGCGGTACGCGGAAGAGGAGCGACCGGTCTTCGAAGTGTTGTCCCGCTCTGAGCTCTCCACGCTTGCGTCAGCGTCCGTCAGCGTCCTCGCGTCCTGGGACGAGGAGCTCGTCGACGGGCAGGCCGAGATTCAGAACGGCTTGTTCTCCTACCGCCGTCGCCGGCTGCGCGATGCCTGGCTCGCGCGCGAGGCGTACCAGGTCACTGCGGGCCTGCGGAGATCGGGCCGTGGGGCCTCCAAGCGTCTTCTGGGGCAGTCGCGCGTGATGCTCGCCGGGGCAGCGATCACCCACCGCCGGGAGGATTTTGACGCTGCCGAGCACTCAGCACGCGATGCGGTGGCAAGCGCGGCAGACGATGTGCAGCGCTGCCGTGCCTTGACCCATCTCGCCGAAGTGCTTCTGAAGCGAGCCGAGTCAGAGCCAGACCTGATGAACTGGGAGCTGGCTCACGCCGCCCTGAAGCCTGCGGCCGAGGCCGGCTTGGAGTTGGCCAAGCCGCGGCGTTCGAAGGGGCACCCCCGCGAACCGGGCAGGGAAGCGGTCGTGCGCTGTCTGCGCCTGGAGGCGGCGGCAATGATGGCCGAGCTTCAAGTCAATTGGCAGAAGCAGTCGTACCGGGAGATTCGCAAGAGGCTCGATCTGGCGGTGGACCTCTTCTCCGGCGGTCGCGGCCTCGCCCTGTGGCCGGGCTCTTCGACGCACTGGGTCAGGCGGAACCGGTTCGAGCGGCTGGTACGGCTGGAGGTGGATTTGCTGCGGAGCCGGCTCGAATACGAGCTCGCCTTCGAAAGCGACGACGTGGATGCCCTGACACGGTCTGTGCAGCAGGGTCACGCGGCTCTCGAGGGGTTCATGAGGATGTCGGACCCTCAGGGAGTCGGCGAGGCGGGCGTCGTCCTGGCCACCCGGCTGGCGACCGTGCTGAGACGCCAGGACCGTCTGGGAGACGAAGGCATCCTCGACACGGCCACCAGCCTTGTATCCGTGATCGCCGCAGGCCTCACCCACTGCCTTCCCGGGACCCGCAGCCACCTGCGCCTGCTCGACCTCGCAGCGCAGGCGACGTTGGCGACCAGGGCACCGGACTCTGACACGAAGTGGCTGTGTGACTGGGTGTGGAAGGCGGCCTGTGCCGCAGCACCCGAAGGTGACCCGGCAACCCTGTTGGACCTCTCCACCCACCGGGCGATGGGTGCCGACGCGCACGAGGACAGGAAGTCGTCCGCCGAGGCATACCGCATCGCTCTGCGAGCTCGCCGCAGACTCACCGACGGACAGGTGATGCTCGGTCACAAGGAGGTCTGGCTCACTCAGGCGGCTGATGTCCATGGTTGTGCAGCGAACGCTCTGGCACAGATCGACTGCGCGGAGGAGGCCGTTCTCGCTGTGGAACAGGGGCGTTCGGTACTCTACTCCTCGGTGGTGGCGCATCCCGAGGAGGAACTCGAGAGCCTGTCTAGTGCCGGGCACACCGATCTCGCCGATGCGTTTCTCGACGCCGACCGCCACTACCGCGGCCTGGCCGACGACTTCGAGCAGAGCCGTCGGGAAAGTCGCCAGCTCCTCTCGCCCCCGGACATCGAGCAGCAGACGCAACAGCTGCGGCATGCGGCCAGGCAGAGGGACCGGACGCTTGCGGCCATCCGGCAAGTGGAAGGATGCGCTGCTTTCCCGAGGACCGGTGGCGGGATGGAGGATGTTCGCCGGGCCGCGCGCGAGGCACCCATCGCGTACATCGCACCGGGGCTCTCCGAAGGCTCACTCCTCCTGGTCCGACCCGATGGGACGCTCACGCACCGGTCGCTGCCTCTCCTGACTGCCCGTGAGCTGAAGAGGAACGGCGCCACCTATCTGCAGGCCTACCGCGATCGCATGGACCACCGCGGCGACGGCGACTCCTCATGGCAGGCCTGGGGCAAGGCGCTTTACGACGTCACTGAATGGCTCTGGCGGGCGGTCATGGGGCCTGTCATCGAAGAGCTCGACGGCGCCGGGCACGTGCGCATCACACCGACAGGCCTGCTGGCCGTGCTGCCGATGTGGGCGGCGTGGCATTGGCGCGACGGCAGACGCAGATGGGCACTTGAGCACGTGGCCTGCAGCTACATTCCCAACGCCGCACTGCTGCTGAGGCAGCAGGCACGCGGCCCGGCCCAGCGTCATGTGAAGGCGCTGATCGTCGACAGCCCTCAGCCCTCCACCGGTTACGACCCTCTCGAATACGGCGGTGAAGAGCTGGCGCAGCTGCGGGTCATGGTTGGTGAGCGCACCGAACTGCAAGGGGAGCAGGCCTCGTTGGACGCGGTGCGTGCACACCTTCCCACGCACAGCCTCGTGCACTTCAACGCACACGGATACGCGGACGAAGACCGGCCACGCAAGAGCGGCATCGTACTGGCTCAAGACCAGGTGCTGACGGTGGAGGAGTTGAGAAGGACCGACTGCACGGATGTGATGCTGATGGTGCTTTCCTCGTGCGAGAGCGGGCTGGCAGGTGGCCGTGCCCTGGACGAGATGATCAGCATGCCCGGCGCCGTCTACTCCAGCGCCAGGTGTTCGGTCGTCAGCTCCCTGTGGGCTACGGAGCAGGTCGTCACAGCCGATCTCTTCCGCCGCTTCTACCGGCACCTCGAGGGCCGGTTGGACGGCCGCAACGCGGCCATGGCGCTGCGCCAGGCACAGATGGAAGTGCTCGAGGCGCACAAGCATCCCGCGCTGTGGGCCCCGTTCTACGTGATGGGTTGACGCAAAAGGCCACACGTCCGGGCCCGCAGGGGGGATGATCAGCAATCATGTCTGACGCACGCTACAAGCTCCTGTACGAAGAGGCGATCCGCCAACTGACGGCGCAAGAGCGAGAGCTTGAGCAACTGCGCACCCGCGCCTCAGGCCTCGTGGCCGCGTCCTCGGTTGCCACCAGCTTCTTCGGCGCCGGTCTACTGCGCAAGACCAGCATCGGGGTGTCCGGCTGGCTCGCCATCGCTCTCTTCGTCGTCGTCGTCCTCATCAGCGGCTGGGTCGTCGCCGGAACCATCAGAAAGTGGTACGTGGGCTTTTCCCCCGTGGTCATCCACCACGGCTGGATGACGGACCGGCAGCCACCGCTCAGCGAGGAGGCCCTGCACCTGAATCTCGCGGCCACGATCTACCGCTCCTCGCAGATCAACGACAGCCACCTCACCAAGAGGCGGAACGCGGTCGCGGCCGCCGGATGCTGCCTCACTCTGGAGATCCTTCTGTGGATCTTGAACCTAATGTGAAGGAAGACCCATGTCACACTCCAGCGCCAGTCCCGCCCCGTCCGGCGACGCTTCGCAGGAGGAGGTCGTCATCTACGACGACCTGCCCGACCCCTCGGTCTACAAGGCCAAGGGCAAGCGGGGCACCACAGCACCGCCCAACAATCAGGATCCTGCCGCCCCGGGAGATTCGGACACCTCCCGCGCCGAGACAGAGGGCTCAGGCAAGAACGGCTGACCTTCGTGGATGGCAGCGAGTGATGGCCTGCGGGGGAGTGTCAGTTGAACGTCGTCGTCTGAGCGTCAGTGGCGCAGGCGCAGCGATCTGGTCGTTGACATTGACGGGCGGTGCTCACCCGTTGCTGGCATGAGTGACGAAGGGCCATGTCATTCTCACGCCGACCACCATCTTCACTGACACCGAGGACCGGCCTCTGTGCCTGCGCTCCCCGAACAGGGGGAAGTGTGGCAGCTTCCCGGCGGCGTCATGGACGCAGGAGAGACACCGTGGGAGACCGCCGTACGCGAGACCCGCGAAGAGACCGGCATCGTCCTCACCGGCCCCCGACCGCTGCTGCTCACCCACTTCGCGACCATCGACAAGGCATGGACGGTGCCCCGGATCGGGTTCATCTTCGACGGTGGCACCCTCACCCCCGACCAGCTGGGCGCTATTGCGCTGGACGCGGACGAGCACGATGGATGGGACGTGCGCATCCTGGCCGACTGGGAGGCGGAGATGATCCCGGCCAACTGGGCGCGCCTGGCAGCTGCTTACACCGCGCGTCACCATCCCCGTGACGGCTACGTCGAAACCCACGACATGGGCGCCACCACCCCCACTCCCTGAAGGGCGGTGATGGTCTGCGGGGGAGTCTCAGTGGACGAAGATGGCACTGTAGATGCCCCGCCAGTGCTCCTGGAAGCGCTCGAGATCGAGCGGCTCCAGCATGCTCTCCAGTTCCCAGGGCAGCACGCTCCGCAGCTTCTCGAGGGCCTGTACAGCTGATCGTGCTTGGCGGGGTAGTGCTTCGATTGGTGCGCGACCATCTCTTCCATCCTTGATCTTGCGTGGGTATCCCCGGCTTCGGCCGGGGAGGGAAACGCATCCTTGGCGCGGAGGTGCGAAGCGCCGGAGTTCTCTTCGTTGTCAGTGGCCTCCGCTAGGTTGATCACACATGGGCCGAAGGGGGGTGGGTCGGGTGATGCGTGCGTACAAGTTCCTCCTGCGGCCCACCGTTGGCCAGCAGGTCGCGCTCGGCGAGATGCTGCGCGCTCACTGTGACAAATCCCTTAGCGATCACTAGGTGAGTGACGTGCTGACCTGGGGATCCAGTGATCGTTTCAGGATTTTTGCTGTGGTGTGGTGCAGCTCTGAGCTGGGGGTTCTGCGGAGCTTCGGAAGCTGTCAGGGGCTCTGAGGTGCAAGTTCAGTGATTGTTTCGGAATGTAGTGATCGGCGCGGGATTCTTTACTGCTGTGTGGTTCGGGTGGATTGGTTTGTGCTGGTCAAGGGGTTGGCGGGAGCGCGCCTTAGCGGCGGCTTCCGGCCCATGACGGCGACAGGTCCCAAGCGTGCGGCCTTCTGGGTCGTCAGCCAGAGAGCTGACCGAGCTGTGCCGGCCAGGGACGAGGAAAGCCGCTCTTCGACCTGGCGCGGCGCCACGCTCAGCTCTCTGCAAGCAGCGCTGAGCGTGGCCGCCACCCTGCGAGACCCCCCGTACCGTCCCCGATAGGTGAGGCGGACAGCGAGCGCTCACGGCTCGCGGTGCGGGCGAGCACCGAAGGGGCGGCTCATCGTCCCGCAGCCGTTGCTTGGCGTGATTGCTCTACAGCAGTTCTTCCTCGGCCCATACGTAGCCGAAGTGCCGCGCCATGTGCACCAGTGCCCGGCGCAGAACGGCCTGACGTTCCGGCCGGTGCATGGTGGGCGATCTGGTGATCGTGATGGCCATCTCCGACCGGACGCCGTCCTCCCCGGGGCCCAGCGCCTCCAGGTCGATCAGCGTCCCGAGACCAGGGGAGGGCTGATCGTGAGGGCCTTCGGCGCTCAGACGCAGTTCCGTGGTGGGCGGTGCGGACCACTGCATCCGGGCAGGGTCCACGACGGCGTCGGGCAGTGTCTCGGCGGCCCGCTCCCCATCTGCCGCCGTCGAGATCGACCCTGCGGGCGTCCGGCGGCAGCACCCACGGGCCGTGGTGGCCGGGTCGGTCAGTGCCAGGGACGGGATAGCCGACCACAGCGAGTGGATGGCTGCCTGCACCGTCTCGGCCTGCGGCCCTGATGGCCTGCCACACCGGCTGGGCCACCGCCATCGGCGCCCGCCCGGCCACCCACTACGCACAGCACCCAGCCGGGCTGCCCCTCCCCGCCCGCGAACTCCTGTATGGCGGCGGGACCGCGGGCGTACGCCTCGCCGGCCAGCTGGCCCAGCCCTGCGGTGCGCAGCTGCTCGTAGGCCTCGCGCATCTCCTGCTGACGGCTGGGCAGGCTCTGCCCGATCTGGGGCCCGGCCTCCGGCTGCCCCTGGGCCACGGCCTCGCGGAGAAGCTCGCCAGTGCCTGTGCTGTGGGCATTCCCGAAGCACCTACGCCGTGGGAGAGCAGCCGCTGGAGTTCGGTGCGCGGCAACCAGTGCGTGCCGTCCGCCTCACGCACGGGCACCGCGACGGTATCCGTCCGGAGCGCGCCCTTCTTGCCGGTCGGCGCCGCCACCACGAACAGGCATCCGGGGTCCTGGGCGGGGATGTCGATGTAGACCACGCACGTGCCCTGCCGGTCGTCGGACCACTCCACGCTCGTCCTCCGCGGTGCCGGAGTGACGTGCTCGCGGATCAGCTTGCGCCACTGGTCGAGATCGACGGACGACCCGTCGATGGAGCCCCACCTTGTCGAGGATCTCCCGCCCCTGCTCCAGACGCGTGGTGATCCCCACGACGATGATGCCGCCGCCCCCGTTGGCGAACGCTGCGACATCCTTGGCGAGTTCCTCAACGGCGGGAGGATTACGCATTTCGTACGGAGCCCCTTGGCGTCCAGCTACTGCACCTCGGGCAACTCCAGGAGAGACGCAGGGTTTTGGGCACGCAACGCCGCTCGAACGGCTCCGAGATCCATCTCTGGCATCCCAGAAGTATCCCGGGCTTGCTGGCATTGGCGTCACGTTCTTTCCCCGAGACGTCGCCTCGGTGATCGCCTGTAGGCCCGAACGCGGATCAGGCCGCGCTGGAGCCTCTGCCCGGCCTCGGGCCGACGTGGCAGAGGCAAGCCCATTACCGGCCGGTTCTGCGGGCGAGGCCGGACTTGATCTTCCCCTCGTAGCGTAGAGACCTTGACTGCAGGGGAAGTTGGGAGCCATGGCGGGCAAGAGATGGAAGTTCGACGCAGAGTTTCGTGAGGGCAAAGGGCAACGACCTGTACACAGTTCGCCCATACTGGTTCGGCAGTCACGGCACAGGTCCATGAAACCAGGGCAGCGCCGATAGGGGCCGGGGCCGGTAAGCGAAGTCGGGGGTGGTCGGTGTGCGTTGGTCACGGGTGCGATCCATGGCGGTTGCTGGCGGGCTGGGGGTGGGCGCAGGAGCGGGAGCAGCATTGGCGAATTTCGTGTCCCCGCCTATGGCCGCAGGGCTCGGCGGGAGTGCGAGTGCGCTCGCCTTGTGCGGAGACGCGTGGTGGCAGCGCCGACAGGAGCTGGCGCATGCCGATACGGCATGGCAGAGCGCGGTGTTGGCCGGTCCTGCAGCAGTTACGGATTCCCACTTAACCGCTCACCTGGGCAGCGTCCTGTATGCGCTCAACCCGGACCAACGAGTGGTGCCGTTCTCCCCGCTGCGGCGACGTCACCTGCTGAGCTTTGTGGACTGGTGCCGGAGCCCTGGTGGGAAGCGGACGTGGCAGGTGACCGGCCAGGCAGGAAGCGGCAAGACCCGTCTGCTCATCGAGGCCGTCCGGCAGCTTGTCGACAAAGATTATGAGTGTGGATGGGTCAGGCATGGCCAGGCCATCGCCGCTGCGGAGGCTGCGGTCGCCCGCCCTGGGCGCGTGTTACTGGTTGTTGATGACGTGGATGCCTTGCCGCGCCAGCAACACGACCTCGCTGGCATGCTGGGTATCCTGGCCCGCGCTCCCACAAGTCGGGTCAAAGTCGTTTTCTGCGGCAGAGAGTTCACGTCTTGGTGGGCAAGAATCCGGGCTGGCATGGACCCCGCTGACCAAGCAGTCCTCGCCCCGGCTGGTCGCACAATCCTTACTCGTACCCTCGCCAGCGTGGCAGACCAACCCCTACAGTTTCAGGGCGCGGTCAGGCACTACGCCCGCCACTTTGATCGCCCCGTACCCCCAGCTTCCTTAACCAACAGCGCGACCGTCACCTCTCTCGCCGAACTACATGCCGCCGCTGCCATCACCGCCTACAACGGCCTGACCGGGCCGGTCGACCTCACCACCGCATTGCGCCAGCTGTTTACCACCGAGGAAACGTGGTGGATCGGCAATGCTGCAGAGCAACATCCAGCCATCAATCAGCCACTGCCGGTCCTGCAGGGCGCGATCGCCGCCGCCACTCTCGTTGGCGCCGACAGCATGGACCAGGCCGCCCGCCGCTTGGCCCGCCTGCCCGGCTTGACTGCCAGCAGCTACGAGCGTCGCACCGAGTTGGCCCTATGGCTTCATCAACTCTACGCCCAGCGCAACGGCCAGTGGCTTGACCCGCACTTGCCCGCTCATCTGGCCGACCGCTATGCCGCTCTGTGCACAGCTGCTCAGCCCGGCCTGCCCGTGGCCCTCGCCACCGCGGCACTCACCAGCTGACCAAGGGAGGCAGCCGCCGTGGCCACATCATCCGCCGTAGACAGTGAGGGTCCTGCTCGACTGATCCATCACCTCGCCCGTGCCGCACACCATGCTCCGGAGACAGCTACCGGACTGATCGCTGTCATCCGCGCCGACTCCCGAACTTACCTGCCACTCGCCCTCGCCATGGCTTGCTACGGAGCAGGGCCAGTTGACACAGCTCTGGCTGCAGTGGTTGAGGGGACACATCTCACCTTTGAGGAATGCGGCGAGCTCGAGGAACTCCTTCCGCTGAACATGGGCGTCCTCCCCAACGCCGCGCTTGCAATTGTCGTGCAGCGCTGTCGGCGAGCTGGCAGCAACGCCCAGCTCGCAGTGGCATTACGCAGGCTCGGCAGTCGGTTGGGCGAGGTGGGTAGGGGTCGGGAGGCGCTTGCGGCGACCGAGGAGGCGGTGGAGCTCTGCCGGGAGTTGGTGAAGTCCGACCCTGATGCTCACATGTCCGACCTCGCCGGGGCGCTCCTAAACCATTCGGCGAACTTGGGTGAGGTGGGTAAGCGTCGGGAGGCGTTTGCGGCTGCCGAGGAGGCGGTGGAGCTCTGCCGGGAGTTGGCGAAGCCCGACCCTCACACGCCACATCTCGGAGCGGCACTCCTAAACCTCTCGGCGAGCCTAAGTGACGTGGGACGGTGCCAGGAGGGGCTCGCGGCAACCGAGGAGGCGGTGGGGCTCTGGCGCGAATTGGTGGCGTCCAACCCCGAACTCCACACGCCCAACCTAGCCTGGGCGCTCCATAACCTCGGGGTGTGTTTGGGCGGGGTGGGTAAGCACCGGGAGGCGCTTGCGGTAGCCGAGGAGGCATTAGAGCTCCGCCGGGAGTTGGCGGCGGCCAACCCCGACGCTGACACCCGCTACCTCGCCGGTGCGCTCCATGGTCTCGGGGCACGGTTGGGTGCCGTGGGACGGTACGGGGAGGCGCTTGCGGTATCGGAGGAGTCGGTTGCGGTCTGTCGGGAGTTGGTGGCGTCCCACCCCGAACTCCACACGTCCGACCTCGCCGGGGCGCTCAGCAATCTGGGGAGTCGGTCTCATGAGGCGGGTAGGGGTCGGGAGGCGCTTGCTGCCGTCAAGGAGGCGGTGGGGCTCTGGCGGGAGTTGGCGGCGGCCACCCCTGAACTCCACACGCCCAACTTTGCCGGGGCGCTCCGTGATCTCGGGGTGTGTTTGGGTGCCGAGGGACGGCACAGGGAGGCACTTGCAGCGACTGAGGAGGCCGTGGAGCTCTGCCGGGAGTTGGTGGCGTCCGACCCTGATGCTCACACACCCACCCTCGCTGGCACGCTCCATAATCTGGGGATTCGGTTGGGCGAGGTGGGTAGGGGTCGGGAGGCGCTTGCGGCTGTCGAGGAGTCGGTAAAGCTTTGGCGGGAGTTGGTGGCGTCCAACCCTGATGCTCACACGTCCGACCCCGCCGGGGCGCTCCATAATCTGGGGATTCGGTTGGGCGAGGTGGGTAGGCGTCGCGAGGCGTTTGCGGCTGTCGAGGAGGCGGTGGAGTTGTATGCAAAGCTCCACGCTGACCTGCCTGAGGCGTACATCGATGCGCTGACCTCATCCCGACAGTTGCGTGACTCGATGCATCCGCTCTCCAAGGCGTAGGCGCATCTTGCTGTCAGGGACCTGCCGCTGCTGCAGGGTCCCTGACAGACTCCCACCGCGCAACGGTCACTCCCGCCTTGCAATCGCACGGATCTGGTTGACCCCAGGTCCGTATGGACGAGCGACCACGGCCGCCTTCTCCGCCGCCCCCTAGTCTCCGCCATCGCCGGGATTACGAGTCGGCCGCATCATCGACCACCGCGGGCCGCGCGCCGTGATGACCGCTGGTCGGTCCTCGGAGTGCTGAGCATGCCCAGCATCGCCGCCGCTCCGAACGTGCCCGTCTTCTTCGCTGGCTGGCTCCTCGCTGGACTCGCGATGGCGTCCACCTTCTACCGCCCGCCTTCGCAGCGATCACCCGTTGGTGGGCCCCGACCACGTCCGCGCCCTCACTATCGTCACCCTGGTCGGCGGCCTCGCCTCCCCGTCTTCGCGCCCTGTGACAAATCCGCCAGAGATTACTGGGGTGGCGATGTTCTGACCTGCGGATCTAGTGATCGTTCAGGATTTTGTGCCGCCTATGGAGATCCGCAGGCCAGAGAGGTTCTGAGGTGCGTGTTCAGTGATCGTCGCGGGATTTCTTTACTGCTGCGTGGCTCAGGTGGATTGGTCTGTGCTGGTCGGAGCGGCCCGGTGGGTGCCGCGGCTGTCGCGGAGGTCGGCACCGGGGTGTCGGTAGTGCCGCGTACGATCTGACTCTTCCTGCGGGCGCTGCGGTGCAGTTGGGCAGGAACACCGAAGCGCGGAGCGGGGGAGCGGGGCATCGTGGGGGAGCAGCAGCTGGTGGACGGGGACATCCAGGATGCGCTGGACTGGGCACGGCAGCGTCTGAAGGAGATGGGCGTCTTCGCAGCACAGGACGGACTGCGGTGGGCAGCGGCCCACGGGCTGGTCCTGTCCGTGTGGCGCAACGGGCCGATCGAGGACGCGCACGCCTCCCGGCCGACCGGCCGGCGTAAGGCACTGCACGACGGGACGATGTTCGCCCGCAACACCTGGCTCACCCGGCAGGCGTTCGACGTCCTGGGCTCGGACGACCAGTTCCGTCTTCTACGAGCTGGAGGACCTGGTCCTGGGCCGAGACATGGTCTGGCCGGGCTGCGAGGGGACTCTGACTGACTTCGGCTGGGGGTTCCTCGGAGAGATCAAGAAGCACGTGAACCAGCGCATCAACATGTTCAGGCACTTTGAGAAGAGACTGTCGCCGGACGACTTCCTCGTCTTCGCTGGCGCTCCTTGGACCGGGTCCCATGACGACCACTACGGCATGCCGAGATGGCCTGCCTGCGTGGAAGCGGCGATGCGCCGACTGCGCGGCGAGGACGAGGAGTTCTGGCACGCACACGGCGACTTGATGACCCGCATCGGCCCTGCTCCGGCCGCCGTCACCGCAGACCTTGAGGCAACCCGGAAACGGTTGCTGGAGTCGCCGTGGGAACTCGGCGCCGAGAATCTGGGCTGGTTCGCCTGGGACCCGATCCTGCAGCCACCGGACAGGACGACACTCTAGGTGTGCCGCAGCCGGCGACCGGAAGAGCTGCCGAACCTCGACTCATCGACGAATTACCCCACCGACGTCGCTGTCTTGGCGGAGACTCCGCTACTGCCGTCTCGGCCTGCCTTCGGTCGACCGGGGCGCGTCCTGCCGGACCTTGGGTGCCACAAACCAGTCGCAGGCCCACCCCGTTGCGACTCTTCGCGAACGAAGCGGCACCGGTCTTGTCGCTGCATCGACCGGACCATGAACCAACCCAGTCTTCCCCTACCTGCGACTGCCCCGCGGCCTAGCCTGGCCAGGTGCAGAGCGCCTTGGCAGATTTCATTCCCGTCGGGCTGATGAGCCGCTACAACATCCCCGTCGACCGGTTCTACGGCCGGCAGATGGATGTAGTCACGCGGCCGGACCGCACCCACGTACACAGCGATCGCAGATGCGGTGCTCGGCCAAGCGCCCGTCCACGGGAAGCACGTCGTGTCCGCTTCGACGCGGACGTCGCGTCCCGCATGTGCGGATGCTGCCGGGTGGAAACCGTCACCGCAGACAACACTCTGGCGGATGTCCTCGTCGACCTCGTTTCACTCTGCGAGCTTCTCGCCGAAGAGGCCGAGGAAGCAGAGAACCGGGAAGAACCTGACTACGTAGCGGACTTCCTAGGGCCGAACTTCAACTGGGATCACTGGCGGACTCTGCAGACTGAGCTGTCGCAGACCGCACACGGCCTGCAGGCGCACCCCTGGCTGCACGACTGGGCCCGCTCCACGCTGGAACGCGCCGTCGCCTGTGTGGAACGCCGGTGTAGAGAACAACAGAGCATCATCGACACGGCCATACTCCACCAGGCCACCGTCGAGCTGCAGCAGGTTGGAGCCACCACACAGTCAGCACGAATCTGGCAGGAGTGGCGACATCGGCAGGACTCGATCGACAGCACCAGCCCGGACCATGCCGCCTACGACCTCAGAGCCCGGCTTCAGCTCCCCGACGGGGACACCGCCCACGCCGGCGCGGAGACCGTGGAGGTCAGCGTGCGGCTTCCTCCCATTGGAAGCGACCCAGACGCATTCACCGCGATGGAACCCCTGTCGCTCTGGGAGACCACCGCGATCGTGGCCTACACGACGTCCGCCGACTGGATCCGTGGCATCGTCACCCTGGCCGCGCCGCCCATCATCGCGCAGGAGCTGCTGAACCCGGCCAGGGCACTCGACATCTTCCACCACCTGTCCGGTGCAGGCCGCAAGTCACCACCGTCCTCGGCCCAATGACGCGGTCGGTCCGTCCAGAGGCAATCCGCGGAGCAGCCGCCGTCGTGCGGTCGCCGGCGGCTGCATGGGCAGCAGCATCGCCCGGCCCTGCCGGGCCGCCGGCCCGGCAGGGCCGGGGAGGCCACAGTCGCCTGCGCCGATGTTTCTGCACGCCGCCGACCAGACTCCCGCGCCGTCTGTACGCCGCGGCGCCGGATTGGGAGCATGACGGGATATACCTGGCAGGTGAGGGGTGGTTGCGTGGGGGCGGACGAGATCAGGTCTCAGGGATTCAACCTGAATGAGCTGTTCCGTGACGTGACGTACGAGATCGACTACTACCAGCGTGACTACACCTGGGGTAGCGAAGAAGTCCACACCCTGCTGCGGGACTTGTGCGATTCGTTCAAGCACTGGTTGGGCGACTCCGCGTACCGGCGCCGCCCCCACACCGCGCCGCAGTACTTCCTCGGCCCCTTCGTCTACCACGAGCCGTCGAAAAAGCGCCGCTTCCTCGTCGACGGTCAGCAGCGCTTCGTCACTTTGCACCTGCTCTTTTTGCAGCTGAGACTGTCGGCCCAGGAAGCCGGTGATACCCACACGGTCGACCAACTCAACCGTGTCATCACGACCGACGGGAAGCACTTCAGCGTCGGCATCACCGACCACGACCCCGTCCTGCAAGCCATCAGCGAGGGCCGCAAGTACGAGGCCGGCGCGGGGGACTCCCTCTCCCGCCGCAACCTGTGGGCACGCGGCCAGCAGATCGAATCCCAGCTCGCCGAGGAACTCGACGCCGAGAAGCTCCACCCCTTCACCGAATGGCTCCTGACACGCGTGGTCCTGGTGGGCATCCGCGCGGCAGGCCCCGACCACGGCTACCGCATGTTCGAGACGATGAATGACCGCGGCGCCCGCCTCACCACCGTCGACCTCCGGGTGTGAGTAGTTGAGGTACAGAAAGTGCCGCTGAGATTGATCTTGCTGGAGCTGGCCTACTTCGTCGGCGCTTCGAGCTGACGGGGGACGGCGCCGGCGCGTAGCTCGCGCAGGTCCGGGATGTGGTTGTACAGGGTGCCTGGGGAGATGCCGAGCAGCTTCGCGATCGAGGTGATGGAGCGGCCTGGGTCGGGCAGCAGGTCGCGGGCGGCGCGGATGATCTCCTCGGTGGCGACGGTGGGGCGTCCGCCGACGCGGCCGCGGGCGCGGGCGGCCGCGAGGCCCTCCTTGGTGCCGATGACGATCAACTCGCGGATGAACTCGGCGAGTGCGGCGAAGACGTGGAAGACGAGCCGTCCGCCGGGGGTGGTCGTGTCGAGGGACTCATGCAGCGAGGTGAAGCCGATGCCGCGCTCGCGCAGCTCGGCGACCATGTTGATGAGGTCCTGGAGGCTGCGGCCGTAGCGGTCGAGCGAGGGGACGACGAGCGTGTCACCGGGGTCGAGGAAGGCGTGACACGCCTTGAGCTCGGGGCGGAGTGCGTCCTTGCCGGACTTCTTGTCCGCGAAGATCTTCCGGCACCCGGCGGCGGTGAGCGCGTCGAGCTGTCGCTCCAGTCTTTGCCCGCCGGTCGACACGCGGGCGTACCCGATTTTGATCTCGGTGCGGACGAGCGGCTCGGCGACGAGTACGTCCGCGCCGTTCGTCGGCTCCTGAGTGGTCGTCATGGCCTCGGATCATGTCAGAAATCGGTGGTCCGAGGTTGTTGAATGCGCCAGGTTTCTGAATGGGTTTTTGAAGGCCCTGAGGGGTCCGAACGACCCGTCGGGAGGGATCTTCAGAAAACGAAGGTTTGCTGAAGGGGCGTGCAGCCTCCGGCGGACCGGCTCCGCGGTCCGGTGCGTGGTCGATTCGATCGGGGTCGGCTCAGTGGGGTGCTGCATGACGCCTGCCTCAAAGCCCCGGCCCTGGTGTGCGGCATGTCCCAGGCCTTCCTCAGTGCGCAACGGCATAACTTCTTCCTCGAAAGAGGACTGTCCGTAACTGGCAGCGCCATGCGTCGTCTCACCAGGGAGTGAGTCATGCCTGTTCAGGCGAAGAGATTCGGTTTTGGTATGCCGTGGGAGTCGCTCTACGGATACAGCCAGGCAATCCAGGTCGGTGACACGGTGTACGTGGCTGGGCAGGTGTCCCATGACCGTGACGGCAACTTCGTGGGTGCCGGCGACTTTGAGCTCCAGGTCAGAACCACGCTGGCCAATCTGGACCTGGTGCTGAAGCACTTCGGGGCCGAGCGCAGCCAAATCGTGGAGAGCGCGGTGCTGGTGAGGAACCTGCGGGAGAACTTCGACACGACGGCACGCCTTCACGCCGAGTACTTCGGGGAGCACCGGCCCACCAGCACGGTCATGGGTGTCTCTGACCTGGCACTACCGGACCAGTTGGTGGAGATCGGCGCGCTCGTGCGTCTCGACGTGAAGCCATAGGTCGGAGTCGGCCTGGCTCTCTCATTCATCTGTCGGGCTGCCGTACCTCTCGTGCCGCTTCTGGCCGCAGCAGTGGCCAGAAGCGTGGGTCCAATCTGTCTCTTTAGCCCACGCGGTCGAACTTCGGCGGTCGACCCGCCGCGTGAACCAAGCTTCTTGCGGTTGGGGAGCATCGTGCTGCCCTGGACCTCCTCTTCCGCGAAGCCCATACCGCGGACACATTCAGCGACGATCCAGTCATGGACGAGCAGATGCGGGCCATCTATGACCTGGTCAAGTACGGCCGAACCGCCTTCAACCAGTCCCCGCTGCGCATCGTCCTGGTTCGTAGGCCCGAGGCGCGCGAGCGTCTGCCGGCGCACACATAGCCGAGGGCAACAAGGCAAAGGCAGCCATAGCGCCGCTGTCCGCGATCC
Source organism: Streptomyces sp. NPDC001514 (assembly GCF_053597075.1). NCBI lineage: Bacteria > Bacillati > Actinomycetota > Actinomycetes > Kitasatosporales > Streptomycetaceae > Streptomyces > Streptomyces sp. NPDC001514. The sequence continues at coordinate 59,266 of NZ_JBSFHO010000042.1, forward strand.
TCGCCACCGACTACGAGTTCCACGAGGAGCTGCCGAAGCTCGCGCCGTTCGTGCCCGACGCGAAGGACACGCACTTCGCCGAGCGCCCGCCGCTGTGAAACCTACCCAGACCAGTCAGTCCACCAGTCCTTCAAAGGGCTGGCCTGGAACCACCTACTCACGAATGAGGAAGTCGCCATGTCCTACCCAGAGCCCCGCTACCTCGGCGAAAGGGGCCAGGTCAGCGCACTGTTCCGACCTGCATCCCCGCAGCCCGACACCGGCTCGGGCGGCACCAGCATCAGCTACGTGGCCCAGCAGGAGAACACCAATGGCGAATTCGGCCTGTACAAGATCGACATGGAGCCGACGGCCATGGGCGCCACGGAACACTTCCACCGTACGATCTCCGAGTCCTTCTACGTCCTGTCCGGCGAGCTCCGGCTCTACAACGGCGAACGCTGGGTCACAGGAGGCGAGGGGGACTTCCTCTACGTACCGCCCGGCGGGCTCCACGCCTTCCAGAACGACAGCGACGACCAGGTGTCGTTTCTGTTGCTCTTCACACCGGGAGCTTCCAGGGAGGAGTACTTCGAGAAGCTGGAGGAGTACTCACAGCGCAGCCGCGAAGAGTTGAAAGCCTTCCGGATCAGGCACGACCAGTACAACACCGACATGCTCGACGACTAGGCTGCACTGAGTGCTGCGGTCCCTGTGTCACACGCCCGGGACTGCCCGAAAGCGGCCCGGCCGGTGCGGCCCGTCAGTCCCCGTCATCGGTGTCTTCAGGTGCGTCCGGGTCCCGGAAGGGACGCAAGCCCTGGCCGGGGCCGCTGGCCTTGATGTTGAACAGGTAGCGGCCCAGGAAGTTGATGTGCCGGTCCTTGAGCGGGGAGAGCCGTGCGACGTCCTCGTCCTTGATGTCGTGGCCGTCGGCGCGGAGCTGGACGACGGCGGCGTCCAGGTAGCGGGTGTTCCACAGCACCACGGCGTTGAGGACCAGGCCGAGGGCTGCGAGCTGGTCCTCCTGGCCCTCTCGGTACGCCTGGCGGATGTGGCCCCGGCCGCCGTGGCAGATCGCGCGGGCGAGCCGGTGGCGGGACTCCTGCACGGTGAGCTGCCGGTTCATCAGCCGCCGGTAGGTGTCGTCGACCGGGTCGACCACCGCGAGCAGGTGCATGGTCTTGTCGATCCGTCCGTACTCGGCGAACGCGGCGCCCAGCGGGGTGGGGTGGCCCTCGCGGCCGAACATCCGCAACAGGTCGTAGGCCCGGACCTGGTTCGTGATGAGCGACCCCGCGACGCGGAGCATGTCCGGCCAGTGCGTTTCGATCCGCTTCAGGTTGACCTTGTTGCAGGCCACGGCCTCCAGCGGCCCGTACCCGGCAGCCGGGCCCTCACCGTCGGGCAGGTCGGCCCGCCAGAACCGCTGGTCGGCCAGGTCACGGAAGCGCGGGGCGAAGCGGAAGCCGAGCATCTTGTACAGGCCGAAGGCCATGTCGGAGTACGAGGCGTTGTCGGTCGCGACCATCTCCGGCTTCACCCCGCCGTCGAGGTTCAGCAGGGTGTCCAGCGTGTAGAGGCTGTCGCGCGGGGTGCCGCGTACGACCATCGAGCCGATGCCCGCGACCTGGTCGTTGACGGCGTTGAGCCAGGTCACGCCCCGTTTGTACCCGTAGTACTTGGGCGAGGGCCCGGTGTTGATGCTCTTGACCGGGACGACGAAGCGCAGGCCGTCGACGGAGGCGAGCAGCCCGCCGCCCCACACCTGGGCCAGCTCGATCGCGGACTGGGCGGTGATGAGCGCGGCGTTCGCCGCGGCGATGGTGTCGGCACGCACGTAGTTCTGGTCGACGTGGGACAGCCGCGAGCGGGTCAGTGCCTTGCTCTCCGGTTCGATGACCGGGGTCAGGCCGATATTGCAGCTCTGCGAGACCAGCAGCGCGACCAGGGAGACGAGCAGGTCCTCCATGCGGGTGCGCCGGTCGGAGACGTGGCCAAAGGAGTCGAGGAACCCGGTCCAGGAGTGCACTTCGAACAAGAGGTCCGGCAGGTCGATGCGGGGAAGCATCGCCTCCGTGGTGGTCTTCAGCCAGGTCAGCGACTCCGGCTCGCCCACCGCGCCGAGCTTGTCCACCGACAACTTGGCGCGTCCGCCGCCCTCGGGGACGACGACCTCCACCTTCGCCTCGTCGCCGGCCTCCTCCATGCGGTCGGCCATCTGCCGCCACGCCGCATCCAGCCCCCGCGTGAGCTGAGCCAGGTGCTCGCTAGCGTCCTCGGTCAGGGACAGGCCCGCGAGGACGTCCGCGCGCATCGCCTCCCACCGAGACCCGTCCAGCAGCCGGGCGCGCGGGTCCGCCCACCGATTCGACGGGGCGGCGAACACGTCGCGCCGGTTCAACGCGCGGTGCAGCTGCTCCAGCACGCACACCACGTACGCATCCCGGTCGACCGCGCCCTGCGGCAGCTTGGCGTTGGAGAACACCGCCCGCTTCCACATCGCCGGTACCAGCTCGGCGTCGCCCTCGCGGGGCAGCAGAGGCCGGTCCTTGACCCTCCGGCGCGAGAGCGCGGGCAGGCGGCGCACCGCCTTCAGGATGCGCCGACCGGCCGGGGCGGCGCCCAGCGCGTCCGACTCGCCCAGCAGCGAAAGGAACGGGCGCACGGTGTTGTAGCGCAGGGCCAGCTTCTCGCGCATCGCCGCCTCGGCCGACCCGTCGTCCTCCGGCACCAGGGCCTCGACGGTCGCGACCGCCCCGGCCACCGCCGTACGCGGCACTGCTTCCTCGACCGCCGCCCACAGCGCCGCGACGTCCAGGTCCGCCTCGTGCTCGGCGACCAGGTCCAGTTCCTCGGTGAGAATCTTCGACGCCTTCGCCAAAATGCGGGCCGCCTTCTCCAGCTGCGGCAGCATCGCGAGGCGATCCCGCTCCGATGCCCACCGGGCCGGGCTGATCAGCCGGTTCGCCATCAGCAACGCGAACAAGTCCAGGGCATCGTCGACCGCCTGCGCCTCCAACTGGCGCACCACCGCCGTCAACAGCGCGGTACGCCGCGGCTCCGGCGCCCGCTCGATCGTCTGCGCCTTGCTCAGCTGCCCGTACCGGGCCAGCGCGGACAGCCGATTCACCGGCACCCTCGACAGATTCACCCGCCCCAACGCGAACGCGGAGATCTCCTCCACCCGCTCCATGGCCCGCACCATCGCCGTGCCCGTCGTCTTCACCGGCGGCGTACGCAGCCGCTCCAACTCCGAGACCCGCTTGCCCTCCGGCACCACCAGCAACTCCGCCAGCGCCGGCGCGAGCGCGCGATCAGCCCGGTGCGTCGCCCGCGTCACCGCCTCGTACAGGCGCCGCTCGGCCGCCGTACGCGCCTCCGAAACCTGTCGGGCCAGCACCGAGACGCCCGGCAGCAGTACCCGGTTCTTCCGCAGCCACGTCACCGCGTGGTTGAAGAGGGCCACCGGCCCCTCGGCGTGCGTCCACGCCCGCCCGTACAGAAAGCCGCGGAACTCCCGACCCCATCTCGGATCGGTGAAGTCGCGGTACCTGAACCGATCCTGGATCTCCTCCGCGTGCTCGTACGGCGTTCTGCGGCGCTCCGGATACCGCTTCACGCACGAGACGTCCTCGATGCCGAGCTGCCCGGCCAGGTACTCCACGACCTCCCACGGCACCGCCAGCGGATCATCAGCCAGGAACCGACCGATGTAGCGGACCGTGCAGATCTGCACCGCCATCCCGAGCCGATGCGCGTCCGTACGCCTCAGCGCGATCAGATCGCGGTCGTCATCGTCGAGGAAGAAGAACCGCTCCAGCTCCGGACGCGTGGGCACCGCGGTGAACGTCCCGTACGCCTCGGCCTGCTCATCAGTCAGAAACTCCACCGGCACGGCCAGGACCGTAGTCACCTGAGATGCCCGCCCGGCGGGTATCGCCGATCCCCAGCAGTGCCACCGGACGGTGTGCTAGCCGACCAAGATCAATCTCAGCGGCACTTTCTGTACCTCAACTACTCACACCCGGAACTGCTCCATCGCCGTGAGCCGGGCCGCCGTCGCCTTGCCAGCGGCCGTGAGCTTCACCCGCTCAGGGTTATGGCTGACAGTGATGGTTGCGAGGCCGCGGGCGGTGAGAAAGGACAGAAACTGGCGGTAACGGTGGTCCCAGGGGCCGTACCGGTAGCGCACCATTGGCGCCTCGATCTCGGAGGTATCCGGCGCGACGAACACTTCTGGCCGACCAGCTCTTCCCGGCAGCAGAGCGGAGTGCGCCCGTTCCAGGAATCCGGGGTAGCGCAGGAAGAAGTCGAGCCTCGCGAACTTCGTGCGCCCTTCGATGTATGGCCCCGGGCTCTGACCGCACAGGTGGATGAGCAGCAACAGGCGCGAGGCATGGAAATCGACCGAGTCGTCGGGATCCCACGCCCTATGGAGGGGCGGCACGACCTTGCTGCCGATTTTATGAGGCATCTTCGTACCTGTTCTGGCAGCGTGCAGTGATGTCGCTCAGCACAGCCAGAGCCTGGCTGAGGTCTACCGCTCCAGAGACCACTTCCCGCATCTGGCTGACTTTGAGCATCGTTTCCCTATAGGCGGGTTCGCCTGCCTCGATCAGACCGCCGCGCCTTTGCATCGAGGTGAGCTGGCAGATGGCGTAGACCTTGTCCGACAGCTCGGCGAGACGCTGGCGCTCACTACCCAGGCTGCGGCGCTGGGCCTGGCGGAACGTCAGCATGGCCTCATGCTGACGTTCCGCCTCTGCATTGGGGACACCAGCTGGCCGCAGCTTCGCCTGGAGGGTCATGAGCGGCTCGGTGGAACCATCGGGGCGCTGCCCGGTCACCTGGAGAATGGACTTCTCGAGGATGCTCCGGAATTCGTGAGCCGTGTGGCGTTGAGGTTCTGGCTCGGCCGCACGGCGCGCGATGTATCCGGAGACAAGTCCCAGCAGGACGTTGTCCACCTCCTGCGCCAGAGGGTCCTGGCCGAGGTATGTCGTAATCAGCGGAATCAGACGTCGGCGGGCTTCATCCTCGACCTGATCGCAAGTGCGTGCTGTGACAAGGACATCCAGACGATCGACGCACCATCCGACGTCACGGCCGTCGGGCAGGCTCAGACCGTTGAGCTTGTCGATGATCCGCTCGCGGGCGTCTTCGCTGATCGGCCCGCGTGCGACGCCGCGCTCACAGACAAACTGGAACAGATCTCGCTGGGGGGTCTCATTCACGATCAGCGTGAAGCGTGTTCCCTCAGGAAGTGGCTTGCCGCCGAACAGCTTGCCGAGGTAGCTCGTTGCCGCCGTTCTGTTCTCTGCCTTCTTCGCCGCATCCGGCTTGCAGATGTCGGCGATGCTGTGACGCTTCGCTCCTTCGACTGTCTTGACCTGCCGGTAAGAAGGCGCGTCAACTTTGTAGCAGAGGATGTCCTCCAGATCCTCCCACGAGACTTCCGTCCAGTGGCCTTCCAGCATGTCGAGGCAGTCCAGGAGTGTGACCGCGTCCTGGTACAGGAAGCCGCGCCGGCTGCGCCGGCCACCATCAGCAGGCGCAAGCGTCACCGGCGCTCCACCCACGCAACCGGCCGGTGCCGACCACCAGCCCAACGGCACAGGTTTCTATTCGCATGGTCCCCCCAACGGACGCTCTGGGCATCGGAGTAGATCACCATCCGCACACGGATCGCAACGGTCCGTTGGAGTAATTCGCGCAAGAACAGGCTGATCCCGCCGGCCGCTGGTGGCCCCGGCCCAGTGAGCGGGACCACCAGGTTGGCGGATGTGGGGTCAGCGGGTGCGCCAGTTAGCGCTGCTGGATCCACCAGATGATCCACCCAGTTCCGCTCGCGCCCACGGCGCCGGCGGAGCCGCGGACGATGCCGTAGCCCGCCGTACGGGCGAGGGCGCGCAGGCGACGGCGGCGACCGCCGTCCAGCAGCTGCAGCAGCCGGGCCCGGATCTCGGACCAGATGTGACGCAGCTTGTCGTTGCCCTGGTGGTGCCGGGTCGACGTCGGTCGGCCGGTGCCCTTAGGCTCGTTGAACATGCTGATGGTGCCTCCTTGGGGAGCGACTGTCGGTTTCTTCACTGGGCGGCTCCCTGCTCCAACAGGGGGCCGTCGCCCGTTTGCGGGGCGGCGACCTGCGCCGCGCCCGACCCGTGTGTGCGGGGCCGGGAGTCGTGGGGCCGGGACGCCGCAGCGCCCGGCCTGCTCACTTTGGGGCCATCGCCCCCGAGAGCACGGGGACACCGGAGGCGATCCGCAGCGCGGTGCCGGCGACCCCCGCCGGAGTCCAGGCGGCGGCCGCCGCCTCCCGGTCCGTCTTGTTGACGTTCATGTCGAACGGCGCGGCGAGCGCCCAGCGCACACCCGTGCTCTGGCCGAAGATGGAGGAGCCGTCCAGATACTGCTCAGTGAGGAACTCGTACAGCAGCCCCTTCGCCTTCAGCTCCGTGATGCCGCGTCCGACGGTTGCCGGGGAGATCCCATACCAGGAGGCGAACTGCTTGTCCTTGTACAGGACGAAGGACCGGCTGCGCTGGCTCATGAAGATGAACAGCATCGCCTTCGCCGGCATCGTCAGCGACTTGTAGTAGTCCTGCTCCCAGTACGCGAAGGGCACCTTGAAATAGACGTCCTTGCGGGAGCCCTGCTTGTTGCCTGACGGCAGCGTGTACGGGTCCCCGGAGCCGTCCTCGTGCAGCTTGATGATGCGGGTCATCCGGCCGTCCGGCGCCGTGCTGATCAGTTTCAGCTTCTTCAGCTTGGCCAGGTGCCTCGAGACCGCGGCGCTCGCCGTGCCGTCGGTGGCGAACGAGATCCCTGCGGCGCGGCCCCGTGTCTCGGACCGGCGAGTCACGCCCCAGTCGCCGTCTTTGCGACCGTGCGGGAGTGGGCCCCGTGCGGCGACGCAGTGGACCAGGAGGAAGAGCTCCAGCCGCTCGGGGCTGCGCAGCAGGTGACGGAGCGGGCCGGGCTGCGTGACCAGGCGGGGGCCGGGACGGGCGTCCTGGACGAACGCGCGCCGGATGGGGACGGCACGGCTGGAGCGCTTGGACTCGTTCAGCAGCATCCGTATCGTGTCGCCCTGGCTCACGGCCTTGTCCCGCTTGAGCACGGTCAGTTCGGTGTTCACGGGCCCAACTATGCGCCCCATCGTGGGCGGTTCGGGTGCCGGTTACGGGAGCGCACACCCGGCCGGGCGCTCGCTCAGCTCGGCTAGTCGGAAAACATGAGATAACAGATGACCCCAGTAGGAAACTTCTGTTCACCAAAAACCGCAGGTAGGACCGTATCTGATGCTCGGAACTCTTGCGTGTTCAGATTGCGATCTTTGGCGTTCTGGACGTCAACATTTGACAATTTCATCTCATAACTCCGTGCTCGGGAGGAGGCGACCCACGAGTGGGTCCCGCACCGGCCCGGCCGGCCTAGACGACGTCCGCCCGCCCGTGCCGACAGCACGAGGCCCAAGGCCTTTTGAAAAGAGGGCCCGGGGTCTGGCGCGGTGGGGAGGGAGCAGGCAGAGGCTTTCTCAGTAGTCGTCCCGTTCGGAGGGCGGTCCGTACTGCTCGATGAGGTCGCAGGTGTAGGTGCCGCCGCCGTACAGCGGTTTGTCGCACTCGTCATGGTGGTGCCGTACCGGCGGCTTCGGCGGCGCGGGCCGTACGGAGCCGCCCTTCGTCGGCTGGGCCGGGACGGCCTGGGCGGTCGGCGCCGATGCCGCGCCCGCCCAGTCGACACCCAAATCAGCCAGGGCCGACCGCTGGTCCGCAGTGAGCTTGTCCCGCCTCGCGCGGGTGTTCGATACCCACACGCCCAGCTTGACGACCACCGGCTCCGCCTCGCCGTCGACCTTGGTCTGCTCGCTGTGGCCCCTCGGCACAGGCCGGGCCCCTTCCCGCTCCACCCACTGCGCGAGGGCCGCCAGGCCCCGCTGGAACGCCGTTTCTGCCTTGCTCGTACCCTTCGTCGCACGATCCGCTGCTGGGGCGGGAGACGGCGCCTCAAGCGGTGTGACGCCCAGCTGGGACAGCCGCTCCTGCTGATCGGTGGACAGCTGCGCCCAGGTGCTCGCTTCCCGTTGCCGTGCCAGCCACTTGCCCAGGTCGTCCCCCTCGAACAGCACGCCGGGTTGAATGGCCAGCAGGTGGCCGTCGGCGTCGACCAGGTCGGCAAGGACGCGGTAGCGGCGTTGCCAGTCCAGCGGCCACGGGCAGTTCCAGTCTGGGTCGATCTCCGCGAGCTGCGCGGCCCGGGTCTCCGCGCGCTGCAGGTCCTTGCCGAGGCCGCCCTTCCTGCGGAGGTTGGCCATGTGCTGCCCGACCGGGACCAGCTCGCCGTCAGCGCCTCCCCACACAGCGTCCTGCCTGGGGGCCATGTGCCCGTGTGCGCGCCGGTAGGAGCGCAGCGCCGCCAGCTTCGTCTCCCAGGCTTCTTCGCCGGGTTCCCAGACCATCCCGGCTTCGTCGAGGAGTTCCTTGCGGTGGGTGTCGAGTTCGTCGGCCCGGTAGGCGCGGCGTTGCTGGTGGACCCAGCGCCCGAGCGGGAACGCCTTGGTGACGCCGGCCTCGGTCTCGATGTCATAGGGGACGGCGTACAGCCCGGTGACGCTGTTCTCCTCGCGCCACTGTCGGAGCGCCTGGTAGCCCTCCAGCCAGACCAGGCTCTCGGGCCTGTAGACACGGGTGCGCAGGAATGCGGCGATCGTTGCCGGATCGCGCGGGCTGGAGAAATGAAGCAGCACCGACTCCGCCGCGCCCTCCGTCTCGTCCTCCCCGCCCCCGCCCTCGATGATGCGCCCGTCCTCGTCCCGCTTCAGATGCACTTTCCGCTGCCCGCTCGACAGCGCCCGGTTGGCGAGCTGTTCGAGCAGGTGTTCCGAGTGGGAGCGCAGGCCTTGGAGTACGGCGACCAGGGGGGCGAACGAGGCGCTGGCGACCATGTCCTGCGGGTTTTCGCCGGGCTGGAGGAAGACCGGCACGATGATGCGCGCCACCTTCGTCGTGCCGTCCGGGTTGGGGCGCAGTGCCCGGCCGATGTTCTGGACGATCTCAACCTGGGAGGTGCGGGTGTCCGCGAAGCACACGGCTTCTACGCCGCGTTCGCCGACGATGTCGACACCTTCGCCGAGGACTCGCACGGAGGCGAGGAAAGCGCGATGAACCCTGCGTCCGTTGGCGTCGATGCCGCCTGCGAACTGCCGGGTGGCCTCGCGTCGTTCGGAGACGAGGTGGTCGCCGCACAGCCACTGCGCCCAGACCCGGTCCGGGGGGACGTGCCGGTAGGGCTCGAGCTCACCGGGCTCGGCGCCGAGGGGGGAAGGCGGCCGCTCAGCGGCCTCCTGGAGCGCGTGCGCCGAGACCTCGGCCTCGTACAGGTCGGCGGCGGTCTCGGGCAGTTTGGCGGCGAAGGCGGCGGCCTCTTCCACGCGCTGGTGGAAGGTCATCACCGTCTTGAGGTTGTGCGTGGCGGCGTGTTCCAGGAGCGCGGCCTGCAGGAGGGCGAGCCGCCGGCCCCGGCGCGCTTCCTCGGACAGGCCCAGAAACAGGTCCGGATCCTCGATCTCCAGCACGTCGATCTCGAAGCCGGCGAGGATGCCGCGCTCGATGCCTTCGCTCAGCCCGAGCTCATAGATCCATTCGCCGTAGGGGCCTTCGGGGTCGCTACGCATCGACGCGATCTCGAGCTCCTGGCCGTCCTTGCCCATCGGCGGACGGGGCGCGGCGAGGATCCGGGGCGTGGCAGTGAGGTAGAGCCGATAGTCCACAGGGATCCGCTGGTTGTCGTGGATGGCGGCCCACGGGCGGCCGAGGTCCCCGGCGAGTCCGTGGGCTTCGTCTAGGACGGCGAGGTCGAATCCGGCGAAAGTTTGCCCGTACAGCCGCTCGCCGCCTGCCAGGGCGGCCTCCAGCGGTCCGCGGACCTTTGCCTGGCCCGTCGGGTCGTCGGGGTCGTCCCGATCGACGAGGGAAGCGTATGTGGCGAAGACGACCACCGGCCCGCGCCCCGCCCACAGGGCGAGTTGGATCGGGTTCGTGGTCGTACGGACCCCGAGCTCGTTCAGCACCGCATCGCTCTCCAGCGAGCACACGGCGACCATCGGCGAGGTGTGGCCAACCCGGCGCCACGCCTGAGCGGTCTGCACCAGGAGGTCGAGAGTGGGGACCGTCACCAGGATCCGACCGCCCCGGAAGCAGTCCAGCGCGGCCCACGCGGCCGTGATCGTCTTCCCCGAGCCGGTCGCGGACACCACCGTGGCGCGCGCACCCTGAGCAGACACAGAAGATCTTGCAGGGAATCCAACCCATCGGCGGATACATGCATTCGCGTCCACCTGGTGTTCCCGAAGCTGAATACCCGGCATTGAAGAATCCTCCACAATCTCTTTCTCAGGCCGTTCCGGGAATTCACTGGGACGGTGGGAAGGCGGTGCCCATACGGTACCGTCCTCGCTCACACGACCCGCTCGGCCAGCTGCGCCAGGACCTCGGCGGGCTGAAGCCCGCATGAGCCGCGGGCCGAGCTATGGCTGTCCGCAGTGCCGAGTCGGCTCGTCCGGTAGTGGCCAGTCCGTGGCCGCTCGCCGCCGCGCCACAGCGGTCGACCACGCGGCCAGAGCCCTCTCGCGTCGAGCCTCGCGTCCCTGCGCCCACTTGGAGCCTTGCTCGTCTTGCTCAGGTTCGTACGTGTTGTAGTCCGAGGAGTCCATCAAGGCCGCCACGCGCTGCCACTCGGCATGCCTGCCTCCCACACCTCGACCAGTCGCCCCGGATCCTGCGCGCCGAGCCCGTACGCCGAAGGCCAGCCCGTCCAGGTCTCCCGAGCTCTGCCCGCCGCCTCGGCGACCCGCTCCGCCACCGCGGCGGCCAAGCCGACCCCCTGACGCCGGACTGAATCCCGAGCCAGGTCCTCAGCAATCCACATACTCTTTCCCCTCTGACGTGAAGATCAGGCCGGACGGTCTGGGGTGGTGCCCTGTTTTTACCAATCCTACATGCTGCATCAAAATGACCCCAGCACTACGCTGAACCCGACACGAACGAGAAACGCCTCCCTTCGTAGCCAGCCAGGCCCGCGTCAGCGGGCCCAGGTCCTGGAGGCGAAGCCGGAAGGGCCATCGGTGGGGGAGCGAAGCGGACACACCGCTCAGCCGAGCGCAGAGCGCGCTGCTGAGGGCTAGCGGCGCCTGACACCCAGTCACCCCAAAGCCCCTGCACAGCAGGGGCTCACCGGCCCGCAACGCGGGCCGGTCACACTCGGCTCTGCAGCGAAGCGGAAGAGCCGGCCCGGCACCGCCGGGCGTAGCGAGCAAAGCGAGCCACAGACTCCGTGAAACGGAGTCAACTCTGCTGCGAAGCAGCAGAGTTCCCAGACCCGCG
>NZ_JBSFHO010000043.1:0-65467 GCF_053597075.1 Streptomyces sp. NPDC001514
CGCAGGGGGCCGGGGCGCTCCCACGGAAGCTCCTACACACACCCCCGCTGCCCGGCACCTTGCGGTGCCGGGCAGCGGCGTTGTGTGAGCGAGCAGGCCCGGGCGTCAGCCCGTGTTGCGGAGGCCCGCCGCTACACCGTTCACCGTCAGGAGCAGGGCCCGCGCCAGCAGCGGGTCCGCCGGCTCGCCGCGCTCCGCCGCCTCGCGCTGGCGGGACAGCAGCGTCACCTGGAGGTAGGAGATCGGGTCCAGATAGGCGTCGCGGATCGCGAAGGTCTGCTGGAGCACCGGATTGGAGTCGAGCAGCCGCTTCCCGCCCGTCACCCGCAGGACCTGCTGCACCGTCAGCTCGTGCTCCTCCTCGATCGTGGCGAAGACGTGCTTCAGGTGGTCCGGCACCAGCGTGTCCACGTAGTGCCGGGCGATGCGCAGGTCCGTCTTGGCGAGGGTCATCTCCACGTTCGAGATGAAGTTACGGAAGAAGTGCCACTGTCCGTACATCTCCTCCAGGACCGGGTCGAGGCCCGCGTCCCGCAGGGCCCGCAGCCCGGAGCCGACGCCGAACCAGCCCGGCACGATCTGCCGCGACTGGGTCCACCCGAAGACCCACGGGATGGCCCGCAGCCCGTCCAGGCCCGCCCCGCTGTCCGGGCGGCGCGAGGGCCGCGAGCCCAGGTGCAGCTCGGCGAGCTGGTCGACGGGCGTCGAGGCGAAGAAGTACGCGGGCAGGTCCTGGTCCTCCACGAGCCGCCGGTAGGCGGCGTGGGCCGCGTCGGAGACCGTGTCCATCGCCGCGTCCCAGCGTGCCAGCGACTCGTCGCTCTGCCGCGGCGACGTGTGCAGCGCGGACGCCTGCAGGGTGGCCGCGACGGTGAGTTCCAGGTTCTCCCTGGCCAGGGAAGGGATCAGATACTTGTCGGAGATGACCTCGCCCTGCTCGGTCACCTTGATCTCGCCCTCCAGCGTGCCCCACGGCTGCGCGAGGATGGCCTCGTGCGTGGGGCCTCCGCCGCGGCCGACCGTGCCGCCGCGGCCGTGGAAGAGGCGCAGCCTGACCCCGTACCGGTGGGCGACGTCGCGCAGCCGCCGCTGGGCCCGGTGGATCTCCCACTGCGAGGTGGTGATGCCGCCGAACTTCGACGAGTCGGAGTAGCCGAGCATGACCTCCTGGACGTCGCCGCGCAGCGAGACGAGCCGCCGGTAGGAGGGGTCGGCGAGCATCCCGTCGAGGATGACGTCCGCGGCCTTCAGCTCGTCGGTCGTCTCCAGCAGCGGCACGATGCCGATCTTCGCCCAGCCGGCGTGCAGATCGATGAGCCCGGCCTCGCGCGCGAGCACGGCGGCCGCGAAGACGTCGTCGGCGCCCTGGCACATCGAGATGATGTACGACTCGATGACCTCGGGTCCGAACCGCTCGAAGGCTTCCTTGACGGTGGCGAAGACGCCGAGGGTCCTGGCTCCGGCCGCGTCGAGCGGGGCAGGAGTGGGCGCCAGCGGCCTGCGCGAGCGGAGCTCCTTGGCGAGCAGCTTCTGCCGGTAGTCGCGCGGCATGTCCGCGTACCGCCAGGATTCCTCGCCGAGGCGGTCGAAGAGCTGGCCTAGCGCGTGGTGGTGGGCGTCCGCGTGCTCGCGCACGTCCATCGTGGCGAGCTGGAGTCCGAAGGCGGCGAGTGTGCGGATCGTGCGGTCGAGGCGGCCGTCGGCGAACAGCCCGCCGCGGTGCTCGCGCAGCGACGTCTGGATGAGGGTCAGGTCGTGGAGCAGCTCGGCGGTGCCGAGGTAGTCGCGGCCTTCCTCGTGGGCGGTGCCCTTGGCGAGGCGCTTGCGCGTGTTGACGAGCTTCTGGCGGATGCAGGTGGCCTTGAGGCGGTACGGCTCCTCGGCGTTGAGCCGCTTGTAGCGGGGGCTGATCTCGGGGAGGCGTTCCAGGTCGTTCTGGAGGGAGGCGAGGAGCTCCTCGGTGGCTCCGGCGTACCGGATCGAGTTGGACAGCAGTCCGCGCAGGGAGTCGATGGCCTCCAGCGCGTCGGTGATGCCGTGCTCGTGCTGGAGGATCAGCACCTCGCGGGTGACGGCGGGGGTGACGTTCGGGTTGCCGTCGCGGTCGCCGCCGATCCAGGTGCCGAAGGTGAGCGGGCGGGTGCCGGGCGGCAGCTCGACGCCGACGCGCTCCAGTTCGGCGGCGAGGTCCTCGAGGACGTCGCCGACGGCGCCCGCGTGCAGCTCGTCCAGGTAGTAGATGGCGTTGCGGGCCTCGTCGGCGGGCTCGGGCCGGACGACGCGGAGCTCGTCGGTCTGCCAGATGAGGTCGATGTTCTCGGCGAGCCGCAGGTCGTGCCGGCGCCGGTCGGCGGCGATGACCGGGGTCTCGAGGAGCTCGGCGATGCGCCGGAGCTTGTTCAGTACGGACCGGCGCGCCGCTTCGGTGGGGTGCGCCGTGAACACGGGCCGTACGTTCAGGTTCCGTACGGTCTCGTGCAGGTGCTCGGGGTCCGCTTCCTTGAGCATGTCGGCGGTGCGGGAGAGCAGTCCGCCCTCGGCCGCGCGCCGCTCGCGCATCTCGCGTCCGCGATGCACCTGCTCGCTGACGTTGGCAAGATGGAAATAGGTGGAGAACGCCCGGACCAGCTTCGTGGCGGTCTCCAGGTCGGTGTCACCGAGCAGCTCGGCGGCGGCCTCGCCGTCCGTCCGGGTGAGGGCTCGTACGCGTTCGACGAGCTCCAGGAGCTCGGGCCCTTCCTGCCGTACGAGGGTTTCGCCCAGCAGATCGCCCAGTCGGCGGATGTCGGAGCGCAGCTCCGCGCTGGCGGATGAGGTCTGGTCGGCACTGCTCACAGGTGCGGCTCCTTGCAGTGTTTGAGCACGTCTGGAGGTTTTCCGGAGGCTTGCGGACCGCGCTGTCCGACGCCACCAAGGATAGGTGTCCGTTCACGCGCCGTTGTCCACAGCCCTCTTGCCGCGAGGCGTCGCGCTGCCATACTTACGACGCCGTAGGTTACGGATCCGTAGCAACGGATCACTCGCACTTCTCACCCCACAGGGGACACCCCATGACCACAAGCCCCGATGTGATCGACGACGCCCGGAAGCCATCGGAATCCGACCTCCCTTTCGCCACGCTCGGCGGAGACAAGAAGCGTTCGATCGAGCAGATCGCCCTGCTGCTGTTCATCACGGTGCCCTTCCTCGCCCTGCTCGCCGCGGTGCCGCTGGCCTGGGGCTGGGGCGTCAGCTGGCTCGACCTCGGCCTGATGGTGGCGATGTACTTCATCGGCTGCCACGGCATCACGATCGGCTTCCACCGCTATTTCACGCACGGCTCCTTCAAGGCGAAGCGCCCGCTGCGGATCGCGCTCGCGGTGATGGGGTCGCTGGCCGTGGAGGGCCCGCTGGTCCGCTGGGTTGCGGATCACCGCAAGCACCACAAGTTCTCGGACGCCGAGGGTGACCCGCATTCGCCGTGGCGTTTCGGTGAGACAGTGCCGGCGCTGATGAAGGGCCTGTGGTGGGCGCATATCGGCTGGCTGTTCGACGAGGAGCAGACCCCGCAGCACAAGTACGCGCCGGATCTGATCAAGGACCCGGCGATCCGGGCGGTCTCCCGCCAGTTCGTGTACTGGACGATCGTCTCGCTCGCGATCCCGCCGCTGGTCGGCGGCCTGGTGACGATGTCGTGGTGGGGCGCCTTCACCGCGTTCTTCTGGGGTTCGCTGGTCCGGGTGGCGCTGCTGCACCACGTCACGTGGTCGATCAACTCGATCTGTCACGCGGTGGGCAAGCGTCCCTTCAAGTCGCGTGACCGCTCGGGCAATGTGTGGTGGCTCGCGGTGCTGTCGTGCGGCGAGTCGTGGCACAACCTGCACCACGCCGACCCGACCAGCGCGCGGCACGGTGTGATGCGCGGGCAGATCGACTCCAGCGCCCGGCTGATCCGCTGGTTCGAGCTGCTGGGCTGGGCGTACGACGTGCGCTGGCCGAGCGCGGACCGGATCGACTCCCGGCGCAGGACGGAGGCCGCGGAGGCGGCATGATTGAGGACGTGGCGATCGACGGCAGTACCAGCAGCAGCGACAGGCCCCGGCGCGGGCGCAGAGTCCGGATGACCGGGGCGGAGCGCCGCCAGCAACTGCTCGACATCGGCCGCACGCTTTTCGCCGAGAAGGGGTTCGAGGGCACGTCGGTCGAGGAGATCGCGGCGAAGGCCGGGGTCTCCAAGCCGGTGGTGTACGAGCACTTCGGCGGCAAGGAAGGCCTGTACGCGGTCGTGGTGGACCGCGAGATGCGGCAGCTCCTCGACATGGTGACCGGTGCGCTCACCGCGGGCCACCCGCGTGAGCTGCTGGAGCAGGCTGCGTTCGCGCTGCTCGACTACATCGAGACGTACACGGACGGTTTCCGCATCCTGGTCCGCGACTCGCCGGTGGCCCAGTCGACGGGCACCTTCGCCTCGCTGATCAGCGACATCGCCACGCAGGTCGAGGACATTCTGGGCCTGGAGTTCAAGGCCCGCGGCTTCGACCCGAAGCTGGCGCCACTGTATGCACAGGCGCTGGTGGGGATGGTCGCCCTGACCGGCCAGTGGTGGCTGGACGCCCGTAAGCCGAAGAAGGCGGAGGTCGCGGCGCATCTGGTGAATCTGGCGTGGCACGGTCTTGACGGTCTGGAGCAGAAGCCGCGGCTGATAGGGCACCGCAAGAGCTGAGCCCGCGGGCCGGCCGCGCCGTTCAGGGGTCCGGGTGAGCACGGTCCCGGCCGGAACACGTACACCACCCTGCACTGACACGTTTCATGGCAAGACCCGGTCGGCGGTCGGTCCGGTGCGTGTGGGACGGCGGACCGGTCGCCGACCGGGCGGGTGCATCGTTCATGGTGGCGGCTCGGTGTCCGGCTCCAGGAACTCCAGCCGGTTGCCGACCGGGTCCTCGGAGAAGAAGCGCCGGTGGCCCGGGAGGTCGTGGTCCCAGACGACTTCCGCGCCGTGGGACGCGAGGCGGCCGGCATACGCCTCGATATCGCTGACGCGCAGGCCGGGGTGGGCCTTCCTCGCGGGGTGGAAGTCGCTCTGGATGCCGATGTGGAGCTGGACGGCCCCGGCCTGGAACCAGCAGCCGCCGTTGGCGGCGAGGGCCGGGGGCTTGGGGATCTCGGTCATGCCGAGGGCATCGGTGTAATAGGCGCGCAGGGCGTCCTCGGTGCCCGGCGGCGCGGCGAGCTGGACGTGGTCGACTGCGGTCAGCATCGGCTCCCTCTCTCCTGCGCTACTGCGGTTTGCGGGCCACGGCGAAGATCCGGCGGAACGGGAAGACCGTTCCGTGCGGCCCGGGCGGATAGGCCTTGCGGAGCAGATCGCGGTACTGGCCGAGGAACTCCTCGATCGCGGGGTCGTCGCCCTCCAGGGCGGTGAGGACCGGCCGCAGCGCTGTCCCCTTCACCCAGTCGAGGACGGGGTCTTCGCCGGTGAGGAGCTGGGAGTAGGTGGTCTCCCAGACGTCCGTCGCGCAGCCGAGGTCGGCGAGCCGCATGAGGTAGTCGGCGGGTTCGAGGACATGGACGAAGCGGCGGCCCTGGTCGGCGAGGCGGTCGCGCCACTGGGGCGTGTCGCAGAGCTCGCCGAGCAGGGCGTGGCTGGGTGAGGTGAAGTTCCCCGGGACCTGGAAGGCGAAGGTGCCGCCGGGGGCGAGGCCCTCGATCCAGGCGGGGAGCGATTCGGGGTGGTTGGGCACCCACTGCAGTGCTGCGTTGGAGACGATCAGGTCGTACGGCTCGTCGGGAGTCCAGTGCGCCGCGTCGGCGGCGCGGAAGTCGAGCCAGCCGCCGCCGTGGGTGGTGCCCGCGTACTCCTTCTCGGCCCGGGCGAGCATCTCCGGGGAGAGGTCGAGGCCGGTGATGCGGGCGTCGGGCCAGCGGTCGGCGAGGAGGACGGTCACATTGCCCGGCCCGCAGCCGAGGTCGGCGATGCGAGGGGAACGGGCGCCGTGCGGCAGTTCGGGTATCCGGGCGAGCAGGTCGAGAAACGGGCGTGTTCGGTGGCCTGAATGGCGGAGGTACTGCTGTGGATCCCAGGTTGGTGCGGAATTCATGTTCGAGCCCCCTTACTGGAACGGTGCAACCAAGCGGAACGAGGTTCCGGCCCGACCATGCCCAATAGTCCATCGAAATATATCTTGACGTCAAGAGACTTCATGTCGACAGACCATCTACACTGATCGTCATGGAGGACGAGGTCGACCGACTGGTCGCTGCATGGCGCCGCGAGCGCCCCGACCTCGACGTGGAACCGCTCGAGGTGCTCAGCCGTGTCTCCAGGCTGGCCCGGCATCTCGACCGCGCCCGCCGGCTCGCGTTCTCCGAGCACAGCCTGGAGCCCTGGGAGTTCGACGTACTGACGTCGCTGCGGCGCGCGGGCGCGCCGTATCAGCTCTCCCCCGGCCAGCTGCTGACGCAGACCCTGGTGACCTCCGGCACGATGACGAACCGCATCGACCGGCTCGCCAAGAAGGGCCTGGTCGAGCGGCTGCCCGACCCGAGCGACCGGCGGGGTGTGCTGGTGCGGCTCACCCCCGAGGGGCGCGACCGCGCCGACCAGGCACTCGCCGGGCTGCTCGCCCAGGAGCGCGCGATCCTCGGCGAGCTCTCGCGCGCCCAGCGCGGCGAACTGGCCGCGCTGCTACGCCAGCTGACCGCCCCGTTCGACAACATCCCCGGCTGAGGACCTGCCGACAGCGGGCTCGCGGCGTCGCGTGCCGATGAGCTGCGCCTGGCTGCTTGTGCTCCCTCCTGTCGCCGCCTTCGCGGCTGGAGGGGCCCACGTCGCGCGCAGCGCCGCTGCGCTCTCCTCGCGCGCCTTGCCGTGCTTGCTCCTCGCCCGGCTCCTTAGGGGTGTCCGGCGGATCTTTCTGGGCTCCAGCCCGATCCACCGGACTAACCCGCGCTCCCCACTGCCGACAGGTCCAGCTCCGCCGGTCCGACGCCGGCCCGCCGGGCCAGCGCCACCGCCGCGAGCGTGGAGTGCACACCCAGCTTCCCCAGCACGTTCTGCATATGGGTGCGGACCGTGTGCGGGGAGAGGTAGAGGCGCTCCGCGACCGCCTTGCGGCCGAGGCCGGCCACCATGCAGCGCAGCACCTCGCGTTCGCGCGGGGTGAGGGACTCGACGAGCCGCTCGCTCTCGGTGCGGTGCTTGCGCGCGGCGGTGAGCTCCCGCAGTACGCCGGTGAGCAGCGCGGGCGGCAGATGCGTCTCCTCGCGGAGCACACCGCGGATCACCGTGAGCAGCCGCTGCAGCGAACAGTCCTTGGCCACCCAGCCGGAGGCGCCCGCCTGCAGCGCGAGGGCCGCCCGGCGCGGGTCGTCCTTCTCGGCGAGCACGACCGAGCGGACCGCCGGCCTGGCCGAACGGACCGCGGCCACCAGGGAGATGCCGTCCACGAAGCCGCCCTCCCCGTTGTCGGGGACGGCCCGTGCGACGATCGGGGCGGCCGGCGCGGGGGCCACGCCCAGATCGGCATCCACGAGCATCACGTCGAATCTGCGGCCGTCGGCCGCAGCGCGCTCCAGGCAGCGCAGCGCGGCAGGGCCGCTGCCGGCCGCGGCCACGTCGACGTCCGGCTCGGCCGCGAGCGCCGCGGCGAGGGACTCGGCGAAGATTCGGTGGTCATCCACCACCAGGACCCGGATACGAACCACAGACACCCCCAAGCTGCGCTTTTCCGGCGGAGGACCGGAAGCGCGGGTACGGCGCCCGAGGATGGAGTGGTACGCAGTCCACGGCCGCCGCCGCGCTCTTGACTGCTACCCCGCCCCGGGCGTCGTACCCGACTGTCTCGCCCCCTGAACAGCACCGGCCCCCACCGGTGCTGTTCATCAGAGTAGGGCCGGGCGACAGGAGGGGAAGGATATTTGCAGAACTGGTTGGCCAGGCTGTTCTGCGTGTGTCTGTTGTTTCGGAACAGGACAGAAGTCGACAGAGATCGGCGCGCTGACCGATCGTTGTCGCCTCCGGTTCCCCCTTCGGGTCGCCCTCGGGTCCCGCTCGGACCGCCCTCGGATCCCCTTCGGGTCGCCTACTGAACGCGGCGCGCGCCGCCCGACGGGATCGCGGGGAAGACCCTCGGCGCGGTGTGTCCCGCCGCCGCGAAGGCCGACGTGACCTCCTTGGTCACCACGTCCGCGGCGGCCTCCTCGACCAGGACGACCGCCGAGCCGCCGAAGCCGCCGCCGGTCATCCGGGCGCCGAGCGCGCCCGCCGCATTGGCCACGGAGACCACCAGGTCCAACTCCCGGCAGGAGACCTGGAGATCGTCCCGCAGCGAGGCATGCCCCTCGGTGAGCACCGGGCCGACGCCACGGAGGTCACCCGCGTCGAGGAGGGCGATCGTCCGCTCGACGCGGTGGTTGTCGCTGACGACATGGCGCACGTAGCGGCGGATCTCTTCGGCCGGGGGTCCGGGGGACGTTCCCCGGGAAAGCGCGGCGTCGTTCAAACGCGCGAGGGCATCGGACAGTTGCACGTACGGAACCTCGCGCAGCGCGCGCACGCCGAGCGCTCGCGCACCCGCCTCGCAGCCCGCGCGCCGCTGCGCGTACGCGCCGTCCCCGAGCGCGTGCTTCACACGGGTGTCGACGACCAGGAGCCGCAGGCCATGGATGGCGAGGTCGAAGGGGACCTGGCGCCGGGTGAGGTCACGGGTGTCGAGGAACAGGGCGTGGCCCTCGGTGCAGCAGGCGGACGCCATCTGGTCCATGACCCCGCACGGGACACCGACGAAGGCGTTCTCGGCGCGCTGGGCGAGCACTGCCAGCTGTGCGGGCTCGAGGCCGAGTCCGTACAGCTCGCTGAGCGCCAGCGCCGTGACGACCTCCAGGGCCGCCGAGGAGGAGAGTCCCGCGCCCGTGGGCACGTTCGACGCTATCTGCACATCCGCGCCGGTGACCGGATGCCCGGCTTCCCGCAGCGCCCACACCACACCCGCCGGGTACGCGGCCCAGCCGGAGCCGGACCCCGGCGCGAGGTCCGCGACCGCCAGCTCGACCACGCCCTCGTCCATGTCCGCCGAGTGCACCCGCAGCAGCCCGTCGGTGCGCCGCGCCACCGCGGCGACCGCCCGGTGCGGCAGGGCGAGCGGCATCACGAAGCCGTCGTTGAAGTCGGTGTACTCGCCGATCAGATTGACCCGGCCCGGCGCGGCCCAGACGCCCTCGGGGGCGTACCCGTAGAGCTCCGCGAACTGCTCGGCGACGACGTTCATCCCTCGGCCGCCCTCTCCCGCGCGAAGGCCCACGCGTCCGCGACGATGCCCGCGAGGTCCGCCCGGGACGGGCTCCAGCCGAGGCGCTGGTGGGCGGTGGCGGCGGAGGCGACGAGCACGGCCGGGTCGCCGGGGCGGCGGGCCGCGGCGACCTCGGGCACGGGGTGCCCGGTGACCTTGCGGACGGTCTCGATGACCTCGCGGACCGAGAAGCCGTTGCCGTTGCCGAGATTGCAGATCAGATGCTCGCCCGCGGTGACCTTGTCCATGGCGAGCAGATGCGCCTCGGCCAGGTCGGCGACGTGGATGTAGTCGCGTACGCAGGTGCCGTCGGGGGTGGGGTAGTCGTCGCCGAAGACCGAGATCGCCCGGCGCCGGCCGAGGGCGACCTGGAGGACGAGCGGGATGAGGTGCGACTCGGGGTCGTGGCGCTCGCCGCAACTGCCGTACGCGCCCGCCACGTTGAAGTAGCGCAGCGAGGCGGCAGCAAGGCCGTGCGCGGCGCACTCGCCGCTGATCATGTGGTCGACGGCCAGCTTGGACGCGCCGTACGGGCTGGTCGGGGCGGTCGGGTCGGTCTCGGTGATCGGGGTGGAGACCGGCTCCCCGTACGTCGCCGCGGTGGAGGAGAAGACGAGCTTGCGCACCCCGGCGGAGCGCATCGCCGCGAGCAGCGCGATCGTACCGCCGACGTTGTTCACCCAGTACTTCTCGGGGTCCGCGACCGACTCGCCGACCTGCGAGAACGCGGCGAAGTGGAGGACGCCGTCGTACGAGGAGTCGAACCAGTGCGCACCGTGCTTTTCATCGAACACGGTCTGGATACGGCCCTCGATGAACGTGGCACCGTCCGGCACCCCCTCGCGGAAGCCCGTGGACAGATCGTCGAGCACGGTCACCTCGTGCCCGGCCTCCAGCAGATGCGCGGCCACCACACTGCCGACATAGCCGGCGCCGCCCGTCACCAGGTACTTGCTCATCTGCTGCTCGCTACCTCTCGCAGTCGCTCGGCCGCGGCCTCCGGCGGCACATCGTTGATGAACACACTCATGCCGGACTCGGAACCCGCGAGAAACTTCAGCTTTCCGGACGTGCGGCGGATGGTGAAGAGCTCGAGGTGGAGCGCGAAGTCCGCGCGCCGGAAGCCACCGCCGTCACCGAACGGCGCCTGGTGCCAGGCGGCGATGTACGGGGTCGGCGGGTCATCCGTGCCGAAGATCCGGTCGAAGCGCTTCAAGAGTTCCAGATAGACCTGTGGGAACTCTGTGCGCGCCGCGTCGTCCAGCTCCCTCAGGTCCGGAACCCGGCGGCGCGGATAGAGGTGCACCTCGTACGGCCAGTGCGCCGCGTACGGCACGAAGGCCACCCAGTGGGTGCCCTCCAGGACCACTCGAACGGGGTCGGCGAGCTCGCGCGCGACGGTGTCGTCGAAGAGGTTGCGGCCGGTGGCGGCCCGGTGCTCGGCGACCGAGCGCTGCATGAGGGCGGTGCGGGGGGTGACGAAGGGGTAGCCGTAGATCTGCCCGTGCGGATGGCCGAGGGTGACGCCGATCTCGGCGCCCCGGTTCTCGAAGCAGAACACCTGCTTGACCTGCGGTAGTTCGGCGAGCTCGGCGGTGCGGTCGGTCCAGACCTCCAGGACGAGGGCGGCTTGCTCCTCACTGAGCCCTGCGAAGGAGGTGTCGTGGTCGGGGGTGAAGCAGACGACCTCGCAGCGGCCGGAACCCCCGGCGAGGGAGGGGAAGCGGTTCTCGAAGACCACGACGTCGTAGTCGCTGTCCGGGATCTCGCTGAGCCGGCCGTCGCGGGACGGACACAGGGGGCACTCGTCGGCGGGCGGGTGGTAGATGCGGCCCTGGCGGTGGGAGGCGATGGCGACCGCGTCCCCGAGCAGCGGGTCGTGGCGGATCTCCGAGGCGGTGGAGACGGCGTCGAGGGGCCGCCGGTCCACGGCCTCGCGAACGATGTCGTCGCGGCGGTCGTAGTACAGCAGCTCACGGCCGTCGGCGAGCCTGGACACCGTCTTCTTCACACCGGCGCTCCTCATGAACGTCATCAAACAGAACCTCACACAAAGAACCATGAGCGAACATGTGACGTCAATGCCCCGGCGTGTTGAGCGCAGGCTTGCGCGCCGCACCGCTCTTGAGTGAGCGCGGTGCGGTGCGGTAGCGCGGCGCGGTGCGGTGCTGTAGGCGCGGTGCGGCGCAGTAGGCGTCGCGGCGCGGTCAGGACTCCTGGTCGGGAGCCTCGGCCGGTCCGGGCAACGCGATCGGGGCGCGGTCCAGGAGGCCGGTGCGGGCCGCCAGGGCCGCGGCCTCGAGACGGGAGCCCACGCCGAGCTTCATCAGGACGCGCTGCACATGGGTGCGGGCCGTGCTGGGGGCGATCCCCATGCCTGCCGCGATCAGCCGGGTGTCCTCGCCCTCGGCCACCCGCACCAGCACCTCGACCTCTCGCGGAGTGAGCATCTGGAGCAGCCGCTGGCCCTCGTCGTCCGGCTGGGCCGCCGGGTTCAGGAGCTCGGTGAAGGCGCCCTGCAGCAGCTGCGGCGCGACCGCCGCCTCGCCCGACCGCGCCTTGATCATGGCGCGCTCGACACCCTCGATGCGCTCGTCATGACGTACGTAACCGGACGCGCCGGCCGCGAACGCCGCCGCGATCCCCCGCGGGGACGGCACCGGACCCAGCACGACCACCGCCACCTGCGGGCGTTCCCGCTTGATCCGGACGATCGGGTCGAAGACCCCCGGTTCAGCCGGAGTCGCCGTACCCAGCAGGCACACCTCGGGCGCCCTGCTCACCACGAGCTCCGCCACCCCCGCCGTCGGCGCCGCAGCCGCGAGCACCCGGTGCCCGCGCAGCTTCAGAGCCGAGGCGAGCGCCTCGGCGAGCAGTCGGTGGTCATCGACCACCATGAGCCGCACACCCATCGAGCAACCCCCCATACCCCTGGAGTCGGCCCCCCGGCCCCCCAGCCTATTGCCCCGGCAAGCTACACGCTTGTTCGACGTCGCGCGCCCCTTACGTGCCAGAAGCCGCCCAGAATGCCGAATTCTTCGGCAAAACGGCCCGGCGCCCCGATCCGTCGATCGGGGCACCGGGCCGCAACGCAGCTGTCGTGCCACGCCAGTTGTGTCAACCGCGCCATCCGTGTCGGCTGTGTGGGCCGTGTCGGCTGTGTCAGTTGGTGGAGAACGAGACCGCCAGATATTCCTTCTCGTCCGTGCTCGAGCCCGGGCTCGGCTTGCTCAGCAGCGTCTCCGAGAGGTAGAGCCGGCCGGCCGAGAAGAGGATCTCGGCATAGTCGGAGGAGAAGCTGGTCTCCGCGTCCCGGATCGACTCGTCCGCCGGGTTCTCCATCAGCACGGTCTGCTTGAACGTGCCGCCGTCGATGCTGACGATCTGTCCGCCCCCGTCGTACGGCGGCCACTTGTAGGCGATGACGTTGCCCCCGTCCATGCGCAGCGGGAACATCGTGTAGCGGTCGCCCGCCTCGGCCTTGTCCGTGGTCGGCTTCCCTGTGGTGAGGTCGAACGAGACGATCTCGTTGGTGTCGCCGTAGTCGCCGGTTCCCTCGTGGTCCTCGGTCGGCAGGTACAGCCGGCCGTTTCCGACCACGGCCTTGCTGCAGGACTCGACCTCGGTGGAGCGGCAGCGCGCGGCGTACCGGTCGGCGTCGGCCGCGATCTTGACCTTGAGCTTGCCGGTCTTCTCGTCGATGGAGAAGAAGTCCGAGATGCCGCTGCCGTCACCCGCGGTGTCGCCGACGTCGGCCGCGACGACCAGCGGCTTGGTGGAGATGATGCTCGCGTACTCGACACCGGGCGGCATCTTGAACTGGGACAGGGGCGCGCCCGTCGTCGGGTTCAGCGACTGGATGACGACGTACTGGCTGTCGTACGGACCGCACTTGCGCGCCGCGACGAGGGCCGGGCCGCCGCCGTAGCCCATGTCGTAGCACTCCTCGGCGTTGGCCTGCGGCTGCCAGCGGACCGCGCCGGTGTTGAGGTCGAAGGCGGCGCCGCCGTCGGTGCCGCCCGCCGCGACGGTGTTGCCGCTCAGCGTGATCTCGTTGAACGCGACAGGCTCGTCGCCCTCGCCCTTGGCCGTCTTGGTCCACAGCAGCTTGCCGGCGTTGAGGTCGATGGCACCGACCTGGCTGCACCGCTGGAACTTCTCCGTGGTGCGCTTGCCGGGCTCGAAGGCGATCGCGGTCTTGTTGTCCTCGGTCATGTGCCGGGACGCCGCGCACAGCTGGCCGGGCAGTGGGATCGTCCACAGGACGGTGCCCTTGGCCGCGTCGTAGCCGACGATGGAGCGGCTGCCCGTCTTGACGTACGCCTTGTCGGTGAGCCAGGAACCGTCCACGACGGTGACGTCGTCGACCTTGGGCTGCGGCAGCTGGAAGGCCACCTTGGACTTGGTGTTGTCGGGGGCCTGCTCCTTGCCGCCGCCCCCGAGGTCCTTCTCTCCGTTGGCGCCCTCGGTCGAGCCCTTCGACTGGGTCTTCTTGGCGTCGTCGTCGCCCGCCGCGAACCAGACACCGCCGGCGACGATCAGGACCACCGCGACGACCGCGGCGATGATGATCTGCATCTGGGTGTTCAGCTTCTTCCGCGGCGGCTGCGGCGGTCCGTAGTGGGGCTGCATCGGCTGGGTCGGCTGGGCCGGGTAACCGTAGCCGTACGGCTGCTGGCCCATGGGCTGGGTCGGCGGCTGGCCCGGGCCCGGGGCCGGGGCCGGGGCCTGCGGATAGCCGTACCCGGCGGGCTGGCCGGGGGGCGTCTGCGGGTATCCGTAACCCGGGCCCTGCGGCGGCGGGGTCGGCGCGCCGAAGCCTCCGGGCGGGGGATCCTGCGGCGCACCGAAGCCTCCGGGCGGGGGATCCTGCGGGGCGCCGAAGCCGCCCTGCGGGGGCTGCGGCTGCGGCGGCTGGTTCGGCTGGTTCGGCTGCTGTGGTGGCTGGTTGGGCGGCTGTGGTGGCTGCGTCATGCGTGGGTACCTCTGAGGGTGTGAAGCGGAGGGAGTCGGTCGGGGGCCGGGTCCGGGTCGTCCCTGGGGACGGGGTCACTCGCCGATGGCCATCATCGTCTCCCTCTCCTTCTCCTCGGTGTCGTTCGAGGCGACGACGGTGTCGGCGACGAGGAAATAGCGCCCGTCGGCGTACACGCCCCTGGTCGCCATGAGCATCCGCTCGGTCTTGGCGGTCGACGCGGGGAGCTGAAGCAGCACACGGAGGTCGGTCGCCCCGGGTGCGACGGAGGCCAGCGCCCCGGGCTCGTCGCTGCCGATGGTGGGCAGGACCCTGACGAGCAGCTCGCGCCCCTCCATCCGCAGCGGCATGATCATGTGTCCGCCGGGGGCCTTGATGCGCCGCACCTCGACGCCCGTGTCCAGGTCGAAGGCGACGATGCTGTTGGGCTTGTCCAGGCCGTCCGGCCCGGCGGTGGCCATGTAGAGCGTGTTGTCGTCCGCGACGACCTGACAGGTCTGCAGATTGCCCTTGTCGGCGACGTCTTCGCTGCACCAGTTCGCGTACTGGTCATCGCCCCGGAGCGAGGACCGCTTGGTTCCGTCGTCGTTGAGTACGAGGATGCCCTGCCGGTCCTTCGCCCGGTCGAGGGCGTAGACGACCAGCGGATCGACGGAGTACACGTGCTCGACGACGTAGCCGCGCGGGAGACGGTACTTCCACCGGGAGGCACCGGTTGCCGGATCGATTCCGTGGACCTCCTCCTGCGGGTTGTCGGCGTCGTCGACCGGGCACATGACGGAGGCGACGAGCGTGGAGCCTTCGTTGGCGTACTCGTGCGGCTGGCAGACGTCCTCGCCACCGTCCCACTTGCCCCACAGCGGCTTGCCGTCGCTGAGCCGGTACGCGCTCGAGTGCCCGTAGCGGCCCGCGGTGACGGTGTTTCCGGTGAGAGTGATCGAGTAGTCCCAGTCGAAGTCGAAGTTGCCGTCCTTCTTGATCTCCTGCCGCCAGCCCTGCTTGCCCGTGCGCAGGTCGATCATCCGGAGCTGCCGGCACTCGTCCGCCTTCGCCCCCGGGCGCTCCTGCACCGCGAGGACGATCTTGTCGTCGGCCGACGGGTTCTGCGGGGCCCGGCAGATGCCGGTGCCCAGCGGCAGGCTCCACTTCAGGGTGCCGTCGACCACCGAATGGGCCGTGACCGAGCGGTGCATGGCGGTGACGACGGTGTCCCCGACCAGCCAGGGACCGAACACGTCGCCGCCCGTGCTGGGCAGATCGACGTCGTTCTTGCGGAGCCAGAGGACCTTGGCGTCGCCGGGTTTGCGCTCGGCGTTGAGGCGGGTGGCCTTGGCGGTGTCCGGGGCGGACGCACCGGGCAGGCCGGCCTTCCCCCGCTTGCCGCCGTCCGTCGAAGCGGAGGGGCCGCCGGGACTCGCCCCGGCCGTCGGCTTGTTGCCGCCGCCGCTGTCCTTGCCGTCCCCGGACAGTGCGAACCAGGTGCCGCCGCCGATCGCCAGCAGCGCGGCCAGGCCCGCGGCGATCAGCGCCGCGGGCCGTCCGGTGAACCGGCGACCGGGCGGTACGCCCCCCTGACCGGCAGGAGGAACCCGGTCGTCGCCTCCGTACGGGTTCAGTCGGCCGTACGGCCCCGCCTGGGGCGGCCCGTACGGACCGGGCTGCTCCGAAGGGGGTGAAGAGTGAGTGGGCTGGGTCATCGCGGTGCCGTGACCGTCACTTCCCGAACGCCATCATCGTCTTGGTCTCCTTCTCCTCCGCGTCGTTGGACGCGCTCACCCGGCTGCTGGCGATGTAGAACCGCCCGTCCTGGTAGATCATCTTCGGCGAGTAGAAGTCGCTCTCGATCTCGGCGGTGGACTTCGGGTGCTGCAGGATCACCTTCGGCTTACCGCCCGTCGGCGCCAGGGTCGCCACCGCGCCGCCCTCCAGGAAGGTGCCCTCCATGTACAGGAGGACGTCGGAACCCTCCATGCGCAGCGGCACCAGCGTGCGGTCGGCCGGGGCTTCGGCACGCCACTTCCGCTTGCCCGTGTTGAGGTCGAAAGCGACGACCGCGTTGGAGCGGGACTTGCCGGAGGCGGCGGGATCGGTCGCCATGTAGAAGGTGTTGGCATCGGCGGCGACACCGACGCAGCCCTCCAGATGGGCGCCGAAAATGATGAACCCGCCGCCGCAGCGCGGCTGGTACTTGTCCGTGCCTCCGTCGATCTGGGAGCGCAGGGTGCCGTTCGGGTTGAGCGCGATGACGCTCCACTTCTTCTGGTCCGGCTCCTCCAGCGAAAGCACGAGCGGGGAGACCGAGTAGACCTTGTCGACCTCCCAGTTGGCCGGGAGCTTGTACGTCCACAGCGCCTTGCCGGTCGCCGAATCGAGCTCCTGGACCTGGTTCTGCGCCTTGCCGTTGACCCTGGGGCAGGTCTCGGAGGCGATCAGCTTGGGGCCGCCGGCGAAGGCCTCCGGCTGGCAGTTGCCCGGGAGCTTGCCGAACAGCGCCTTGCCGTCGCTGACCCGGAACGCGTCCGAGTTGCCGAGGCGCGCGGCGGTCACGGTGTTGCCGCTGATGGTGAGGCTGATGTCGGAGAGCAGGTCCCAGGTGCCCTTCTTCTGGATGGACTGCTTCCAGCCGGCCTTGCCGGTGGTGACGTCGACCTGCTGGAGCTGGGTGCAGTTGGCCTTGTCGCTCGTCCCGTCCTTGTACGCGACGACGAGCTTGCCGTTGGCCGTCGGCTGCGTGCTGGCCGCGCACAGCTCGGCGGGGAAGGGGAGGCTCCACTTCTTCTGGCCGGTGGTGGCCGAGTAGCCCGTGAGCTCCTTGTACATGCCCTTGACGACGGTGTCGCCGACGACCCACGGACCGGACACGTCCGCACCGTCGCGCGGCAGGTCGACATCGTTCTTCGCCAGCCACAGGACCTTCGCCTCGCCCGGCTTGCGCCCGGCGTTGAGGTCGTCCACGCCGTCGCGGCCACCGCCCGTGCCGTCGCCCTGGTCGACGGACTCCGAGCCGTTCGGCTGCGGGAGCGCGGTCTGCTTGGCGGTGGGCTTGTTGTCGTCGTCATCGCCGCTCAGCGCGAACCAGGTGCCGGTGCCGATCACGAGGAGCGCCGCCACGGCCGCACCGATGATGACACCGGGCTTGCCCTTGAAGGGGTTGCCGCTGCCGCCACCGGGCGGCGGGGTGGGAACACCGGGGTACTGCGGCTGGGTGGGGTAGCCGTAGCCGCCCTGGGGCTGACCGTAGGGGCCCGGCTGCTGGTTGTACGGTCCGGGCTGCTGGCCGTACGGACCCGGCTGGTTGTACGAGCCGGGCTGGCCGGGCGCCTGCTGCGGGTAGCCGTAACCGGGCTGAGGAGTCTGGGGATAGCCGTAACCGGGCTGCGGCTGACCGGCCTGGGGCGGGACCCCCGGCGCGGTGGCCTGCGGCGGCGCCTGCGGTGGGACCGGCGGCATCTGGGGCGGCGGCGCGGGCTGTTGAGGCTGCTGCACGGGCTGTTGGGGCTGCTGGGGGACCTGCTGCTGGGGGTCCCCCCAGCTCGAAGAGCCTGGGGGAGGGTCCTGCGGAGACCCGAAGCCTCCCTGCGGCGGTTGCTGGCTGGGCGGCTGAGTCATGGCAGCACTTCCCCCTTCGTGCGGTCCACGGCCCGACCGGCCTCCCCCGCGATTCCGTCCGGCAGTTGCCTTACGGAAAGGAGCGAATCGGACATGGATGGCGCAGCGTCACGTCAGTCGAGCGGGGCTTCTTTTTATCACCCGGTTGGCCGGAAAGTACGGGCCGGCCCGCCCCTGTACCCAAGGGCGGACCGGCCCGTGATGCCGCCGTTACGCGTCCTCGGCGAGTTCGAGCCAGCGCAGCTCCAACTCCTCGCGCTCCCCTGCCAGTTCACGCAGTTCCGCGTCGAGCTTCGCCACCTTCTCGAAGTCGGTGGCGTTTTCGGCGATTTGCGAGTGCAGCTTGGTCTCCTTCTCGGAGATCTTGTCCAGTTGCCGCTCGATCTTCTGGAGTTCCTTCTTCGCGGCGCGCACGTCCGCGGCGGACTTCTCCGGAGCTCCGGACTTCGCCGGCGCGGCAGCCGGTGCCGGGGCCGCGGCCTCGATCATCCTCGCGCGCCGCTCCAGGTACTCGTCGATACCGCGCGGCAGCATCCGCAGCGCGGCGTCGCCGAGCAGCGCGTACACCCGGTCGGTGGTCCGCTCGACGAAGAACCGGTCGTGGGAGATGACGACCATCGAGCCGGGCCAGCCGTCGAGGACGTCCTCCAGCTGGTTGAGGGTCTCGATGTCGAGGTCGTTGGTGGGCTCGTCGAGGAAGAGGACGTTCGGCTCGTCCATCAGCAGCCGCAGCAGCTGGAGCCGGCGGCGCTCACCACCGGACAGATCGCCGACCGGAGTCCACTGCTTCTCCTTGGAGAAGCCGAACTGCTCACACAGCTGACCAGCCGTCATCTCCCGGCCCTTGCCGAGGTCGACGCGGTCGCGGACCTGCTGGACGGCCTCCAGCACCCGCAGGTTCGGGTCGAGTTCGGCGACCTCCTGGGAGAGATAGGCGAGCTTCACGGTCCTGCCGGTGACGATCCGCCCGGCGCTGGGCTGCTTCTCGCCGTCACTGCGGGCCGCCTCGGCCATCGCCCGCAGCAGCGAGGTCTTGCCGGCGCCGTTCACCCCCACCAGGCCGAACCGGTCGCCGGGGCCGAGCTGCCAGGTCAGATGCTTGAGCAGCACCTTCGGCCCGGCCTGGACGGTCACGTTCTCCAGGTCGAAGACCGTCTTGCCGAGCCGCGACGAGGCGAACTTCATCAGCTCGGAGGTGTCGCGCGGCGGCGGCACGTCCTTGATCAGCTCATTGGCGGCCTCGACGCGGAAGCGCGGCTTCGACGTACGGGCGGGGGCGCCGCGCCGCAGCCAGGCCAGCTCCTTGCGGACCAGGTTCTGCCGCTTGACCTCCTCGGTGGCGGCGATGCGCTCGCGCTCGGCGCGCGCGAAGACGTAGTCGGAGTACCCGCCCTCGTACTCGTACACCGTGCCGCGCTGGACGTCCCACATGCGCGTGCAGACCTGGTCGAGGAACCAGCGGTCGTGCGTGACGCAGACGAGCGCCGAGCGGCGCTCCCGCAGGTGGCGGGCGAGCCAGGCGATGCCCTCGACGTCGAGGTGGTTGGTCGGCTCGTCGAGGACGATCAGGTCCGGCTCACCGATGAGCAGCTTGGCGAGGGCGATACGGCGCCGCTCGCCACCGGAGAGCGGCGCGATGACGGTGTCCAGGCCCTGCGGGAATCCGGAGAGGTCGAGACCGTCGAAGAGCCCGGTGAGGACGTCACGGATCTTGGCGTTTCCGGCCCACTCGTGGTCGGCGAGGTCGCCGATGACCTCGTGCCGGATGGTGGCGGACGGGTCGAGCGAATCGTGCTGCGTGAGCACCCCGAGACGCAGCCCGCCGCTGTGCGTGACCCGGCCGGTGTCGGGCTCCTCCAGCCTGGCGAGCATCCGGATGAGGGTCGTCTTGCCGTCTCCGTTGCGCCCCACGACACCGATGCGGTCTCCCTCGGACACGCCGAGGGAGACTCCGTCGAGCAGGGCACGGGTGCCGTACACCTTGCTGACTGCCTCGACATTGACGAGGTTGACTGCCATTTCTCTCCTGACGCGGGGATCGATCGACCTCCCAGCGTAATCGTCGCGGCCGGGCGAAGGGGGCGCGTACGCTGCGCGACCGTACCGCCCCGGAGGGTGGACAGGCCTCGATCGAGCTCGGACGGCGGATGCCGGACAGGGAGTTCGTGGAGCCGGCGGAGGCGGCGCTGGGGGATACGGGGGGCGCGGCGGTAGAGGACGGCGGTGAGTCTGTGTACGTACGAGTGCCGGATGGTGCCGGGGTTGTTGCAGTCGGAGGCGTACCTGCGGGCCCTGTACGAGAACGAGGTGCCCCCGCTGTCGGACGAGCAGGTGGAGAGCCGGATCGCCGCACGGATGGAGCGTCAACGGCTGCTGGGCGAGCGGCCGAACGTTCCGTTCGGCTTCATCGTCGCCGAGGCGGAGCACCACCGAACTCGCCTGGTTCAACCGACACCGTCCACGTCCGCGACTCCAAGGTCCCCGACGGCCCCCAGCTCGCCCTTCCTGCCGCCGCCTGGTCGGCGTTCATCTCCCCGTTCGTCAACGGCGACCACGCGGCCTGAGCCCGCCCGAGCGCTCCACCAGCAGCCAGCCCGCCAGCGACATCGCGACGGCGGCCGGGGCGGTGACGGGGAACGCGATCAGCGTCGCCGAGTGGCCCTCCAGCAGCCCGCCGAAGCCGACCATCGACAGGCCGAGCACGCCGAGCAGGCACAGGGTGATGCCGAGCGCGGCGAGCGGGCCCGAGCCGGGGCCCGCGGGCGTCGGCGAAGGGCGCTCGAAGGAGCGGAACGCGGCGACCAGCAGCGTGGTGAGCACCGCCGCCGCGGCGATGCGGAACGGAGTCTGGGCCCACCAGGCCGCCGAGGCCGGTTCGGGGAGCGGGAGGCCGAGGGTGAGGACGGCGCCGTAGACGCCGAGCATCGCGGTGAGGTGCCACAGGAAGGCGGTCATGGCGATGCCGTTCGCCGCGACGACCGTCCGCCACACCCGGGGCCGCGCGACCAGCCGGGCCCCGGGCCCGCGGAGCAGCTCGACCGCGCCGACCAGCCACAGGCCGTGGCAGAGGAGGGCGAGGGTGGGCGGGGCCATGTTCGAGACCCGCTCCCCCGGCATCCCGACCATCGAAAGCGGATACGGGCCGAAGGCGACGAGCGCGGCGGCCCCGGCCAGACCGGTCGCCGCGAGCACGGACGGCAGCCGCAGCCGGCCGTCGGCACGCAGGAAGCCGAGCTGGTGGACGGCCAGCCAGACGAACGCGAAGTTCAGGAACTCCACGAAGGGGACGCCGAGCGCGAACCGGAGCACGTCCACCGCGGCCGCCCCGCCCGCGAGCGCCCCGAACGCGCCCCAGCCGTACCGCTCGTGCAACCTCAGCAGCGCCGGGGTGAAGGCGACCATCGCCAGATAGATGCCGATGAACCAGAGCGGCTGGGTCACCAGCCGCAGCGTGACCCCGGTCAGTCCGCCGCCCCCGCCGAGCAACTGGATGATCAGCGCAGCCGCTCCCCAGACCAGGACGAAGACCATGGTGGGACGCAGCAGCCGGCGCAGCCGGGCCCGCAGGAACGCCGCGTACACGGATCCGTCCGGCTGCTTGCGGCGCAGCGAGCGGTAGGAGAGCGCGTGCGAGAAGCCGCCGACGAAGAAGAACACCGGCATGATCTGCAGGGCCCAGGTGAGGAGTTGGAGCTCCGGCACGACGGCGAGCAGATTGCCGACGCCGTCGGCGGTGACGGCCGCCATCAGCCAGTGGCCGAGGACGACGGTCCCGAGCGAGGCGACCCGCAGCAGATCGACGTAACGGTCCCGGGTGTCCGGGGTGGCTTCGGCGAGCTCACGTACGCGTGTTGGCATACGGACACGGTGGCGCGTGCGGCGGTGCGAGCGTCAGCGCTCGCGTACTCAATTCCCGCGTGAGTACGCGGCCGTGACCGGCCGGTGCGGCCACGGCCCCCGGCTACACGAGCGTCGCGCCCGGGGCCGGGGCCTGGGCCACCCGCGCCGTGCGGCAGGTGCCCGAGGCCAGCAAGGCCTCGGCGATCGTTCCCGCCGCGTCCGCGTCCTTCGCGAGGAAGGCCGTCGTCGGGCCGGACCCCGAGACGAGGCTCGCGAGGGCGCCGGCATCGGTGCCGGCGCGGAGGGTGTCCGCGAGGGACGGCCGCAGCGACAGCGCCGCCGGCTGCAGGTCGTTCACGAGCGCGCCCGCGAGCGCGGCCGCGTCGCCCGTGCGCAGGGCGTCGAGGAGCATCGGGGCGGCCACCGGGGCGGGGACGTCCACGCCGGCGTTCAGGCGGTCGAACTCCCGGTACACGGCAGGGGTGGACAGCCCGCCGTCGGCGACCGCGAACACCCAGTGGAAGGCGCCCCCGACGGGCAGTTCCGTGAGCCGCTCGCCCCGGCCCGTGCCCAGCGCCGCGCCGCCGACCAGGCTGAACGGCACATCGCTGCCGAGCTCGGCGCAGATATCGAGGAGCTCGGCCTTCGACGCCCCGGTGGACCACAGCGCGTCGCACGCCAGCAGCGCGCCCGCGCCGTCGGCGCTGCCGCCGGCCATGCCGCCCGCGACCGGGATGTCCTTGGCGATGTGGATGTGGACGGCCGGGTCGATGCCGTGACGGGCGGCGAGCAGTTCGGCGGCGCGCGCGGCGAGGTTCGTACGGTCCAGGGGCACCTGGTCCGCGTCGGGGCCGGAGCAGGTGATCGTCAGCTCGTCGGCCGGGCTCACCGTGACCTCGTCGTACAGGCCGACGGCGAGGAAGACGTTGGCCAGGTCGTGGTAGCCGTCCTCCCGCGCGGCGCCCACCGCCAGCTGGACGTTGACCTTGGCGGGCACTCGTGCCGTGACGCTCACTTCTTGGCCTCCGCGATGCGCGCGAACTCTTCCACCGTCAGGGATTCGCCCCGCGCCTGCGGCGAGACGCCGGCCGCGACCAGCGCGGCCTCCGCCGCCGCGGGGGAGCCCGCCCAGCCGGCGAGGGCGGCGCGCAGGGTCTTGCGGCGCTGGGCGAAGGCCGCGTCGACGACGGCGAAGACCTCGGCCCTGGAGGCGGTCGTCCTCAGCGGCTCGGTCCGCCGGACCAGGGACACGAGCCCGGAGTCGACGTTGGGCGCGGGCCAGAAGACATTGCGGCCGATCGCGCCGGCCCGCTTGACCTCCGCGTACCAGTTGGCCTTCACGGACGGGACGCCGTAGACCTTGTTGCCGGGCCGGGCGGCGAGCCGGTCGGCGACCTCCGACTGGACCATGACGAGCGTGCGCTCGATGGTGGGGAAGCGCTCCAGCATGTGCAGCAGCACGGGCACGGCCACGTTGTACGGCAGGTTCGCGACGAGCGCGGTCGGCGCAGGACCCGGCAGCTCCTGGATGTGCATGGCGTCGGAGTGCACGAGCGCGAAGCGGTCCTTCCGCTCGGGCATCCGTGCGGCGATCGTGTTCGGCAGCGCGGCGGCCAGGACGTCGTCGATCTCGACGGCCGTCACGCGGTCCGCGGCTTCGAGCAGGGCGAGGGTGAGCGAGCCGAGCCCTGGTCCGACCTCCACCACGACGTCGTCGGGGCGCACCTCTGCGGTGCGGACGATCCGGCGGACCGTGTTGGCGTCGATGACGAAGTTCTGGCCCCGCTGCTTGGTGGGACGCACCCCGAGCGCTGCGGCCAGTTCACGGATGTCGGCGGGGCCGAGGAGGGCATCGGGGCCGGAGGGGCTGGAGAGGCTGGAGGGACCGGTGGGGCCGGTCGGACCCGTGGGCCCGTCGGGGCCGGACGAGCCGTCGGGATCGGTGCTGGTGCTCACCGGTACAGCCTACGGCCGCAGTGCGGCCACGGACTCGCCCCCCTTTGCACGTAGAGCTTCTTCGCTCGGTACGTCTGCTCGGCGGCGGTCGCGTCCTGCGGGCGGCCCTTGCCGCCCAGTGCGCGCCAGGTGGCGCCGTCGAACTGGTACAGCCCGCCGTAGGTCCCCGACGGGTCGACGGCATGGGGGCGCCCGCCCGACTCGCACCGGGCGAGGGCCTTCCAGTTGAGGCCGTCGGTGCCCTCGACCGAGTCCGGCAGCGGCTTGGTGCCGACCTTGATCCGCTGGGCGACCGGCTCCCGTAGGACCTCTTCGGAGATCTTCTTCGGCTTCTGCCGGACGCCGTTGACCGTGCGGAGGGAGTACGTCACGCGTCGGGCGCCGTGCCGTCCCTGCCGCTCGACGTCCTCGGTGCCGGAGTGCAGGGCCGGGTCCTGGATCCTGACGGTCTCGTACGGGATGGGCTCCTCGCGGACCTGCTGGGTGGCGGTGATCCGCATGACGGTGACGGTCTGGCCGTCACGCGGGAAGCTGCCGGGCGGCACGGACGTGGTGTCCTGGCCGCGCAGGGTGACCCCGGTCTGCTCGACCGCTTCGCGCACGGTCGCCGCGTTCGTACGGATGGTGCGCTCACGGCCGTCGGCCATGACGGTGACGGTCCGCTCGGTGAGTACGTCGAGCGCGAGGCCCCTGCGGGAGATCGGCAGGGAGCGGGACGCGGACAGGGACGCGCCGTCGGCCCGTACCCCGAGCCGGCGCAGCGCGTCGTCGACGGTGCGGGCGGTGGTCCACACCTGGCGGCGGCGGCCGTCGAGGGTGAGGGTGACGGGGCGCCCGTAGCGGACGACGACCTCGTCGCCGCTGGAGAGGGGGGCTCCGGGGGCCGGGGCGACGATGTCGTGCGCGCCTACGGTCACGCCCTCGTCGGCGAGCAGCTCGTGCACATCGTCGGCGAAGGTGTGCAGGCTGCGGGGTACGCCGTCGACGCTGAGCCGGACGGCCTTGTCGGCGGCGACGAAGGCGGTGGTGCCGCCGGCGAGGAAGGCGACGACGACGGCCTGCGGGACGATGCGGCGCAGGGCTTCGGGGGGTCCGCCCTGGCCCGTTCTGCGACGGCGGGCGGCGCGGCGGGTTTCGGCGCGGCCGCAGGGGGCGACAGGGCCGACGGAGGTGGCGGTGTCCGCGTCGCCGTGGACCAGCGCCGGGACGGTCGGCTCGTACGGCGACACGGCCGGACCCGGGACCACGACCGCAGCCGGGACCAGGACCGGAGCCGGTACGGCGACCGGAGCCGGAACCACGACCGGACCCGGGACGGCCACCGCAGCCGGGACCACGACCGGACCCGGGACCGCCACCGCAGCCGGGACCACGACCGGACCCGGGACCGCCACCGGAGCCGGCGGCACGGGCGGCGGCGCAGGCTCCATGAGCGAGGCGGCGCGGCGCCCGCCGCGTGCGGCACGGTGACTGCCCTGTGAAGTGCTCACGAGGCCGGGACCCTAGCCGAGCAGTGGTCACTCTCCAAAGCGACGCGACTACGCGGTGTCGTGGCCCTTCTCGCCGTTAACGATCAATAACCGAACGCCCGTGCAGTGTTCGCCGCGATCGCCCCCGCCATCGCGTCCTCGTCGATCCCGCGCACCGCGGCCATCGCCCGGACCGTGACCGGAATGAGATACGGCGCGTTGGGCCGTCCGCGGTACGGCGCGGGCGTCAGAAAGGGTGCGTCGGTCTCCACCAGGACGAGTTCCAGCGGTGCGACGGCGAGCGCGTCGCGCAGCGGCTGGGCGTTCTTGAAGGTGACATTGCCGGCGAACGACATGTAGTACCCGGCGTTCGCGCAGATAGGGGCCATATCGGCGTCCCCTGAATAGCAGTGGAACACGGTCCGCTCGGGGGCCCCTTCCTCCGCCAGAATGCGCAGCACATCGGCGTGCGCGTCCCGGTCGTGAATGACGAGGGCCTTTCCGTGGCGTTTGGCGATCTCGATATGGGCGCGGAAAGACGCCTCCTGGGCCGCGACACCTTCGGGGCCCGTACGGAAGAAGTCGAGACCGGTCTCGCCGACGGCCCTGACCTGCTCGAGCCCGGCGAGCCGGTCGATCTCGGCGAGCGCGTCGTCGAGGGCGGCGTCGCCGCCCGCCTCCCTGGCCCCCTGCCGCGACCAGCCGTCGGGGTCCCCGTGCACGATGCGGGGCGCCTCGTTCGGGTGCAGTGCCACGGCGGCGTGCACGTTCTCGTGCGCGGCGGCCGTCTCCGCGGCCCAGCGGGAGCCCTTGATGTCGCAGCCCACCTGGACGACGGTCGTCACACCGACCGAGGCGGCCTTCGCCAGGCCCTCCTCGACGGTGCCGCTCTGCATGTCCAGGTGGGTGTGCGAATCGGCGACCGGCACACTCAGCGGTGCCGGCAGCGGTGGAGGGGCGTCGTTGGACTTGGGGCTCATGAACGCGATCCTACGAGCCCCGGCCGTGTCGCTTCCGTACGGCTACCGCTTGTGGTGGGAGGAGCGGAACAGGTCGGACAGACGCCTGCGGCGTGCCGGCGCGGAGGCGTCGTCGGGGGCGTCCGCGGGCTTCGCCGCCGCGGATCCGGCTGCTTCTTCCGTCGCAGCCGGCGCTTCCGTCGCAGCCGGTGCCTTCTTGGCGGGTGAGTGAGTCGCCGGGACGGGTCCGGCGATGCCAGGTGCGACCGGGTAGTGGTAATGCGCGTCGAGCCTGTTACGCACCGAGGAGACCTGGCCGGCCCTCATGATCCGCACCTTGTGCTCGCCGCAGTTCAGGCACGTCGGCCGGGACAGCGGCGACGGAACGTGTATTCCGTCCGCCTTGTAGATGATGAAGTCGTGTCCGGCGGCGTCCGTGTGGTGCTCTATCTCGTACGCCTGCTCCCAGCCGTATCCGCATCGCATGCAGGCGAAGGCATAGGCCTCGTGGGCGACGCGAATACCTGCGATCTCGCTCATGTGAGCTCCTCTCCACTGATCCAGTGGACGCCTTTTCCGGCGGGAGCGCATCAGCGCCTGTCGATTAATGGAAGGGACTTGGGCCTTCCCATGCCCGAAAGGCTCGCCACACGGTCTGTGCTTTGCCTTTCAGGTTAGCCCTTTACCGTTGGCCGGAACGTTTCGATCCGCGTTCTTTGCCGCCACCACGGCATCGAACACCTCGCGTTTGGGTAGCCCCGCCTCCGCGGCGACGGCGGCGATCGCCTCCTTGCGTCGCTCCCCCGCCTCCTCGCGCACGCGCACCCGGCGCACCAGCTCGTCCGCGTCCAGCTCGGCGGGCCCGGCTGCCGGGGCACCCTCCACGACGACCGTGATCTCGCCGCGTACGCCCTCGGCCGCCCACGCCGCCAGCTCGCCGAGGCCGCCGCGCTTCACTTCCTCGTACGTCTTGGTCAGCTCGCGGCAGACGGCTGCCCTGCGGTCGGCGCCGAAGACCTCGGCCATGGCGGCCAGGGTGTCGTCGAGGCGGTGCGGGGCCTCGAAGTAGACAAGGGTGCGGCGCTCGTCGGCGACCTCGCGCAGCCGGCCGAGCCGCTCGCCCGCCTTGCGGGGCAGGAAGCCCTCGAAGCAGAAGCGGTCGACGGGGAGTCCGGACAGTGCGAGCGCGGTGAGCACGGCGGAGGGGCCCGGCACGGCCGTGACCTTGATGTCCTTCTCGACGGCCGCGGCGACCAGCCGGTAGCCGGGGT
Organism: Streptomyces sp. NPDC001514; assembly: GCF_053597075.1. Lineage (NCBI taxonomy): Bacteria > Bacillati > Actinomycetota > Actinomycetes > Kitasatosporales > Streptomycetaceae > Streptomyces > Streptomyces sp. NPDC001514. Next base: position 27,349 of record NZ_JBSFHO010000043.1, read on the forward strand.
CGGAGACGGACGGCATCCCGGCGTCGGTCACGAGCAGCACCCGGGCCCCGCCCTCCAGCGCCTCGACCAGTTCGGGCGTACGGGCGGACTCGTTGCCCTCGAAGTAGGACACGACCCGGCCGCGGGTCTGCACGCCGAGCGCCTGGGTGAGCCGGCGCAGCCGCCGGGTGTCCTCCGCGGCGACCACATCTGCGGTCTCCAGCTCCGCCGCCAGCCGCGGCGGCGCGTCCGCCACATCGCCGATGGGCGTCCCTGCGAGTACGAGCGTTCCAGTCACCGATCCAGTCACAGAGCCATCCTCGCAGGGCGGGACACACCAATCGCACAGACGCGTTCCCTACGATGGCGCGGTGACCAGTACTGCCCCCCAGGCCCTGCACGGGACGGACACCGTGGAACAGCCACTCTCCTGGCAGCAGCGCCTGCGCAGATTCGGCCATGCGCCGCGGCCCGGGATCGGGCTGCGCGACCGGCTCGTGCCTCCTTACACGCGGCCGTCCGCCCGGCTGTGGTCGCTGCTCGGCGTGCCGCCGTCGGCGCACCGCACGGCCGAGCGGGCGGTGGCGTGGGGCGGGCCGCTGCTGGTGGCGCTGGTGGCCGGGGTGCTGCGGTTCTGGCATCTGGGCAGCCCCAAGGCGGTGATATTCGACGAGACGTACTACGCGAAGGACGCCTGGGCGCTGATCAACCAGGGCTACGAGGGCTCCTGGCCGAAGGATGTCGACAAGTCGATCCTGGCGAATCCGGACGCGGTCCCCGTGCCCGCGGACCCCGGCTATGTCGTCCACCCCCCGGTCGGGAAATGGGTCATCGGGCTCGGCGAGCAGCTCTTCGGCTTCACGCCCTTCGGCTGGCGCTTCATGGTGGCCGTGCTCGGCACGCTGTCCGTGCTCATGCTCTGCCGGATCGGGCGGCGGCTGTTCCGCTCGACATTCCTGGGCTGTCTGGCGGGCGCGCTGCTCGCCGTGGACGGGCTGCACTTCGTGATGAGCCGCACGGCGCTGCTCGACCAGGTGCTGATGTTCTTCGTGCTCGCGGCCTTCGGCTGCCTGCTCGTCGACCGCGACCGGTCACGCGGACGGCTGGCCGCCGCACTGCCGGTGGACGAGGAGGGCGTGCTGCGGCCCGACACGGAGGTCGCCGAGAACCTGCGGCTGGGCCTGCGGCCGTGGCGGATCGCGGCCGGGCTGATGCTGGGCCTGGCCTTCGCGACCAAGTGGAACGGCCTCTACATCCTGGCCGCCTTCGGCCTGATGACGGTGCTGTGGGACGTCGGTACCCGGCGCACGGCGGGCGCGGTGCATCCGTACACGGCGGTCCTGCGGCGCGACCTCGTCCCGGCGTTCGTCTCGACCGTGCCGGTGGCGATCGTCACGTACGTCGTCTCCTGGACGGGCTGGATCGTCACCGACAAGGGGTACTTCCGGGACTGGGCCGAGAAGGAGTCGCCGGGCGGGACCTGGTCCTGGCTGCCCGACTGGCTGCGCAGCCTCTGGCACTACGAGACCGAGGTCTACAACTTCCACGTCAACCTCACCTCGGGCCACACGTACCAGTCCAACCCGTGGAGCTGGATCGTCCTGGGCCGCCCCGTCTCCTACTTCTACGAGGACCCGGCCGCCGGCCGGGACGGCTGCCCCGTGACGACGGCGGGCAAGTGCGCCCGCGAGGTCCTGGCGATCGGCACCCCGCTGCTGTGGTGGGCCGCGTGCTTCGCCCTCGCGTACGTCCTGTGGCGCTGGCTCTTCCGCCGCGACTGGCGGGCCGGCGCGATCGCCTGCGGCGTTGCGGCGGGGTGGGTGCCGTGGTTCTTCTACCAGGAACGCACGATCTTCCTCTTCTACGCCGTCGTCTTCGTGCCGTTCCTGTGTCTCGCGGTCGCGATGATGATCGGCGCGATCGTGGGCCCGCCCGGGTCGGACGAACGGCGCAGGACGATCGGCGCCGTGGCTGCCGGGGTGCTGGTGCTGCTGATCATCTGGAACTTCATCTACTTCTGGCCGATCTACACGGGGCAGGCGATCCCGCTGGACGACTGGCGCAACAGGATGTGGCTGGACACCTGGGTGTAGCTGCACGAACGCCTCTGAGTGCGCGGCGGCCGGCCGCGCCCTCACAGGCGTTGTTGGTCGTTGCAGGGCTCTTCTCCTGCCGACAGGGCTTCGTGATCGAGGAGACAAGGCACTAGAAGCCTCTGCGCACGCCCCCGTCGATCGACAGCATCACTCCTGTCAGATACGACGCGGCGGGCGACAGCAGGAAGGCGGCGCTCCGGCCGAACTCGTCCGGCGTTCCGTAGCGGCGCAGGGGGACGTCGGCGGTCGCACTCTCGCGGGCGGCGTCGGCGTCTCCACCCCGTTCGTAGAGTTCGCGTACCCGGTCGGTTTCGATGTGGGCGGGCACGAGGCCGACGACACGGATGCCCCTTGGGCCCAGCTCGTTCGCGAGATTCTTCGCGTAGCCGGCCAGGCCCGGCCGCAAGGCATTGGAGATCGCAAGGTCAGGAATCGGCTCGTACACGGAGGTGGAAAGGACGAAGCCGATGACACTTCCCTCGCCCAGCTCCGCCGCGACGGCGCGGGACAGCCGCACCGCACCGAGGAAGACCGACTCGAAGGCGGCGCGCCACTGGTCGTCGTCGATGGTGTCCGACGTACCTGTCGGCGGTCCGCCGACGCTGATGAGCACCCCGTCCAGCCGCTTGAAGGCATCGCGGGCCGCAGCGATCAGCCGGGCCGGAGTCCCGGTGTCGGCGTTGTCGGCCACGACACCGACTACCCGCCCCGCGCCGCCGAGTTCCTCCTCGGCCGCAGCCACCGACTCCTCGCTGCGGCCGCTGACGACCACCCTCGCACCGTCCGCCACCAGCTCGCGCGCGGCGGCCCTGCCCAGCCCGCGGGTGCCACCGGTGACGATGTAGACCGGGTCCTTCAGGCCGAGGTCCATGACTGCTGTCCCCTCTCCGTTCCTGCGGGCCGCAAGGCCTACAACATCGCCTTCTGGGGTTGCGTGGGCACCACGATGACAGTGGTGGTGCCGGCGGCCAGGGCCGCCTTGAACTCCCGCTCCAGGTCCTGAGTGGTCTCTACGTCGACCGCGCGGCATCCGAAGCCATGGGCCACGGAGGCGATGTCGAGCCCTGGCAGGTCGAGTCCCGGAACGCCGGGAGTCTCCTCCAGCACCGCGAACGACTTGAGGATGGAGTACTCGTGGTTGTGCATGACCACGTACACGATCGGGAGGTTGTGCTGGGCCGCCGTCCAGATGGCCTGCACGGAGTACTGGAAGGAGCCGTCGCCGATCAGGCCGACGACCGGACGTTCGACGCCCCTGTCCCGGTCGCCGAGCGCGACGCCCACCGCAGCCGGGGTACCCCAGCCGATCCCGCCGCTGGCCGTGGCGAAGAACGATCCGGTCCTGACCGTGGGAAGCCACTCGACCTGCTGGGCCATCGTGGACGTCGATTCGTTGACGATGACCGCGTCGGGTGGCCGAACCTTGCTCAGGGTGGCATAGACCTCCGGCGGGGTGAGCGGACTGTTCGGCACCTGCGGCAGCTCGCGGGACCGCGCCATCGGCTCCGGAGGGGTTCGCGTCGATCCCTCAGCGACCATGTCCAGGAGCAGCTCGATCGCCATCGCGGGATCGCCCAGGAGGCTGTCGCCCATACGCGCCGCCGCGGCAACCCCGGGATTGCCGGTGATCTGCAGGAGCTCCGTGCCGTCGGGAAGGTAGTCGCCGGGCACGTAGGGGTAGTACCGGAACACCTCCGCGCCGATCACGACCACCAGGTCGTGCCCGGTCAGCCGGTCGCTGATGGTCTTCACCGACATGCCGAGCGGGCCGCCGAAGAGGGGGTGGTCCTCCGGGAAGGAGGCGCGGTCCAGCAGTGGGGCGCCGTAGACGGCCGCGCGCAGCTTCTCCGCCAGGGCGACGGCCCCGTCCCAGCCGCCGGCGCGGTCCACCTCCGGCCCGAAGACCAGTGCGGGACGACGGCTGGCGGAGATGCGATCGGCGAATCCGCGCAGCCGCTCCGTGTCCGGGGCGACGCGGTCGCTCACCGTCCGCACCCGGGCGAAACCGGACAGGGGCTCCTTCCAGTCGCCCATGGGAATCGACAGGTAGACCGGCCCCGTCGGCGGCTGCAACGCCTCCGCGTAGGCCCGCATGAAGGCTTCCGGGACGTCTTCGGCGCGGGCCGGCTCATAGGACCACTTCACCCACGGCTTCGGCAGTGTGATGGCCTCGCGGTTGCCGAGATACGGCTCCCCGATCAACAGGTCCCGATGCTGCTGTCCCGAGGTGATGATCAGAGGCGTGCTTCCGTGGTAGGCCGCCACCAGGTTGCCCACCGCGTTGCCCAGCCCCGCCGAGGAGTGCACGTTGACCAGTGCGGGGCGGCCGGTCACTTGGGCAAACGTGTCGGCCATCGCGATGACGGACGCCTCCTGCAGCGCCAGGACGTAGGTGAAGTCCTCGGGGAATTCCTGCAGGAAGGGCTGTTCGGTGGAGCCAGGATTACCGAAGACCGTGGTGAGTTTCAGGGTCCGCAGCAGGTCGTAGGTCACGCTACGGACGGTGGATTCCTCAGTCATGGTTACTACCGACTTTCGTGCTGGAACTGGGCGCCGGGTCACCGGCACTGCCCGTGGGGGCTGCTCCGTGAAGGCCCGGGCGCCTTCCTCAGCTGACGCCGCAGCCGCCCCCAGAACGTCGGCTCGGCGGTCACGACAGGTCCGCCTCCCAGGTACTCAGGGGGCGCAGGGGCGGGTCTCGGTCCAGTCGACGAGCAGTCGGCGCTCGGCGAAGAACCAGTCGCCGCCCTGCTTGACGAACTGACGGGCCATCTGACCCTTGGCGTCCCCACGGTCCCCGCAGTGCGCGTAGGCGTCGATCAGCTCGCGGATGGCCGGCCGGTCGGCGGCTTCCTGGGGTGAGAGCGCAGCGTGGGAGGACATATCGACTCCCGTCATACAAACTATTTGACATGTGTATAAGAGCACTGGTCGCGGGCGGCCGCAACCGGGCGGTATGGACTGGAGGGCAGCTCTGTGAGTACTGCGAGCGAGAGGACCGATCCCCGCGTTACACGGACGATCACCGCCCTGCAGCGGGCCGCCGTGGAGCTCGCCTCGCAGCGACCCGTCTCCCGGATCACCGTCGCCGAGCTGGCCGGGCGCGCCGGGGTCACCCGGGCGACCTTCTACAACCGCTACAGCACCCCCCTCGATCCACTCGTCGAGGCGCTCTACGCAGACCTGGAGACCGGCCACCGGCTGGAGGACCGGCGTCGCGCCGAGGGGTACCCGGGCCAGGAACTGCTGCGGCTGGCCGTTGCGGAGGTGGCCGACCACGTCGACCGGTTCGCGGGCGTCTACCGGCACGCCCTCGACGACCCGGCGGACCGCGGCGTCTATGACGCGCTGGTCCGCCACTTCAACGACTACGCCCTCACCTTCCTCGCCCGCGCCACCGGCGCCGGCATCCCCGACGCCGACCATCAGGTGATCGCCCAGTTCCTCGGCCACGGCTTCGCCGGAGCGATCAAGGCCTGGCTCAGTGATCCGTCCATCACCAAGGACAACCTGGTCGACGCCGCCGTGGCATGCGCTCCCGCTTGGTGGGCGGCTGCTGGAGCCAGTGCCCCGCCCAAGACAATTGACCAAGGCCGTCCTTGACCGAGGCCGCGCCTTCGGGCCGGAAACCTCACGGGCCGGCTTCCGCTGCGCAGCGTCTTCATGGCCATCGACCAGGCCTCCAGCTGGTCGAACAGGGTGGTCGCCCCTGCGTCGTGGTGCTCTCCGGGCTTGCACAGGTCGGCGAAGAGCCCGCCGCCCATGCCGTCACCGGCGATCGGCAGCGCTTTACGCCTCGTGCTGCCTCAGCCATTCCTTCTCCTGACCCGGGTCGGGCAGGACCTGGCCGGCTTCGACAGCGGAACGCGCGGGACTGTCCTGGATCACCACCAGGACACGGTGCTCGGGTATCCCAGCAATGCGGGAAGCGGCCGCCGATAGCTCGAGTGCCAAGCGGGTCGTCTCCTCCTGCGGGTGGCCGCGGCGCGCCCAGCCGCTGATCAGGAGCGGCGCCCCGGGTTCTCCACCGACGTAGACGCTGTCCTGGGGCAGCTCGGAGAAGACCACGTTGACGTAGGCGGGCGGAACGTGATTGATCTCCGCGTGGATCCGGGTGATCTCGGCGGCCAGGTCGCCCTTGGCGCCGGCCCGCAGCGTTCCCTGGGCGGTGGTGCAGGTGTAGATGGGCACGTCGACTCCTGAGACGTGAGAGCTGTGGGCGTGCCCCCCAAGGCATCGGGGGCACGGCTGCGTTGGGGATGGTTCGTGGTGGAGGAGGAACCCCGCGGGGTGAGGGCTGGTGGCGGGCCCTCGTGGTGTGTGGGGTGGTTAGTTGCTGGGGCCGGTGAGGGTCTTGAGGTCGGTGACGGTGTAGGCGAGGTCGAAGTGGAATCCCTTGCCGGTGCGCTGGATGGGCAGGTCGGCGAGTTCTTCGCCGCGGGCAGGGAGGAAGGCGAGGTCGGCGGTGCCGACCCAGGCGTCACTGATGGCGGTGTCGTCCAGGACGGACATGACCAGTTCGTGGACGGCGGGCCTGTCGTGTTGTCCGGCAGCCAGGCGCGGGAAGTGGCGAAGGTTGACCACGGGTCGGTTCATCAGCGCGGTGGGGTCAGGAACCGGCTGTTCCAGGGTGATCTTGGCTTCGGCGATGCGCTGTCCGGCGGCGGAGGCGGTGGCGGCGAACTGTCCGCCCTCGCCGAGGACCGGGGTGCCGGGGCCGCCGACGGAGTAGGCGCGGGTCTGGTGGACGGCGCCGAGCTTCTTGGGGAAGCCCTGGATCCAGCCACGGGCCATGGCGAGTCGTTGTCGACGTAGATGTAGGGGCACCAGGCCACCGGGGTGCCGTTGTAGTGGGCGTCCAGGGTGATCAAGAACTCCCGGTACTGCGAGCGTGCGGGGTCCAGGTACTCCAGCCCGGTGGAGGAGTACTGCCAGTCGATGAACATCGCGACGCCGCGGCCGGCGGAGTCCGGGTCGGGCGTCAGGCCCTCTGGCAGCGTCGCCGTGGCAGCGGCCGGGTCGGTGAAGAACTCCACACCCACCACGGTGCCGGCGTAGTGCCACGGCGGAGCGGGCGCCAGGTTCGCGATGCCGCGGGGAGACAGAGGGACGGTGTAACCCTTCATGACACGAACTCCTTCGGAAAGAGACCAGAGCGAAACGATACGTAGCGTTTCAATCGCAGCAACGCGACAGTAGCACGCCTTGACCCACGAGTGAAACGATCCGTATCGTTCTAGTCATGGCACTCGTCTTCTCCTCAGGTTCGGTGGCCGGTGGGCCGCGTTCTGCTTCAAAGATCCTTGACGCGGCACGGGATGTCCTGTCAGGACAGGGATACGCGGCGCTGACCATCGAAGCCGTCGCAGCGGCCGCGGGGGTCGGCAAGTCGACCATCTACCGCTGGTGGCCCAGCAAGGAGGCACTCGTTGCCGACGCGCTCGCCGAGATCTTCCGCGCCGAGGAGATCCCCGATCTGGGCGACACCCACGCCGAACTGCGTCACGCCGTCGACATGACCATCGACAACTACGCCAACGAGGACATGGCCACCTCGCTGCCCGCACTCGCCGGCGGCCTCCTCCCCCACCCCGAACTCATGACCCGGTTCCGGGAGGCATTTCTTCACCGCAAGCGCGAGAACATCGCCGCCGCGCTGCACCGCGGAATCCAACGCGGCGACCTGCCCGACGACCTCGACACCGACCTCGTCCAGGACATATGGGCCGGCACCATCCTCTACCGACGACTCATGACCGGCTCCCCCCTCGACACCGGCCTCGCCGAACACCTTGTCCAACTCGTCACCAACAGTCCCCCGCTGCTCCCTCACCGAGAAGCGGGGGCCGGCATCGGTTGACCCACTTCGATGCGCACGCCCGGGAGATCCCCATCTCGGCTGCGACGTGGGCAATGGTCCTCGTGCGGGCGCTCGATAAGACGACGCCGCCTCTCCTGCGAGCTGCGACAGGCTCGCAAGCTCGGTCCGGCCCGCATCGGGCCGATCCTCGGACTGCCCGCCTCGAGGGTGCACCGGATCCTGGTCGCCCGACGGTCACCAGATACGCGCGGGCGAGGACCCGGCCCTGTGCATGCGGGTCGTAGAACGCCCTGCCGCCGAGCCAGAGCGGCGACTGTGTGGCGAAGTACACGGCGCCCCGCAGCTCCAGGGCGACGGAGGCCGTTGGCGTACGGCGGTCCCGGCAGCCCGGGTGGGCCCTGGAGGCTCCCGGCGGGTGCCCGCCCTCGATGTAGCACGCCAGGCGGTCCAGGCGCGTGTTGGATCCGTACGACGTGTACCAGATGCGGCAGGGTGAGGCGTCGGCCGTCCACGTCTCGTTGATCCGGGTGCTGTTCATGCCGCCTGCTGTACCCGGTCGACGGCACAGTCCTATAACGACCGTCACCCCTGTCACTCGAAGCCCGTAAAGTGCCTGGAGTCAGCTCCTTGAACGCGTTCAAGTCCAAGGGGACTCCTGGGGAGGGGGCCGCAGCAATGCGCAGTGGAGCAAAGGTCGCCGTCATCGGCGGCGTATTCATCGTCTTCGCCGGGGGTGCGACCTACGGCGCGTACCACGTACTGACCAGCGGGGAGGGCGGCAGCGGAACGGACCCCACGTCGCTGTCCGCGCCCAAGAGGACCGGGCCGCCGAGCGCCGAGGAGATCCGGGCGACCGCGAAGGACTTCCTCACGGCGTGGGCGGGGGGCGAGTCCCAGGCGGCAGCGGATCTGACCAACAACGCGGCCGATGCGGAGCCCGTGCTCGCCTCGTACGGGACCGAAGCACACATCGGCGAGGTGAAGCTGACGCCGGGCCAGGCGGTCGGTGCGAAGGTGCCGTTCACGGTCAGCGCCGTGGTCTCGTACGAGGGGCAGAGCAAGCCCCTGACGTACAGCTCCGAACTCACCGTCGTACGCGGGCTGACCACCGGCAAGCCGCTCGTCGACTGGCAGCCGGCGGTCGTCCACCCCGAGCTGCGCAAGGGCGAGACGCTGAGCACGGGTCCCGCTTCCGCGCCGCCCATCAAGGCCGTCGACCGCAGCGGGAAGGAGCTGACGAAGGAGAAGTACCCCTCGCTCGGGCCCATCCTGGACGAGCTGCGCAAGCGGTACGGCGACAAGTCGGGCGGCAAGCCGGGGATCGAGCTGGCCATCGCGGGCGCGGGCGCCGACGTGCCCTCGCGGACCCTGCTCACGCTCGCCAAGGGCGAGCCGGGCAAGCTGCAGACCACGTTGGACGCGGGCGTCCAGGCGGCCGCCGAGAAGGCGGTGAAGCGGTACGGCGAGTCGTCGGTCGTCGCGATCAAGCCGAGCACCGGCGAGGTGCGGGCCGTCGCCAACAATCGCAAGGGCTACTGGAACGCCGCCTTCCTGGGCAAGCAGGCGCCCGGCTCCACGATGAAGATCGTGACCGCGGCGCTGCTGCTGGAGAAGGGTCTCGTGGCGGCCGACCGGACGGCCGAGTGCCCCGAGTACGCCATGTACCAGGGCCGGACCTTCCACAACCTGAAGAAGTTCAAGCTCAACGGCCGACCCTTCAAGGACAGCTTCGCCCAGTCCTGCAACACCGCGTTCGTCAAGCTGATCGACGACACCAAGGACGACGCCGCGCTGCCCAAGGAGGCGCGGGACGTCTTCGGCATCGGCCTCGAATGGCAGACCGGCATCCCGTCCGTGGACGGCAGCATCCCTGAGGAGACCGGCGGCGAGGCGGCCGCGCAGTACATCGGGCAGGGCACCGTCCAGATGAACGCCCTCAACATGGCGTCCATCACCGCCACCGCCAAGAGCGGCAGCTTCAAGCAGCCCATCATCGTCCCGCTCGACCTCGACGGCCGTGAGCGCGCCACCGCCGCTCGCAGCCTGCCCGCCTCCGTCGCCCAGCAGCTGCGCAACATGATGCGGCGTACGGCGACGATGGGCACCGGCGCGAACGCGATGGCCCCGGTCGGCGGCGACAAGGGCGCGAAGACCGGCTCGGCGGAGGTCGACGGAAACGCCACGTCCAACAGCTGGTTCACCGGATTCGCCGACGACCTCGCCGCGGCGGCGGTCGTCGACTCCGGCGGTCACGGGGGCGACGCGGCGGGACCGCTCGTCGCGGCGGTGCTCAACGCGCGCTGAGCGACGACCGGAACGGGGTCGCATGGTCCGTACAGCTACCACTAGCGTGCGGGCCATGACGACTCCTGAGACCCACGCCCACCCCCGATTCTCCGAGGCCCTGCGCGAGCTGGGCCTCCAGGTCGAGGTACGCCGCTTCCCCGACGCCACGCGCACGGCCGCCCAGGCGGCCGCCGCCATCGGCTGCGAGGTGAGCGAGATCGTCAAGTCGCTGATCTTCGAGGCGGACGGGGAACCGGTGCTGGTCCTGATGGACGGTGCGTCGCGGGTGGACGTGGAGCTCGTACGGCGCGAGCTGGACGCGTCGGCCGTCAGGCGGGCGGACGCGGACCTGGTCCGGGAGACGACCGGGTACGCGATCGGTGGTGTGCCGCCCTTCGGGCACCGTACGAGGACCCGGGTGCTGGCCGACCGGGGCGTGCTCGAGCACGCCGTGGTGTGGGCGGCCGCGGGCACCCCGCACACGGTGTTCCCGCTGGACCCGAAGTCCCTGGTCGCCCACGCCGGTGCCACGCTGGTGGACGTGCGCGAGCGCACGGCGTGAGCCTTCTCGTCGCGGTGGCGGTGCTCGTGGCCGCCGTCACCCACGCGAGCTGGAACGCGATCGCGCACGACATCGACGACAAGCTCATCGCGTTCACACTGATCATGGGCGGCGCGGCGGTGATCGGAGCGGTGATCGCCTGTTTCACGCCACTGCCCGACGCTGCCGCCTGGCCGTATCTGATCGTCTCGGCGCTGTTGCACATCGGCTACCACGCGCTGCTGATGCGGTCGTTCACCCTGGGCGACTTCGGCCAGGTGTACCCCATCGCGCGTGGCACGGCGCCGCTGGTGGTGACCGTCCTGGCCGCCGTCCTCGTCGACGAGGCCCTGGGCGCCTGGCAGTTGACGGGTGTCGCGGTCGCCTCGTCGGGGCTGGTCGGCGTGGCCCTGTGGGGCATCCGGGCCTCGCGCCCCCACTGGCCCGCCCTGCTGGCCGCGCTCGCGACGGGGCTCTCCATCGCCGCGTACACGGTCGTCGACGGCATCGGCGTGCGCGCCTCCGGCTCGGCGATCAGCTACATCGCCTGGCTGATGCTCCTGGAAGGCGTCCTGGTCCCGGCCTACACCTACCACCGTTACCGCGGCGCCCTGCTCCCGGCCCTGCGCCCGCACGCGGCGCGCGGGCTGCTCGGCGCGGTGCTCGCCATGACGGCGTACGGCCTGGTCCTGTGGGCCCAGACCCGCGCACCGCTGGCCCCGATCGCCGCCCTGCGCGAATCGAGCATCATCGTCGGCGCGGCCATAGGCGCCCTCTTCTTCAAGGAACGGTTCGGCGGACCGCGCATCGCGGCGGCGGGGCTGATGGTGGTGGGCATCGGGCTGATGCTGCGGACGGGCTGACCGGGCGAGGCGCGCACGCGGGCAGGCACGGGCGCCCCGCCCGGCCGGACAGCATCAGACGGCTACCACATGACCGGGAGCCTCTCGGGGATCCGCTTCATGAACCCGGTCCGCCAGACGAGCTGTTCGACGGGGACCGCGAGCTGCAGCCCCGGCATCCGGTCGAGCAGCACCTCCAGCGCGATCTCCGCGTGCTTCTTGCCCAGCGCGGTGGCGGGGCAGTAGTGCTGTCCGCCGCCGAACGACAGATGGGCGGTGTTGTTCTCGCGGTCGAGATCCACGCGGTGCGGATCGGCGAACACCTCGGGGTCGAAGTTGGCGCCCTCCACGAGGACCAGGACCAGCTCGCCCTTCTTCACCTCCACATCTCCGAGCGTGACGTCCTCCAGGGCGAGGCGCGGCAGCCCGTCGCCGATCGACAGGTTGATGCGCAGCAGCTCGTCGACCGCCGCGGGGATCCTCGTCGGGTCGTCGAGCAGTTCGGCCTTGAGCTCCGGGTGCTGGATGAGGGAGACCATGGCCATCGTCAGGAAGCCCGAGGTCGAGATGACTCCCGCGCCGAACATCGTCACGCCGACCGTGGCCAGCATCTCGTCCGTGAGATGGGCGTAGTCCGGATCCTTGCGCAGGTCCGCGAGCTCCGCCATCAGCCCGGTGGTCAGGGGATCGTCGAGCCGTTCGGTCATATGGGCGATGTCGCGGTCCCAGTTGAGCTTCGCCCCCGTGACGGGGCAGGCGGAGTTCATGAACGCGATGTCCAGGCTCCGCATCAGCCGGGGCGCGTCGGCCTTCGGGATGCCGAGGATGTGGCAGTGCATGGCCGCCGAGTACGGGTCGGCGAACTGCCCGCGCAGATCCGCCGGCGCCCCCTCGGCCATGAAGCCGTCGACCAGCTCGGCCGCGTACGAGCGCATCCAGTCGGCCAGTCCCTCGCTCTTCGGGTTCAGTGCCTTGAGCACCGCCTTGCGCAGACCGGCCCCCGTGATGTTGCCCATGTTGTTGACGACCTCGGGCGGGATCGTCAGCGCGTACTGCCGGGGCACACCGGGCGCCGAGGTGTCCTTCAGGCTGAACCGGCGGTCCTCCAGGACCTGCTTGCACAGCTTGTGGGAGGACACGAGCCACGCCTCGTCGCCGGCGATGGTGCGGACCCGCTTGACCGGCTCGGCACGCAAGTCGGCTATTTCTTCGGGGAGTTGGTCGCCGCACCAGGAGAACGGGAAGTCGAGAAGCTTCTCCTCGGGCTTGGCCGGCAGCGTCTCAACGGACATCGGGGTCTCCTTCGGCGGGCGTGACGACGGCATGGCCCTGGTTGCGGGAGGCACGCAGTCCGGCGCCCCGTGAGTAGAGGAGTTCTGCCATCGGCAGGAGCTGGTGGTAGCAGTTGAGGGAGGACGGAACCCCGAGGATCGCGGGGGTGTCCAGGAACAGCGGGGCCTCCGCGCAGACGTACTGCAGGCACACCTCGCGCTGCCGCTCGGTGGGGGTCTTCCCGTTGAGGACCTTGGAGGAGAGGAACGCGTCCACGAGCTGGTCGCAGGTGGAGCGGAACTCCTGGTCCGTCCAAAGGAGTTCCTGGAGATGCTCGTGGATGCCTCGGTAGGCCGGATTGCTCGTGAGATCCGACATGGCGTGGGCCTGGAGTCGTCCGCCGCCGGGGTCGACGGCTTCGACCGCGTTGGTCACCTTGGCCCGCACGCCGCGCAGGTTCTTGACGGCCTTGCGCCGGGCGTCGTCGGCGTCGTAGCCGGAGGCCTCGTACATCTCGGCCACGTGCAGGTCGGTATAGACGAAGTCGACCTGGTCGAAGTGCGCGAGGCCCCAGCGGGCGAGATCGTTGACGCGCTGGGCCGAGAAGTAGCTGTTGCCCGGCGAGACGCCGATCACGGCATGGTCGCCCGCCTCGTGGATCACCTGGCAGTGCGGGGTGTAGGGCTGGATTCTGAAGAGGTCCGCCTCGGTCGCGGGCGGAACGAGTGAATGGCTCTCGAAGACGGTTGCAGTGGTCAACCTGAAAGCGTCCTTCGCGTCGCTAGTCCCATCGGAGCCTCGTGCTCCTGGTGTGGCGACGACGCCGCGAAGTTAGCGTCCGCACACGGAGAGTGTCAACGGGCGTCCATAATCGGGACTTTCCGTTCAGTCGGCCGAAAGGACCTGCGCGAAAGCGGTGTTCACCGCGAGGAGGCCGCCGTCCACGCGCAGCGTCGTGCCCGTGATCCAGGAGGCGTCGGAGGAGGCCAGGAAGGCGACCGCGGCCGCGATGTCCTCCGGGGTGCCGACGCGGCCCAGCGGGTAGACGCCGGCGAGGGCGTCGAGTTGGCGCTCGCGGCCGTCCCAGGCGGCCGTGCGGACGGTGCCGGGGTTCACCTGGTTGACGCGGACGCCGCGGCGGGCGGCGTCGCCCGCGAGGGTACGGGTGAGCGAGGCGAGGCCGGCCTTGGCGGCGCTGTAGGCGTGGTTGCCGAAGTCCTGTTCGGCGTTGACGGAGCCGATGTTGACGATGGCGCCGCGGCCGCCCGCCTTCGCGAGGTGCGGCAGGGCGGCGCGGGCGCACCGGAAGGCTCCGGTGAGGACGATGTCGAGGTCCTGCTGCCAGGTGTCGTCGGGCTGGTCCTCGAAGAGCGGGGTGTCGAGGGCGCAGGTGAAGGCGTTGTTGACGAGGACGTCGAGGGTGCCGAACTCCTCGACGGCGTACGCGACCGCCGCCTCGACGGCGTCGCGGTCGGCGACGTCACAGGGGAACGAGGCGGCATGCGGGATCGTCCGTGCGGTCGCCGCGGCACGCTCGCCGTCGAGGTCGGTGACGAGGACGCGGGCGCCTTCGGACGCCAGTCTGCGGGCGATCGCCTCGCCGATGCCGCGGCCTGCTCCGGTGATCAGTACGCCGTAGCCCTCGAAACGCTGCATGCGCCGATCATGCCGCCGAGCGGATCGCCCGCACCAGAGCCTGCGCACGCGGATCCGCCGTGACCCCCTTGCGCATGCCGTTCGTGACGTACCCGAGCGCGATGCCCGACTCGGGGTCGGCGAAGCCCAGCGAGCCGCCGCGGCCCGGGTGGCCGAAGGAGCCGGGGCCGAGCAGCGGGGAGGCGGGCCCGTGGAGCATGTAGCCGAGGCCGAAGCGGGTGCCGACGACGAGGACGCGGTCCGGGCCCGCCGACTCCTCGGTGCGGGCGAGGGTGACGGTGGCCGGGGCGAAGAGGCGGTGGCCGTCGACCTCGCCGATCGTGGCCGCGTAGAAGCGGGCCAGCGCGCGGGCCGTGGAGATGCCGTTGGACGCGGGGAGTTCGGCGGCGCGGTAGTGCGGGTCGTTCTCGTCCGGCAGCGGGTCGATCGCGCCGAAGGCGCGGCGGGTCAGGGACTCCGGATCGCGGTAGGCCTCCGAGACGGACCGCTTGGGGCGCAGCTTCAGCCCGCCGCCGGCGGCCGTGGGCGGCTCGTCGACCGGGCCCAGCCGGCCGACGCGGTGCGCTTCCTCGGCGGGCAGCCCGACCCAGAAGTCCAGGCCGAGCGGGCGGGCTATCTCCTCGGCCGTCCAGCGGCCGATGGTGCGGCCGGTGACCCGGCGGACGAGTTCCGACAGCAGCCAGCTGTACGTCTGCGCGTGATAGCCGTGGTCGGTGCCGGGCTCCCAGGCCGGGGCCTGCGCGGCCACGGCCCGCGCCCCGGACGAGCCGTCGGTGGCCTCCGCCACGGTGAGGGGGCGGTCGAGCGCGGGCACGCCGGCCCGGTGCGCCAGCAGATGCCGTACGAGCACCCGCTCCTTGCCCGCCGCCTTGAACTCCGGCCAGTACGTCCCCACCGGCGCGTCCAGGTCCAGCTGCCCGCGCTGATGCAGCAGCAGCGGTACGGCGGCGGCGACACCCTTCGTCGCCGAGCGGACGACCTGCGCGGTGTCCACGGCCCACGGAGCGGTCCCGTCGACGTCCCGCGTCCCGGCCCACAGGTCGACGACCTTCACGCCGTCCCGGTAGACGGCGACGGCCGCGCCGCGCTCCCCGCGCTGCTCGAAGTTGCGTACGAAGGCGTCCCGGACCGGCTCGAAGCCTTCCGCCACCGTGCCCTGGACGTCCACGTCCCACGCTCCCTTTCCCGATCGGTTGCCCCCAGCCCCATGGTGCAACGTGGGCGCGCGGGTCCGGATTCCGGGTCGGTCACGGACTCAGCTCAGGACGATGGAGACGTCGATGTTGCCGCGCGTCGCGTTCGAGTACGGGCAGACCTCGTGGGCCGCGGCCACGAGCTTCGAGGCCAGCTCCTGGTCGAGGAGCGGCAGCGAGACGGCGAGCGAGACCGCGAGTCCGTAGCCGCTTGACTTGTTGGGACCGATGCCGACCTTCGCGGCGACCGTGGAGCGGCTGAGGTCGTAGCCCTCCCTGCGGCCGACGAGGACCAGCGCGTTGTGGAAGCAGGAGCTGTATCCGGCCGCGAAGAGCTGCTCAGGGTTGGTGCCCGCACCGTCGCCGCCGAGCGCGGGAGGCATCGCGAGGCGCAGGTCGATCCGGCCGTCGTGGCTGGTGACATAGCCGGCGCGGCCGCCGTGTGCGGTGGCCTCCGCAACGTACATGATCTTCGTCGGCCGGGTGTCCTGGTCGGTCATCGTCCTCCGTCCCCGCATGCATGACATGTGCACAAGTACATCGCGCGCAATGTATCGAAGTCGCCGAGCGCCTTATTACCCAGGGGTAGCCGAGCAGGCGGTCAGGCACGTCCCGAGGCCGACGCCGGACCCAAGGAGGACACCGAGCCGGAGGCCGACGCGCAGCCGGAGGCCGACGCGGACGCGCGCGCCGCGAGTGCGTGCAGCTCGGCCCGCAGCCGTGCGATGTCCTCCGCGCCCATGCCGGTGCTCATCAGCAGCGACTCCGGCACGCGCGCCGCGGCCGCCCGCAGCGCCTCGCCGCGCTCGGTGAGCACCACCCGCACCGAACGCTCGTCGGCAGCCGACCGCTCCCGCCGCACCAGACCCGCCGCCTCCAGCCGCTTCAGCAGTGGCGAGACCGTGCCGTAGTCCAGGCGCAGGGCGCTCCCGAGCTCCTTCACCGGGATCTCGCCCCGCTCCCAGAGCACCAGCAGCGCCAGATACTGCGGGTAGGTCAGGCCGAGCTCGTCGAGGAGCGGACGGTACGCCGCCGTCACCGCGCGCTGGGCCGCGTACAGCGCGAAGCACAGCTGGTCGTCCAGCAGCAGCGACGCCGCGGGACCTGGGGCGGCAGGTTCCTCGTTCACGCGCCCATTGTCACAGCCTGCGGGTCGAAGCCGAACGGCAGCTCCAGCCGGTGCGCACCCATCAGCGCGGCGTCGCCGAGCAGGTCCTGCGTACGCCCGTCGGCCACGATCACGCCCTCGCTGAGGATCACCGAGCGCGGGCACAGCTCCAGGGCGTACGGCAGATCGTGCGTGACCATCAGCACGGTGACGTCCAACGACCGCAGGATGTCGGCGAGTTCACGGCGCGACGCCGGGTCGAGATTGGACGAGGGCTCGTCGAGGACGAGGATCTCCGGCTCCATCGCGAGCACGGTCGCGACGGCGACCCGACGGCGCTGGCCGAAGGAGAGATGGTGCGGGGGACGCTCCGCGTACTCCGCCATCCCGACCCGCCGCAGCGCGGTGGTCACCCGCTCCTCCAGCTCCGCACCGCGCAACCCGGCCGCCGCCGGTCCGAAGGCGACGTCCTCCCTGACCGTCGGCATGAAGAGCTGGTCGTCGGGGTCCTGGAAGACGATGCCGACCTTCCGGCGGATCTCGGCCATGTGCTGCTTGCCGACCGGCAGTCCGGCGACGGTGACGGTGCCGGCGCCGCCGGTGTGGATGCCGTTCAGGTGGAGGACGAGCGTCGTCTTGCCGGCGCCGTTCGGGCCGAGCAGCGCGACCCGCTCGCCGCGCGCGATGCTCAGGTCGACACCGAAGAGGGCCTGGTGGCCGTCGGGGTAGGCGTATGCGAGGCCCTTGACCTCCAGCGACATCGTCATAGCGTCCAGCCAAGCAGACAGACCGCGAGAGCGGTGAGCGGGAGGGCGGCGGCCCGCGTCCAGTCGGCGCGACCCGCGGTCACTTCGTCGATCATGGGCATCGTGCCCGTGTACCCACGGCTGACCATGGCCAGGTGCACCCGCTCGCCGCGCTCGTACGAGCGGATGAAGAGCGCGCCCGCGGACTTGGCGAGCACGCCCCAGTGCCGCACGCCGCGCGCCTCGAAGCCGCGCGAGCGGCGGGCGATGGACATGCGCCGCATCTCGTCGGTGATCACATCGCCGTAGCGGATCATGAAGGAGGCGATCTGCACCATCAGCGGCGGCAGTTTGAGCCGCTGCAGTCCCAGCAGCAGGGAGCGGAGCTCGGTGGTGGACGCGAGCAGGACGGAGGCGGCGACGCCCAGTGTCCCCTTGGCGAGGATGTTCCAGGCGCCCCACAGTCCGGGGACGGAGAGGGAGATCCCGAGCAGCTCGGTCCGCGCGCCCGGCACCACGAAGGGCATGAGCAGCGCGAAGGCGACGAAGGGGATCTCGATCAGCAGCCGCTTCAGCAGGAAGGCCGCCGGGACACGGGCCGCGGCGGCGACCACGCCCAGCAGCACCGCGTAGAGACCGAAGGCCCAGACCGCCTCGCGCGGCGTGGCGGCCACCACGATCACGAAGCAGAGGGCCGCGGCGATCTTGCAGTGCGGAGGCAGCTCGTGGACCGGCGAGTGCCCGTGCCGGTACAGCTTGTGCGCGTGGCCGACACCCATCTCAGGACGCCACCGTGCGGGTTTCGGCGGTACGGCGACGGCGTACCACCCAGAACACACCGGTGCCGGCCGCGGCCGTGGCGCCGACGCCGATCACCCCCGCGAGCCCGCCGGAGAGCCTGCCGTTCTCGACGTCCTTGACGCCGTAGTCGGCCAGCGGCGAGTCGGCGGCGGCGTGCTCCTCGGCCTTCCTGTCGATGCCCTTGTCGGCGGCGACCTTCTCCAGTCCGTCGGGGCTGGCGGAGGCGTAGAAGGAGACGACACCGGCCAGGACGAGGGAGGCGGCGAGGCCCGCGATCCAGACGGGGCGCGTGGAGCCCGTGGACACGGGCGCGGCGGCGGACGTGGGCTCGGCGTCGACCAGCTCGCCGCCGACGCGCAGCTTGAGCGGGGCGGACAGCCCGCGCGCTCCGTACACGAGATCCGGGCGTACGGCGACGACGGCACCGACCGTCAGCATCGTGATCACGGCCTCGCCGACGCCGATCAGGACATGCACGCCGACCATCGCGCTCAGCACCGTGCCGATCGGGACGTCGGTCGTGCCGCCGATCGCGTAGAGGAGCGTGAACGCGGCGGCCGCGGCCGGGACCGAGACCAGCGCGGCGACGAAGGATGCGACGGCCAACGAGCGCCGGCCGCGGGACAGCACCTTGACCAGCGCGCGGAAGAGCCCGTACGCGACGGCGACCGTGACCACGCCCATGACGGTGATGTTCACGCCGAGAGCGGTGAGGCCGCCGTCCGCGAAGAGGACGCCCTGGAGCAGCAGGACGACGGAGATGCACAACACGCCGGTGAAGGGCCCGACGAGGATCGCCGCCAGCGCGCCGCCGAGCAGATGTCCGCTCGTACCGGCCGCGACCGGGAAGTTGAGCATCTGGACGGCGAAGATGAAGGCGGCGACGAGACCGGCCAACGGCGCGGTCCGTTCGTCGAGTTCACGGCGGGCGCCGCGCAGGCTGACGGCGACGGCACCGGCGGCGACGACCCCGGCCGTGGCGGAGACGGGCAGATCGATGAATCCGTCAGGGACATGCATGTGCGGTCTCCGCTTTCGGACAGGGCTGGTCAACCGTCCGATGATGCCCGCTGTTGCGAACGACTTGCAAGAGCGTCTCACATACAAGTACGAGCGCCTCGCCCAGGACTTAAAGCGGAAAATATGCGACATTGGATTACAAACAGCACCAAGGTGAGGAGCCGACCGATGTCACACGCGTTCGAGCCCCCCTCTGTCGAAGAGCTTGCCAAGGCCCGGATCGTCAACGACGCCCCTCATTACCGTCGGATACCGGTGGCCCTCCGCTACGACCCCGGGCGTGATCCCGCCGCCGTCCGCTTCGTCTTCCCCAGCGGCATCGAGTGGACGTTCCCGCGCGAACTGCTGGAGACCGGTCTGCGCTCCCCCGCCCGCCGCGGCGATGTGAACATCTGGCCGTGCGGACGCGCCCAGGTGGTCGTCGAATTCCATTCGCCGGAGGGGGTCGCGGTGGTCCAGTTCGACTCCGGCCCCCTCGTGCGCTTCCTGCGCAAGACGTACGCAGAGGTGGCCGCGCCCGCCACCAGGTCGTGACGGTCACGGCCACCACGTCCACGGAGAGCGGCCGGGACAGGTCAGCTCCCGAACGAAACGGTTTCGCACACTACGGCTGCACCCTCGAGGCACAGCGAAACGAAACCGTTTCGTACGTGTCCCGGCTCACAAATACCCCGCCCACAAGTTGCCGCGCCCTGCTTGCGCGGAAAGCATTGGGGGGTGAGAGAAGACCTCGCGTATCTCCGCTTCCCGCATCTGCACGACGACTTGCTGTGCTTCGCGGCCGAGGACGATCTCTGGATCGCGCCCCTCGTCCCCGAGGGCCAGACCCCGGGCCGCGCCTGGCGGGTCACCGTCGACCGGACCCGGGTCGGCCACCCCCGCTTCTCGCCGGACGGCCGCCACATCGCCTACACGACCTGGCGCAGCCTCGACCCCGAGATCCATCTGGCGCCGGTCGACGGCGGCCCGGCGCGGCGGCTCAGCCACTGGGGCTCGACCGACACCCGGGTGTGCGGCTGGGACCCCGACGGCAACATCCTGGCCGTCTCCTCGCACGGCCAGCCGTTCTCGTACTTCTCCTGGGCCTACAAGGTGTCCACGGACGGCGACCCCGGCAAGCGGCTCCCCTGGGGCCCGGTCGCGGACATCGCGGTCCACGACGACGACGGCGTGCACCGCACCCTCCTGCTCACCGGCAAGCCGCCGCACGAGCCGGCGGCGTGGAAGCGCTACCGGGGCGGGGCGACCGGGCGGCTCTATCTGCACGGGGAACGACTGCTGCCGGACATCTGCGGCCATCTGGACTGCCCGATGTTCGTGGACGGCCGCATCGCCTTCCTCTCCGACCACGAGGGCGTCGGCAACCTCTACTCCTGCCTCCCCGACGGCACTGACCTGCGCCGCCACACCGACCACGACGCCTTCTACGCCCGGCACGCGTCGAGCGACGGGCGCCGGGTCGTCTACCAGTGCGCCGGCGAGCTGTGGATCGTCGAGGACCTGGGGCCGGCTGCGGAGCCGCGGAAGCTGGACGTACGGCTCGGGGGTCCCCGCGCGGGCCGGCGGCGGTACCAGGTCCCGGCCGCCAACCACGTCGACGGGCTGTCCGTCGACACGACGGGCCGGGCCAGCGCCATCTCCGTACGCGGCAGCCTGTACTGGCTCACCCACCGCGACGGCCCGGCCCGGACGATAACCGACACCCCGGGCGTGCGGGTGCGGCTCCCCGAGATGCTGGGCAGCGGCGGCCAGGTCGCATACGTAACCGACGCCGAGGGCGAGGACGCGATCGAGATCGCGTATCTGCCGCGGGCGAGCGGCGACCGGGAACCGCGGCGGCTGGCCTCCGGGAAGCTCGGCCGGGTGCTGGAGCTGAAGTCCGACCCGGCGGGCGAGCGCCTCGCGATCGCCTCGCACGACGGGCGGCTGCTGCTCATCACCGTGTCCGACGAGGCGGCAGCCGCCGCAGGGACGGAGGGGACGGAGGGGACGGAGGGGACGGAGGGGACGGAGGAGTCCGACGGCGAGGTGACGGAGCTGATCCGGTCCGACAACGGGCCGGTGCGCGACCTCGCCTTCTCCCCCCTGGGAAACTGGCTGACCTGGTCGCACCCCGGTATCGGGCGCTCCCTGCGGAAGATCAAGATGGCGCGGCTCGACGGGACGGGCCCCCGCACGATCGTCGATGTCACCAACGGCCGCTTCGAGGACGAGAACCCCGTCTTCACCCGCGACGGCCGCTACCTGGCCTTCCTGTCGTGGCGCGGCTTCGACCCGGTGTACGACGTGCACACCGGGGACCTGTCGTTCCCGCTGGGCTGCCGCCCCTATCTGGTGCCGCTGTCGTCCGCGACACCGTCGCCCTTCGCGCTGTTGCCCGACGGGCGTCCCGCGGCCGGCGGCCTGGATCCGGTGGAGGCCGAGATCGCGGAGGGCGCAGCCATGGTGGAGGTGGAGGGCCTGGAGAACCGGGTCACGCCCTTCCCCGTGTCCGCGTCCAAGTACTCGGCGCTGTACCCGGTCCACGGCGGCGGTCTGGTCTGGCTGCGCTGGCCGATCTCGGGCGCGCTCGGCGAGACGTTTGCCAACCCCGCCGATCCCTCGACCCGGCCGACCCTCGAGTACTTCGACATCACGAAGGCCCGCAAGACCGAACTCGTCCAGCATCTCGACTGGTTCGCGGTGAGCGGCGACGGTACGCGGCTGGTGGTCGTCGACGACGGCGACCTGCGGGCGGTGCCCACGACCGAGTCGGGCGACAGCGACTCCACCGTCTACATCGACCTGCGCCGGATCCTGCACGAGGTGGATCCGTCCGCGGAGTGGCGGGGTGCGTACGAGGAGGCGGGGCGCCTCATCCGCGCGTACTTCTGGGACCCGGACATGTCCGGCATCGACTGGGACGGGGTGCTGGAGCAGTACCGTCCGCTGGTCGAACGGGTCGCATCCCCCGACGAGTTCGCGGACCTGCTGCGCGAAGTGCTGGGCGAACTGGGCACGTCGCACGCGTACGTCACCCCCGCACGCCGCAACGAAGGACCGCCGCACTACCAGCGGGCGATGGGGCTGCTGGGCGCCAACCTGGTGCACCGGGAGGAGGGTTGGGTCGTCAGGCGGATCCTGCCGGGTGACTCGTCCGACTCCAAGGCACGTTCCCCGCTGGCCGGTACGGGCATCCGCGACGGTGCCGTACTGACGCATGTGGACGGGCGGCCCGTGGATCCGGTCGCCGGGCCGTATCCGCTGCTGTCGGCGGCGGGCGGCACGACCGTGGAGCTGACCTTCCTGTCGGCCGAGAGCGAGGGGCCGCCTCGCCGGGTCGCGATCGTGCCGCTGGTCGACGAGCGTCCGCTGCGCTACCAGGACTGGGTCGCGAAGCGCCGTGAGGTCGTACGGGAGATCAGCGGCGGCAAGTGCGGGTATCTGCACATCCCGGACATGGGCGGCTCGGGCTGGGCACAGTTCAACCGCGATCTGCGCAAGGAGATGTCCCGGCCGGCGCTGATCGTCGACGTACGCGGCAACGCGGGCGGCCACATCAGCGAGCTGGTCATCGAGGCGCTGACCCGCAAGATCCTGGGCTGGGACCTGACGCGCAACGCCCAGCCCGTCTCCTACACCTCGAACGCACCGCGCGGCCCCATCGTCGCGCTCGCCGACGAGGCGACCTCGTCGGACGGCGACATGATCACGGCGGCGTTCCGGCTGCTGGGCCTGGGTCCCGTGGTCGGCCAGCGCACCTGGGGCGGGGTCGTCGGGATGACCGGGCGGCACCGGCTCGGGGACGGCACGGTGATCACGGTGCCGATGAACGCGGCGTGGTTCGACGCGTACGGCTGGTCCGTCGAGAACCACGGCGTGGACCCGGACATCTTCGCGGAGCGCCCTCCGCTGCACTGGGCCGAGGGCAAGCGCACGGACCTGGAGACCGCGGTTCAGGTCGCCCTCGACCGACTCGAGCAGCACCCGGCGGCGATCCCTCCCGGCTACGACAAGGTCCCGGACCGCCGCCGCCCGAAGCTCCCGCCGCGTACGTGAGTTGGCCGACTGTACGACGTGAGGGCTGTACGTGAGTTGGCTGCAGGCACGCGGAAGGGGCGCACCCCGTGCACAGGGTGCGCCCCTTCACTCAGCCTCGGACGTCAGGCGTCGTAGTCCTGGTCGAAGCGGTCCTCGGCCTCCTGCTGGAGCCGGCGCGACTCGTCGTTCATCTCGCGCTGCTTCGAACCCTGCGGCTGGGAGCGCTGCGGCTGCGGCGACCGCTGCGGGGTCCGCCCCTGCTGCGCGTGCTGCTTCTGGGCGCGCTGCTGCGGGGAGCGCTGCGACCCTTCGTCCTTCGGGTTGCCCGTCTTCTGCTTCCCCTGCTCCGCCAGCTGCTGAGCCTTGTCCTTGAACTGGTCCTGGATACCCATCTGGTTCACTCCTGGAAGGGTGTGATCGGTGGGGGGCCTGTGCAGGCCCCCCGGGCCTCGACCAGCCTGGCACGCAGGAACATAGCGCGCATTTCGATCAATGACGCTGCGTATGCCCGTCCCGTTCCTGCTCGTCAGCCGCGCCGCCGGCGCCCACCAGCCCCTTGCTCACCCCCGCCAGCCGCGGCTCGAAGCGCCGCATCTCGCGCTGTCCTACGGTCGCGACGAGCCCTGGCAGATACCCGCGCACCGACTGCATCCCGCGCAGCCACCACTGCGCGTACACATGGGCCGAGCGGCGCTCGATCCCGGCGACGATGCGGTCCACGGCCGGCCCGAGCGGATACGTACGGTTCGCGGGCCACGGCAGCCGCTGCCGCAACTCCCGCATCACCTGGTCCTGGTCGGCGCCGCGGACCATGTCCGTGTCGGTCCAGGACAGATAGCCGACGCCCACCTTGACGCCCTTGTACGCGACTTCGGCCCGCAGGGCGTGCGCGAAGGCCTCCGCACCCGACTTGGACGCGCAGTACGCCGTCATCATCGGGGCGGGGGTGATCGCGGCGAGCGAGGCGATCTGCAGGAAGTAGCCCCGGCTCTCCATCAGTACGGGCAGGAAGGCGCGGGCGGTGACCGCGCCGCCGACGAGGTTGACCTCGATGACGCGCCGCCATGCCTGCGGATCGGAGTCCGCGAGGGGCCCGCCCGCCGCCACTCCGGCGTTGGCGACGACGATGTCGACCTTGCCGAAGCGCTCCTTGACCTCCTGCGCGACCCGGGCCATCGCCTCGTGGTCGGTGACATCGGCATGCCAGTGGTCGCAGTCGGTGTGCAGCCGCCCTGCGACCGCCTTCAGCTCGTCCGGCTCCAGGCCCACGAGCGCGACCTTCGCCCCCCGCGCGGACAGCTTGCGCGCCAGCAGCTCACCGATACCGCGCGCCGCACCCGTGACGACGGCGACCTGTCCCTCGAGGCTGACCCTGCTCATACCGATCCCTTCTCGTTCGCGACTTCCTTCGTCACGTATGCGTCCACCAGCGTGCGGATCTGGGCGGTGACCGCCTCCGGGGCCTCCACCGGCGTCATGTGTCCCATGCCGGCGAGCTCGACGAGGCCCACACACTCGGGCAGCGAGGCCACCAGCGCGCGGGCGTGCACGATCGGGGTGAGGCGGTCGGCGGTGCCCGCGACGACAGCCGTGGGCACGGTCAACTCCCGTACGCCCGCGTCGAGATCGAGCCCGGCGAGTACGTGCGCCCAGGCCACCCGGGTCGAGCGCGGGCAGGCGTGCACGATGCGGGCGCACTCGGCGACCTTCTCCGGCGCCGCTCCGGGCCCCATCGTCCCGTACCGCAGGATCCGCTTGGAGAGCGGAGTGACCGGGCCGAGCGGGGCGCGCGCGCCGAGGATCGCGCGGGTCATCCGGGTGCGGGTCCGCCCCTGCCGCATCGGCAGCACGAGCGACTCGGCGACCAGCTGGGAGCTGCCGGTGCTGCACAGCAGCACGGCGGCGGCGTGCTCCGCGAACTTGGGCCGCCCGGCGGCCGCCATGAGCGTCATCCCGCCCATGGAGTGCCCGGCCAGCACCGCCTTCGTGCCCGGTTCGAGCGCGGTGGCGAGCACGGCCTCGAGATCGTCGGCGAGTGCGCGGGTGCTGTGTGCGCCCTTCGCGACGGCGGGTGTACGGCCGTGTCCCCGCTGGTCGTACGCGATCACGCGGTGGTCGGCGGCAAGGTCCCGTATCTGCGCCGCCCAGAAATGGGTGGAGCAGGTCCAGCCGTGGGAGAGCACGACGGCGGGCGCGTCCTCGGGGCCGTGCAGTTCCACGTGGATACGGGAGCCGTCGGCGGAGACGGCGGTCAGTTCACGGGTGGCGACGGGCGGGGCGGGGGCTGCTCCCGCGGTCCGCTTCATGAGCCGGCTCATGCGCTCTCCTCCCCCACCGTCGCGGCGACGGTTTCGGTGGCCTCGATGGTCTCAGTGGCCTCGATGGTCTCAGTTGCCTCGGCGGGCCCGGTGGCTCTCCGTGGACGCGGCGGGCGGATCACCTCGTACTCGGCGAGGTCCACCTCGCGCGTCTCGCGCCGGAACTCCCCTGTCGTGCCCGGCCAGATGGTGGTGTTGCGGCCGCTCGCGTCCAGGTACCAACTGGTGCAGCCGCCCGTGTTCCACACGGTGCGCTTCATCCGTTCCTGCACGCGCCGGTTCCACGCGCCGACGGCGGAGCGCCGTGCGCCGAGCGCGACCCGGCCCCCGAGCACGCCCAACTGCCGCATGTAGTCGGCCATGTAGTTCAGCTGGGACTCGATCATCAGGATCATCGAGCTGTTCCCGAGACCGGTGTTGGGCCCGATGATCGTCATCCAGTTGGGGAATCCCGCGGCGGTCGCGCCGCGCAGCGACTCCATGCCGCCCTTCCACGCCTCCGCGAGCGTGATCCCGTCGGCGCCCACGACCCGCTCGGCGATCGGCAAGTCGGTGACATGGAAGCCGGTGCCGAAGATGATCGCATCGACCTCGGTCTCCGTACCGTCGGCGGCCACGACCGTCGAGCCCCGTACCTCCGTCAGCCCCGAGGCGACCACGTCCACATTGGGCTGGGCGAGCGCCGGGTAGTAGTCGCTGGACAGCAGGATCCGCTTGCAGCCGATGCGGTACGAGGGCGTCAGCTTCGCCCGCAGCGCCGGGTCCTTGACGGCCTTGGCCATGTTGGCCTTGGCGAGGGACTCGATCAGGCCGAGCTGGTTCGGCCTCTTGGTGAACGCGCTGACCTGCAACTCCCTGATGCCCCAGAGCAGTCCGCGGCGCGCGGTCCCGGTGAACGGCAGCTGCCGGTGCAGCCAGCGCTCGACCCCGCTGACCCGCCGGTCCATGCGCGGCATCACCCACGGCGGAGTGCGCTGGAACAGGGTCAGCTTCCCGACCTCGGGCTGGATCGACGGCACGATCTGGATCGCGGACGCGCCGGTCCCGATCATCGCGACGCGCTTCCCGCGCAGGTCGTAGTCGTGGTCCCAGCGGGCCGAGTGGAAGACCTTGCCGGGGAATTCGGCCAGGCCCGGGATTTCGGGCATCTTCGGGTCGGAGAGCGGCCCGGTCGCCGACACCACGACGTCCGCGGTCAGGGTCCCGGCGGAGGTCTCGATCACCCAGCGCAGCTCGTCGCCGTCCCAGCGCATCATCGTCACTTCGTGGTGGAAGCGGATGTGCGGGCGGAGCCGGAAGGTGTCGGTGACGTGTTCCAGGTACGCCCGGATGTGCTCCTGGCCGGAGAAGGTGCGCGGCCAGTCGGGGTTGGGCGCGAACGAGAACGAGTAGAGGTGGGACGGCACGTCGCAGGCGCACCCGGGATAGCGGTTGTCCCGCCAGGTCCCGCCGACCGAGTCCGCCCGCTCGAGGACGACGAAGTCGGTGATCCCCTCCCGGCGCAGTCGGACGGCCGCGCCAAGGCCACCGAATCCGGATCCGATCACCGCCACGCGTACATGTTCGTGCTGGCCCTTGCCCATGCCGCCGCCTCCCGCAGGCTCCCGCTGAACGACCGAACCTTGCCAGCGATCACTGGCATGGTTGGGAGGGTAGAGCCTCGCCCTACCGAGCGGTAGGGGGCGGACCGAAGCTGTTCGCATCAGCGGCCTCCGGCCACGGGTACCGGCGGACAACATAGGCTTCGCCTGTGGCAGAAGTACGCGAGTACCGCATGGAGGAACTGGCCGAGGAGGCCGGCATCACGGTGCGCACCCTGCGCTTCTACCGCGAACGCGGACTGATCCAGCCGCCCCGCCGCGAGGGCCGTATCGCCTGGTACGACGACCACCACCTGGCCCGCCTGCGCACCATCGCCGCCCTGCTGGAGCGCGGCCACACCCTCAGCGGCATCGCCGACCTCGCCGCCGCCTTCGAGAGCGGCCGCGACGTCGGCGAGGTCCTCGGGCTCGGCGAACCGACCGAGGAGACCCCGGTCCGCTTGACCCCCGAGGAGCTCGCCGACTACTTCGAGGGCGAGGTCACCCCCGAGAACCTCGCCGCCGCGCTCGACCTCGGCTACCTCGCCACCGACGGCGACGAAATCGTCCACATCAGCCGCCGTCTGCTCGACGTCTCCGCGGCCCTGGTGAAGGAAGGTGTCCCGCTCGCCGCCGTCCTGACCGCCGGCCGCGAGGTCCGCGCACACGCGGACGCCCTGGCCTCCCTCTTCACCGAACTCCTGCGCACCTACGCCGCCGACGACGACATCGAACGCCTCCGCCCCCTCGCGAAGAGCGTGGTGGACGCGGAGCTCTCGATGGCCCTCGACCGCCGCCTCCGCCCTGGACCCAGCCCGTCCGGCGATCAAGGACGTTCGAGCCCGTCCGGCGTTTGAGGACGGACTCCCGGGCCCACCGCGCGGTACCGGGACCGGGGCGAAACCCGAACGGGGTCCGGGGCGCAGCCCCAGTTCGGGAAGGGGCGGGTAGGGGAAAGGCCCGCCGCAGGCGCCCACGCACGCCCGAGCCGAACCGGGCGAACCGGACCGCCCGCCCTAGACCTCGAAGACCGCCGTCACCGGCGCATGGTCGCTCCACCGTTCCCCGTGACTCGCCGCCCGCTCCACATACGCCTTCACGCATTTCCCGGCCAGCCGCGGCGTCCCCACCAGCAGGTCGATACGCCACCCGGTGTCGTTGTCGAAGGCGCGCCCTCGGTACGACCACCACGAGTACGGCCCCTCCATCTCGGGGTGCATCGCCCGCACGACGTCCACGTACCCCGCCCCGCCCTCACTCTCACCGTCGCCGTCGCCGTCGCCGTCGGCGTACACCCGGCCGAGCCACTCCCGCTCCTCCGGCAGGAAGCCGGAGTTCTTCCTGTTGCCCTTCCAGTTCCTGAGGTCGGCCTCCTGGTGCGCGATGTTCCAGTCGCCGCACACCAGCACGTCACGCCCCCCGGCCGCCGCCCGCTCCTTCAGCCCCCTGAGATACGGCAGGAACTCGTCCATGAAGCGGAACTTCTCGTCCTGCCGCTCGGTGCCCACCTCACCCGAGGGCAGATACAGGCTGGCCACCGTGACACCGGGCAGGTCGACCTCGACGTAACGCCCGCTGCCGTCGAACTCCTCGCTGCCGAATCCGGTCCGCACGGCATCCGGCTCGCGCCGCGAGTAGACCGCGACGCCCGCGCGCCCCCTGGCGGCGGCGGGGACATGGACCACGTGCCAGCCCTCGGGGTTGCGTACCTCTTCGGGGAGCTGGTGCGCCTCCGCCCGCACCTCCTGCAGGCACACCACATCGGCGGAGGTCTGCGCGAGCCACTCGACGAAGCCCTTCTTCGCGGCGGCGCGCAGTCCGTTCACATTCACGGTGGTCACGGTGAGCATTCCGGCACAATATCCGAGGAGACCGGTGCGCATACATGTACGATGATTCGCATGATTATCCGGCCGACAGCCTTCGACCACCCCGACGCCGTCAAGCTCAACGACCAGGTGCAGCTCGAATACGTGGCGCGCTACGGCGACGGGGGCGACGTCACACCCCTCGACGCCTCGATGTTCCGCCCGCCGCGCGGACTCTACCTGCTCGCGTACGACGAGCTGGGCCGCCCGGTCGCCACGGGCGGCTGGCGCACCCAGGACAGGAACGACCAGGGATACGAGGATGGCGACGCCGAGCTGAAGCGGATGTATGTCGTCCCGGAGGCGCGCGGCCTCGGCCTGGCCCGGCGCATCCTGGCGGCGCTGGAGGAGGACGCGCGCGCCGCGGGCCGGACCCGGATGGTGCTGGAGACCGGCACGGCTCAGCCGGAGGCGATCGGGCTGTACACGTCGAGCGGCTACGAGGTGTGCGCGAAGTTCGGCCACTACCGGCACTACGAGAACAGCCGCTGCTTCGCGAAGCCGCTCACCTCAAGCCTCCGACGCGCCTGAAGTCGCCGGCACAAGGTCGCCGGCACAAGGTCCGGCACAAGGCCGCCGGAACTACGCCTCCGGCACAACTGAGGTCCCCGACACGCCTGAAGTCTCTGACGCGGTCCTGACAGAACGCCCCGCTCCGTGGCACCCTGCCTCACGCACGCCGATCCGCACCGTTCTCATCCCCACACCTGCCACGGCAGAAGGAGACATGCGTGAGACGCCATCGCACAGCCGCAGGCATTCTGTTAGCCGTCGGAGCCCTGCTCACGGGCGGCCTGACGACCGCCAACGCGGCCACTCCCGCCCCGGTTTCCACCCATAGCGTCCCGGCCGCCGGGCAGCAGAAGGCGGCCGCCTTCTGGACCGCGGACCGGATGCGGAGCGCCACCCCGCTCGATCTGCACCTCGGCGCGAGCGCGCTGAAGAGCCTCAAGGCCCCGAAGCCCGCCGGCGCGGCGACGACCGTCGCGCCCACTCCCGCCGCCATCGGCCCCACCGCCTTCCCGCAGGCGGGCGGGCCCTGGACCGGCGGCGGCGCCGTCGTGAAGACCTCCGGCCGGGTGTTCTTCACCTTCCAGGGGCGTACGGCATCCTGCACCGGCAACGCCGTGACCAGCCAGAACGCCAGCACGGTCATCACGGCCGGGCACTGCGTCAAGTACCAGGGCAGCTGGCACACCAACTGGGTCTTCGTGCCCGCGTACAACAACGGCCAGGCCCCGTACGGCCAGTGGACCGCCACGAAGACGCTCACCACCCCGCAGTGGGAGGCGAGCGAGGACATCAACTACGACGTCGGCGCGGCGGTCGTCGCCCCGCTGAACGGCCAGAAGCTCACCTCGGTCACCGGCGCGCAGGGCATCCAGTTCAACGGCGGCTACAACAAGCAGATGTACGCCTTCGGCTTCCCTGCCGCGTCCCCGTACGACGGCACGAAACTGATCTACTGCAGCGGCAACAGCTCGCGCGACTTCCTGTTCTCGCAGGACCACAGCCTGGGCTGCAACATGACGGGCGGCTCAAGCGGCGGCCCCTGGTTCACCGGCTTCAGCGAGACGGCCGGCACCGGTCTCCAGGTCTCGGTGAACAGCTTCGGCTACACCTTCCTGCCGAACCGGATGTTCGGACCGTACTTCGGCAATGACGCGAAGGCGCTGTACGACAAGGCACAGGTGTCCTGAGGGCGGGGTGCGGCCGGCGGGGCTCACCCCTCGCCGACCGCACCAAGTGCCCCGTCCGCCCCCGCGCAGCCTGTCGAAGGGCAGTGACCACATGCTCAACGACCGCAACCACTCGGCGACTTGGCGCGTGCAGGCGGGCAAGAGCGCCACATCAGTCCTGCGGACCACATGGCTGCTCGTGGTCTCCTGACCGGCGCCCGGGGGTGCGGCTCGGGCAGCCCCACCCCCGGGCCCAGGCCGCGGAAAGGCCAGCCGGTCCGACAGCGGACCCGGAGGGTGCGGAACACCCGCACGACCATGGACGCGGCTCGTCCCTCACCGCGAGGATCTCTCGCATGGCGACGACACCGCACTGGGCGGACTTCCAGTACGAGATCTATCTGAACGGCATGACGGGCGCCGTGCCGCGGCTGCCCACCGACCTGACCCGGCTGGAGGAACTGGCCGAGCACCGGCTCGGCCCCGGCCCGTTCGGCTACGTGGCCGGCAGCGCCGGGAGCGGCAGCACCGCCCGCGCCAACCGCGCCGCGCTCGACCGCTGGCAGATCGTGCCGCGCATGCTGCGCGACGTGCACCAGCGCGAGCTGTCGGTGGAGGTGATGGGGCGCACGATCCCGGCCCCGCTGGCCCTCGCGCCCGTCGGCGTACTGTCGATCATGCATCCGGACGCGGAGTCGGCCGCCGCGCGTGCGGCCGCGGCGCGCGGAGTGCCGTACATCCTGTCCTCGGCGTCGAGCACGCCGATGGAGGAGGTCGCCGAGGCCATGGGCGACGGCGAGCGGTGGTTCCAGCTGTACTGGGCCAAGGACCGCGAGGTGACGGCGAGTTTTCTGGCGCGGGCGAAGGCGGCCGGGTTCACGGCGCTGTTCGTCACCCTGGACACTCCGCTGCTGGCCTGGCGGCCCCGCGATCTGGACCAGGCGTACCTCCCCTTCCTGCACGGCGTCGGCACGGCGAACTACTTCTCCGACCCGGCCTTCCAAGCGGGCCTGGCCAAGCCCGTGCACGAGGATCCGAACGCGGCCGTGATGCACTTCGTGGGCATGTTCGCCGACCCCGCCAAGACCTGGCCGGACCTGGACTTCCTGCGCGAGCACTGGGACGGCCCGATCGTTCTCAAGGGCATCCTCCACCCCGACGACGCACGCCGCGCCGCCAACGCGGGCATGGACGGCGTGGTGGTCTCGAACCACGGCGGCCGCCAGGTGGCGGGGTCCGTTGCCGCCGCCGACGCGCTGCCGCGCGTCGTCGAGGCGGTCGGCGACCGGCTGACCGTGCTCTTCGACAGCGGCGTGCGCACGGGCGACGACATCTTCAAGGCCCTCGCGCTCGGCGCCCATGCGGTGCTGCTGGGCCGACCGTACGCGTACGGCCTCGGCCTCGACGGAGAGGCGGGCGTCGACCACGTCATTCGCTGTCTGCTCGCCGAGTTCGACCTCACGCTGGCGCTGTCCGGCCACGCGGGCCCGGGTTCGCTGACGCCGGACGCCCTCGTCAGGGAGCCCGCATGATTTCTGCCAATTGGTCCCGTCCCGGTCGGTGACACGGCAGTTGTGCCATCGTCATACTCGGCCGATGAGAGAGACGAGATGGAGATCGAGGCTGCACCGCGCGGGCACCCGGTACTTCCACGACATAGAGAGCCGGCTCACCGGAGTCTCCGGCCCCGGCGTCCCGCCCGACAACGAGGCGGGTGTCATCGGCTGGGGCACATCCTGGCGGATGCAGGGCTACGTGATGATGGCCGAGCGCACCGGCGACCCGCGCTATGCGGAGCGCCTCGCCGAGCTGATCGACCAGGTGCTGGCCGCCCGCGACGACGTACGGGGGATCGAGGACCACCGCGGCCGCAGCCGTCCGGTGTGGAGCACCGCCGGCAAGTTCACGGCCACGACCGCCGTCGTGCCGGACACCGACGGTCGCCCGGCACTCGAGGTGACGGTCTGTCCGCCGCGCACCCGCAACATCACGGTGACCGTCGAGTCCCAGCCGGAGGGCCGGTTCTCCCTCACGGTGGCCGGCGGGGAGCGCACACCGTTCACCGTCCCCGACCTGAGCCTGGACCCGAACGACGCCCGCCGCGCGGACCGCGCGATCTACCAGGCGTACGAGCAGCGCAGCGGCGTCACCGCCCGCCTGCTCGGGACCGACACCGGCGGCGGACGCGAGGCACGCTCCGGTAGTTACACCCCGCAGCCGGCGATGGTGGCGCTCGCCGCGCAGACCGGGATGATCACGTATCCGATCGCCGGGCTGGTCCGGCTGTCCCAGGAGCGGCCGAGCGCGGTGCCCGCGTCGGTACGCCCCCGCCTGGACGGCTACCTCGACGCGGCGATCCAGGCGGTGCGGGCCCACGACGAGCAGTGGGGTACGACCGCGGACGGCCGCGGCTTCTACCGGTGGCTGCCCGACGAACCGGTCTCCTTCGCCGGCGCCGAACTGCCGACCAACGAGTTCCTGGCGATGGGCCGCACCCTCGTCCAACTGGCCGCCGTCACGGGCGAGGACGACTACACGCAACGGGCGGCCGCGATGGCCCGCGCGTTCCACGGCGACCTGACCGTCTCCGCCGGCGTGGCGACCTGGCCGTACTGGCCGAGCTTCGGTCGCGTCCACAAGGGCTGGACGGCGACCGGATCACCGACGACGGACGGTTCGGACTTCCGCCCGTCGTACGCCCCCGTCACCGTCCCCGAGGACGTGACCCACGCCCTGATCGACATCGACTTCCTCTGCCTCTACCAGGGCACCCCGGAGCTGCCGGAGGTCTTCACCCCCGAGGACCTGCGCGCCGTCGCCGCCACCTTCACCGAGCACGTGGTGCAGCGCCGCCGACTGCGCTCCCGCGTCCGCCACGACGTCGGCGGCACGTCCCGCCCCGGCACCGACCGCCAACAGGCCCATGTCGCCGGCTGGCTTCCCCTGCGCCAGTGGTCACCCCAAGTGGCGCGCCAGGTCCGCGCGATCCAGCCCGTTCTTCCCCCGCCGCCGCTGATGGGCGTCGACACCTACTGCGGTGCACTGCTGGCCCGTTGGGGCTGAGCCGGCACGGGCGAAGGGGCATCGGGCGTTCGCCGACTGTACCGCGGGCAGTCATGGGGAGTCCGCCGGGAGGTACCCCGTCCACGCTCTCCTTGGGGCGCCCCTCGCCACCACTACACCCGCAGAGGTCGACGCATCCATGGCAGAACTCAACCGCCGCCGTTTCCTGCAACTGGCCGGTGGCGCGACCGCGCTCACCATGTTGTCCGACAGCATCGCCCGGGCTGCCGCCATTCCCGCCCAGGGCAGCACCGGCACCCTCCAGGACGTCGAGCACATCGTGGTCCTGATGCAGGAGAACCGTTCCTTCGACCACTACTTCGGTGCGATGAAGGGCGTACGGGGCTTCGGCGACCCCCGCCCCGTCACGCTGCCCAGCGGTAAGTCCGTCTGGAACCAGGCGGACGCCAACAAGAAGGTGACCCTGCCGTTCCGGCCGCCGGGCGACGACCTCGGCATGGAGTTCCTCCAGGGTCTCAACCACGACTGGGCGGGCGGCCAGAAGGCCTTCAACCAGGGCAAGTACGACCAGTGGGTGCCCGCGAAGACCGCCACCACCATGGCGTACCTGACGCGCGAGGACATCCCGTTCCACTACGCGCTCGCCGACTCCTTCACCATCTGCGACGCGTACCACTGCTCCTTCATAGGCTCCACCGACCCGAACCGCTACTACATGTGGACGGGCCACACCGGCAACGACGGCAAGGGCGGCGGCCCGGTCCTCAACAACGCCGAGGCCGGGTACGACTGGACCACCTACCCCGAGCGCCTCGAAGCGGCCGGGATCTCCTGGAAGATCTACCAGGACACCGGCGACGGACTCGACGCCGCCGGCTCCTGGGGCTGGATCAACGACGCCTACCGCGGCAACTACGGCGACAACTCCCTGCTGTACTTCAACAAGTACCGCAGCGCCCAGCCCGGCAACCCGCTGTACGACAAGGCCCGCACCGGAACCGACGCCAAGAACGGCGACGGCTTCTTCGACGTGCTCCGCGCCGACGTCCAGGCGGGCCGGCTTCCGCAGATCTCGTGGATCGCCGCGCCCGAGGCGTTCTCGGAGCACTCCAACTGGCCGTCCAACTACGGCGCCTGGTACATCGCGCAGGTCCTGGACGCCCTGACGTCGAACCCCGACGTGTGGGCCCGTACCGCCCTCTTCATCACCTACGACGAGAACGACGGCTTCTTCGACCACGTCGTGCCGCCGTACGTACCGGCCGGGGCCGCCCAGGGTCTGTCCACGACCCCGACGACGCTGGACTGGTTCCCGGGCGCGTCGGGCTACGTCGCCGGACCGTACGGCCTCGGCCCCCGCGTACCCATGCTCGTCGTCTCCCCCTGGAGCACCGGCGGCTACACGTGCTCCGAGACCCTCGACCACACCTCGATCATCCGCTTCATGGAGCGCCGCTTCGGGGTGCAGGAGCCGAACATCTCGCCCTGGCGGCGCGCCGTCTGCGGTGACCTGACCTCCGCCTTCGACTTCGCGCGTACGGAGACGGCGCCGGCCGAACTGCCCCCGACCGCCGGCTACTACCCGCCCGACCGCGACCGCCACCCCGACTTCCTGGCCCCCGCACCCGCCGTCGGCACGATGCCCCGCCAGGAACCGGGCAGCAAGCCCACCCGCCCGCTCAAGTACGCCCCGTGCGTGGACGGTTCCGCGGACATCAGCACCGGGAAGTACCAGCTCGCCTTCAGCGGCGGTGCGAGCGCCGGCGTACAGTTCTACGTCACATCGGCGAACCGTTCCGACGCGCCCTGGACGTACACGACAGAGGCGGGCAAGTCGATCGCGGACAGCTGGAACACGAAGTACTCGAGGGGCGTCACGGACCTGACCGTCCACGGCCCGAACGGCTTCCTGCGCCGCTTCCGCAACCCCGGCAAGACCGCAGGCCCCGAGGTCACCGCCCGCCACAACGCGGCCACCGGCAACCTCGACCTGACCTTCACCAACGCCGCCACCGCCGACGCCCAGCTCACCGTCACCAACGCCTACGGCGGCACCCCTCAGGCCTTCACGGTCCGCAAGGGCACGACGGTCACGCACTCGGTCGACCTGAGCGCCTGCCGCAACTGGTACGACGTGACGGTCACCTCCACCACCACGGCAGACTTCCTCCGCCGCCTCGCGGGCCACATCGAGACGGGCGCCCCGGGCCTGTCCGACCCGGGCATCCTCACCAACTGACGCCCACCGGCCGATCCGGTCGCCGACCGCGCGCGACACGCGCCGCTCCAGCACCGCGAGGTGCTCGGGGCGGCGCGTGCGCGCATACCGGAATGCTCTCCGCATCCGCCGGATCCCGCAGCCCGGCAAAGTGCCCCTCAAAGCTACGGATGCGCTGACCGGTAAACGGGTCCACGAGCGTCCGCAACAGAGCCCGCGGAGAACACAAGCGGTCAGTTCCCACCGATGCGCCTCTTGTCCCTCCACCCACCGCTACGGTGTCTCTTCACACAATCTGCACAAGGGGGGACCTTGAGCAATCCGTACACCATCAGCCCACCGCCCTGTCCCCAGCCCACTGGGACGCAACGGCCGTTGTGGAAGATGAAGCGCACCTACATCGGTGCCGTACTGATCATGCTGGTCGGCTTCGGCTGTGGCAGTGCCGCCGGGTCGGACGCCGACCGATCGCCCGCAGCGGCCGCGAAGCCGAGCCCCGTCCCGACCGTCACGGCGACCGTCACCGCCACGGCGACCGTCACCGCGACGCCCGCGCCCAAGGCGACCGTCACCAAGCCCGGTCCGACGGTGACGGTCACCAGGACGGAAACCGCCGACGCCTACGACTCCGGCAGCGCCGACAGCGGCAACGACGGCTCGGACGTCTACTACGAGAACTGTGCCGCGGCCCGCGCCGCCGGTGCCGCTCCCGTCCACCGGGGCGAGCCCGGCTACGGCAGCCACCTCGACCGCGACAACGACGGCACCGGCTGCGACTGGGGCTGACCGTACGACGCCGAAGAGCCCCGGTCGGATCTCTCCGACCGGGGCTCTGAGCTGTTGTGGACCGGGACACGCGCTGTCAGTGCCGGGTGTTAGGTTTCCGGGCGTGCTGCCAAGGAGATCAATCGCCGCCCCCATCTGGACCGACTTGACCGGTACCTGACATTCGCAGCCCGTGACGACAGCCCGGCCCCTCAGGGCCGGGCCCGCTCCTATGAAGGAGAATCTTGATGAGAAGCAGCGTGCTGGGCCGCAGCCTGGCCCGTACGGCGGCCGTCCTCACGGCGGCCCTCGCCCTGGCGGTGACGGCGACGCCGCTGACGGGCACGGCGCAGGCCCACGAGGCAGTGACGGGATCGCTCAGCTTCAGTGGCGAGCCGGGCGAGTACATCTCCGGCGGGCAGTCCTACACCTACACCCCCGAGACGACGGAGATGTTCGACATCTCGGGGCCGACCTCCGAGTCCGCCGTAGGCGCCACAGTCGTCACGCCCGAGGGCGAGCGCTGGTACCTCTCCATGGAAGCCCCTTACGGCCAGAAGCTGACTTCCGGCGTCACCTACACCAACGCCTCCAGCTGGCCCAACGCTCAGCCGGAGGATCCCCAGCTGCAGTTCAGCGTGACGGATCGCTACTGCGAGAGCGGCACCGGCTCCTTCACCATCTCCCACATCGCTTACGGGCCCTACGGCTACATCCGTGAGGTCGACGCCACCTTCGAGCGGTACTGCGAGGGCTCCACGCTTCCCGTGCGCGGCGAGCTCCACGCCCGTATGCCCGAGCCGCCGGCGGAGCTCGCCATCGGCGTGCAACTGAACACCACGGGCACGGTCGACACCCACACCGGTGAGATCACCGTCGGCGGCACGGCGACCTGCAACAAGCCGGCCCGCATCAGCCTCACCGCCGGCGCCTACCAGACGCAGAAGCGCGCGACGGCGAACGGCTCCTACGAGGACCTGATCGTCGTCTGCGAGCCCGGCACCCCGGTCCCGTGGATCGCCTCTTTCCCCAGCAACATCGACCCCACCGCCTCCTTCCAGCCCGGCACCGCCGTGCTCCGGGGAACCGGCAGGGCGGACGACCGTGACTACCCGGTGAGCGTCTCCGACTTCCAGAGCACCGAGATCACTCTCGTCAAGTCCTGACCCTGCGGCGGGGGCGGGGGGGGGGGGGGCCCCCCCCCCCCGCCCGCCGGCCCCGCCCGGGGGCGCCCGTGGGGGGCCCCCCCCGCCGGGTCCGGGTGGGGGGTTTGGCGGTGGGCGGCC
>NZ_JBSFHO010000044.1:0-50102 GCF_053597075.1 Streptomyces sp. NPDC001514
CCACCTTTCGACCAAAACAACACGCCCCCGCCATAACCGCCCCGCCCGGGCGGCGGCGGCGCCCGGGGGCCCGCCCCCCGCGTAAACCGCGGCGCCCGGGCCTCGAACGGACGCGGTCGCGGGGCGGTGGCCACGTTCGTCCGGGCAAGCACGGAGGCTGCGGCCAGCGGTCGGACAAAACTGGGAACGGCCGTCCGGCTGTACCGGCTGGCTCGTGCGGGACTGGTGTGCCACCTGATCATCGACGCCCAGGACGTCCTGATCACGCTGGTCACGCCCGCCGAAACCGAACCGACGGTGGACTCGGTCACCTACTGGGACCTCGTCGAGCCCCCGACCGGCGAAGACCCGCTCGAAGCACTGATCCCCCGGCTGGCCGCCGCGTACGGCGAGCCGAGGTGGCTCAAGTTCCATTTCGACGACGTCGGCTCCGCCGCCGAACTCGCCGACCCGGGCGGCCGCGTCAGCACCCGCGACGAAGTGCTGACTGTCGGCGACCACCTGTCCGCGTATGTCCTGGAATGGACGTTGCACCACCTCGACCTGATCGCGCACCTGCCCTCGGCCACTGAACCGCCCGCCGAGACCCTCGCGGCTGCCCGCGCGTCGCTGGAAAAGATCGCCGGGGCACCGATTCCGGCACCGTTCTCCGACAAGGACGCACTGCTGGTCGGGACCGGACGTCGCGCTCCGACGGACGCCGAGAAAGCCACGCTGGGTGAGCTGGCCGCGAAGATCCCGCTCGTGCTCGGCTGAACGAGCAACGGCCTTGATCGTCTGGTTGAACGTAGCGCAACGTCGTCGAACGCTGCTTCACAGCGGCTACTTGAAGCTCGCCGAACATGCGCAGTCGATGTGCAAATCCGGGCGTGAGGCGCCAAGGGAACTCGCAGCCTGTCGCCTCCCACCGTGGGCTCGACACCCCGGCCGGCTCGACCGGCGGCATGCCCTGCCGCTCCTCCGCCAGCGCCCCGGTCGACCGACCGCCCCCGTGGCCCGGCTCCACATCGACGCAGTCAGACCCTTGTCACACCACACCTCGATAACAATACTTTCGGTAACGAATTCTTGGTCGCCGCTATGGAGGACCCATGGGCAGCATGGTCCCCACTCCTGCACCCACCCTTGACAAGCCCCTGATGCACTACGGGAAGCGGCTGCTGCAGCGCACGGCGCCGGGCCCGCCCCCGGCCTAGTACCACCAGCCGGGCATCCGCCCGATCACCCCGCGCATCGGCGCCGAGATCGAAGGCCTCGACCTCTCGCTCCCGATCGGCGAGACCAAGGACGCCGTCCAGGATGGATCTTCCCCGCGCCCTCCTCA
Source organism: Streptomyces sp. NPDC001514 (assembly GCF_053597075.1). NCBI lineage: Bacteria > Bacillati > Actinomycetota > Actinomycetes > Kitasatosporales > Streptomycetaceae > Streptomyces > Streptomyces sp. NPDC001514. The sequence goes on from NZ_JBSFHO010000044.1 coordinate 1,325, forward strand.
CAGACCGATCCGGTCGAGGACGAGCCTGCCGTCCCGGAGGAAAGGATCAGAAGGGCGTGCCCGCGGGACGCGAGGACAGGTCCGTGGGGGGCAAGCCGCAGGACGGTTGTCTCAGTGACCGATGTCGTGGTCCCCCGCTTCGACGAGTCCGCTCTCGTAGGCGAAGATCACGATCTGGATGCGGTCACGCAGACCAAGTTTGGTGAGGATGCTCGACACGTGCGATTTGACCGTGGCGGGCCCGATGAAGAGCTGGGCGGCGATCTCCGAGTTGCTCGCGCCCCGCGCGACGGCGACCACGATCTCGAGTTCGCGGTCGGTGAGTCGCTCCAGGCGGCCCGACACGGCGGTGCTGACGACACGTCGCTCCGCGAACTGGTCGATGAGGCGCCGGGTGATCGACGGTGCCAGCAGCGCCCCGCCCTCGGCCACGGTGCGCACGGCGGTGGCGAGCTGCTCGGGGGGAATGTCCTTGAGCACGAACGCGCTGGCACCGGCACGCAGCGCCTTGTAGACGTACTCGTCCGGATCGAACGTGGTCAGGATCAGCACCCGCACGTCCCAGTCCGCATCCCGCAGGATCCGGGAGGTGGCCTCGATGCCGTCCATGCCGGGCATGCGGATGTCCATGAGGATCACGTCCGGACGATGCGTGCGTGCCGCGTCGACGGCCTCGAGTCCGGTCCCGGCCTCGGCCATGACCTCGATGTCGTCATGGACCCGCAGAATCATGACGAAGCCCCGGCGGACCAGCGCCTGGTCATCCACGACGACGACACGGATGCTCACGCGGGCTCTCCTCCAGTGGGCAGATGGGCGGCCAGCCGGAATCCGCCACCGGGGCGCGGCCCCGCATCGAGGCTGCCGCCGAGGAGGAGTGCTCTCTCCCGCATGCCGACGATCCCATGGCCGGGCACACCGCCGTGGGCGCCGGCCGACACGGACTGTACGGCGGCTCCGCGACCGTCGTCGAGCACCTCGATGATGAGACCGCCACTCTCGCAGCTCAGGCGCACCTCGGTATGGGTCCGCGGTCCGCTGTGCTTGAGCACGTTGGTCAGTGCCTCCTGGACGATGCGGTACGCCGACAGCTCCACGCGGGCCGGGAGAGCAGCCGGGACACCGCCGGTGACCGAGACGTCCAGTCCCGCCTCGCGGACCTGCTCGACGAGCTGGTGAAGGTCGGCCAGCCGCGGCTGGGGGCCCAGCCGGTCGCGGTCGGCGTCCGGCCGCAGTACTCCCAGCAGGTGACGCAGTTCGTCCAGCGCCTGGCGTCCGGCTTGCTCCACCGCCGCCATCGCTTCGAGGGCCTCCTGGGGATCGTCGGCGGCCACCATCCGGGCCGCACCCGCCTGAACCGTCATCATGCTCACCCGGTGGGCGACCACGTCGTGCAGTTCGCGGGCGATGTGGGTGCGCTCCTCGGCGACGATCCGGCGCGCCTCGGCGGCCTGCTCCTGGCGGAGCCGGGCGCGGCGATCCGCACGCAGCCGCAGACGCCGACCGATGTACCAGGCCACGAACATGATCACGGCGCCAAAGCCGATGTCCCCCCAGGGGTAGGAGAGCAGCAGGCCGTCGATCACGAGCGCGGCGATGGCCGCAGCGATGGCCGCGGCGGTGCCGAGGCGGCTCCGCCGGGTGTCCGCGGCGTATCGCCCGGCGCTGTACAGCGCCACGATCACGACTCCGCCCACGTTGGAGTAGCTGCTCCCCAGCGTCGGCCCCCAGGCGACGAGTGCCACGGACAGGACTGCGAGGGGTTCGCGGCGGCGCCAGTAGAGCGCCCCGCCGGCCACGGCGAACAGCAGCAGGACCGGGACGGGCACCTCGGTGATCGGGCGGACGCCGAGCGCATCGCCGGGTGCCTCCTCCACGAACACCATGGCCAGGAGCATGGCGGCCGCGAGGACGGCGTCCGCGCCCCGCGGCCACCGGGCGAAGGGCCCGCGGAACCTGGTCGGCACGTCGCGGACCAGCATCTCTGAAGGCAGCGCCGTGCGGCTCATCATCGCTCCGTCAAAAGGCTTCCGGCGCCCTGGCGTTGGTCATCAGGGTGCACCGGGCAAGCCATCGTAGGTCCAGGTCGCAGGCGCAGTCACCCACCTGTGGGCGGATCCCGGGCTCCCCCGCCAGGTGGAGATGCCGCCGCGTTCTCCCCGTCCCGCGCGGGAGCCCCGAACCCGTCCGGTGGCGGGGGACGGCGCGGGCGCCGGAATCCACGATGGAACCGCTCACGACTCCTGCCGCCGGCGCTCCACGGACCGGCGGCGGACGGCGGCCATCTCACCAGAGCCCACAGCCAGGAGCCACAGCCATGAACCGATTCACCCGTCGCATCGGCAGCGCGAGCGCCCGCCGGCCATGGGTCACCATCGCCACCTGGGCGGTTGTCCTCCTCCTCGTGCTGCCTCTGGCCGGCACGGTCGGCGGCTCGTTCGTCGACGACCTGGTCGCTCCCGGCAGCCAGAGCGAGGAGGCGATGGAGCTGCTCGAAGAGCGCTTCCCGGAAGCGTCCGGTGGCAGTGTCATGGCGGTCTTCGCCGCGCCGGAAGGGGAGCGACTGGAGCGCCACCGGCCTGCCGTCGACGCCGCGGTCGCCCGGATCGCCGACGTGGAGCACGTCGCCACGGCAGCCGATCCCTTCACCGCCGGCACGCTCTCGCCCGACGGACGTATCGGCTTCGCCCGGATCACGTTCGACGTGCCCGCGATGGAAGTGGACCCCAAGGAGATCGAGGCCCTGACCGACGCGATCGAGCCCGCACGCGGGGACGGCGTCGTCGTCGAGCTGGGCGGTGACGCCGTCTTCATCAACGCCGAGACAGAGACATCGGGCGCGGAGGCGGCGGGCCTGCTGACCGGACTGGTCATCCTGGTGGTGGCGTTCGGCACGATCCTGGCCGCGCTGGTGCCGATCGTGCTCGCCCTGGTGGCCGTCGCCGCGGGCCTGGGCAGCGTCATGCTGCTGGCCAACGCGCTGGACGTCTCCACCGCGGCCCCCACGATCGGCGCGATGATCGGCCTGGGCGTCGGCATCGACTACGCCCTGTTCATCGTGGCCCGGCACCGCGAGAACCGCGCCGCCGGCCAGGACAACACCGCCGCACTGTCGAACGCCATGGGGTCCTCGGGCGCGGCCGTCCTGTTCGCCGGCGGCACCGTCATCGTGGCGATGGCCGCTCTCGGGCTGACCGGCCTGGGCTTCCTGACGTCGATCGGCCTGAGTACCGCCCTGGTCGTTCTCTTCGCCGTGGCGACCGCCCTGACGTTGCTGCCCGCCCTGCTGTCGCTCCTGGGTGACCGTGTCCACAAAAGGGGCCGCCGGGGCCGTAAGCGCCCTGTGAAGAAGGCCGAGGACACGGCATGGTGGCGCTTCGCCCACCGTGTGTCCGGGCGGCCGTGGCGCTACCTGCTCGCCGCGTCCGCGGTCCTGCTCGCACTGGCCGCCCCCGCGCTGCGCATGGAGACCGGCTTCCCCGACGCCGGCGACGACTCCACGAGCACCACCCACCGCCGCGCCTACGACCTGCTGGCCGAGGGCTTCGGGCCGGGCTTCAACGCCCCTCTGCTGATCGTCGCCGATCTGACCCGCCCCGGCGCAGAGGCCGAGGACGTGCCCGCACTGTCCCGGCGCATCGCCGCCGACCCCGGCATCGCCACGGTCGGCGAGCCACAGACCTCCGCGGCCGGGGACACCGTCGTGCTGTCCATGTTCCCCACCACCGCCCCCGCCGACGCCGAGACCTCCCGGACCCTTGAGCGCGTCCGTGACCTCGTCCCCGACAACGTCGCCGTATCCGGCCTGACCGCCATGACCGACGACCTCACCGAGCAACTCGCCGACACCCTGCCGGTCTTCATCGCCGCGATCCTGGCAGCGTCGTTCCTGCTGCTGATGGTGGTGTTCCGCTCCGTCGCACTGCCGCTGAAGGCCGCCCTGGTCAACCTGTTGTCCATCGGCGGGGCATACGGCGTGGTGGTCGCCGTCTTCCAGTGGGGCTGGCTCGGGGGCCTGTTCAACCTGCAGGACACCTTCCTGATCGCCTCGCCCATGCCGACGATCTTCTTCGCGGTCCTGTTCGGCCTGTCCATGGACTACGAGGTGTTCCTGCTCTCGCGCGTCCGCGAGGAGTACGCCGCCACGGGCGACACCACCGAGTCGGTGGCACGCGGCATGGCGGCCACGGGCCGTGTGATCACCTCTGCCGCACTGATCATGGCGGTGGTGTTCCTCAGCTTTGTCGCCAACCCGTCGCCGCTCGTGAAGATGATGGGCCTGGGCCTGGCGACCGCGATCGTGCTCGACGCGACGATCGTCCGCATGGTGCTCGTGCCCGCCGCCATGGCGCTGATGGGGCGCGCGACCTGGTGGCTGCCCCGCTGGCTCGACAGTCGGCTGCCCCGCATCGGCGTCGAGGACGCCGACCGGCAGCCTTACCCCGAGCCGGTGCTCGCTGCCGCGCCCGGGAGCCGCTGAAGCCACGCCCCCGCCGTCCCACAGCGCCCCCAACAATCCACCGATCGGAGAGAGTTCCTCATGAAGGCCGTCGCCCAAGGGCGATGCTGACCGTGGAGCCGGCCAGCAGCTTGCCGCGCGCCAACGCCTGGCGCTCCGGCGCCAACACCTGGACCCAGGAGAAGCGCAAGGCGTTCGCCAACGACATGACCCACCCCAACTGCTGGCCGTCTCCGCCTCCGCTGACCACATCCTGCCCGGAGACAAGTTCTACGTGCAGGCTGGCGCGTAACACCGCCAATCCAACACCGGCAGGCCCCTCACGCCCGTGGCGCGAGGGGCCTGCCCCTATGACGGACGGACTGGTCAGCGAAGGGTGCCCCGTCTTCGCGGGGCACCCTCGCCGTTTCACACGGGCTACGGCTGGATGGGGTGGTCGAGTCGGCCGTGCGATCTGCCTCGGCGTACCACCGTGCGCTGGTCTTCGGCATCCGTGCGGACATCATCCGGTCTCCGACTGCCGGTGGAGGCCGGGGACTTGACCCTTGGCCGTACCGCGAACCTTGTCAGGGCGCCGTACGGCCCGAGCCGTACGCGGAGGCGCTTCAGGCCGACGGCATCAGCACACGCGCCGCTCCTTTCTCCTTGTTGTGCCGGTCGGCCCAGTTGGCGAGGGCCGTGCTGCACGCGTGATCGACATGCCGCAGATCGAGCAGGTCGAGCTCGATGTGCCGGTCCTTCGGCAGTCCTTCGAGGGTGTCGAGGATCCGGGGCAGCCGGAGGAAGGTCGCGTTGCCGGAGAGGACCACGCGCAGGGGTCCATTCCGGTCGGAGCCTTCGTCCACCTGCACGCGGACGTGCGACGTCTCCCAGGCCGTCTTGGCGACGGCGAGCAGCAGCCCGGCCAGCACGCCCTCGAACATGCTGGTGGCGATGATGGCGACCGCGGTCGCCACCAGGATCAGCGCCTCCCCGCGGTGCTCGCGCCACAACGACCCGAGTTCCCTCAGCGGGATGAGCTTCCAGCCGGAGTAGACCAGGATGCCGGCGAGCGCGGCGACCGGTATGAGGCCGAGCGCGGCCGGTACGAGCGCCGCGAAGAGCAGCAGCCATACGCCGTGCAGCACCCGCGACGCCTTGGTTCGGGCACCCGCTTGGACATTGGCCGCGCTGCGCACGATGACGGCGGTCATCGGCAGCGCCCCGAGGGCTCCGCACAACGCGTTGCCCGCGCCCTGCGCCATCAGCTCCTTGTCGTAGTCGGTACCGGGTCCGCTGTGCAGCCGATCGACGGCGGCGGCGCTGAACAGACTCTCCGCCGAGGCGATGAGCGTGATGGCGACGACCGTGCCGATCGCCCCGACCACTCCGGCATTCGTGATGCTGCCGAGGTCGTCGAGGGACGGTGGCCGGATCGCGCCCAGCAGCCCCTGCACATCGACGCGCTTCACCGACAGTCCGAACAGCGCGACGACGGACGTGGTCAGAGCGACGGCGGCCAGCGGTGCGGGGACCACTCGGACCTTCGGCGGCAGATGTTTCCACAGTGCCATCAGCACGACGGTGCCCGCGCCGAGACCGAAGGCGGTCAGCGCTTCCGGCGAGCGGGCCGTACGGATGAGCAGCTCGGGCAGGCCCATCAGGTTGGCCGGGCCCGAGCCTGGTGCCTTCGCGTCGGCCATGGCGTAGAACTGACCGGCAATCAGCACGAGTCCGATTCCGGCCAGCATCCCTTCCACCACGGCGATGGAGATGGCGCGGAACCAGCGGCCCAGCCGTAGTGCGCCCATGACCAGCTGGAGAACGCCCGCCGTGAGGACGAAGACGCCCAGGGCCCCGAGTCCGAATTCGTTGACGGCTTCGAGGACGAGAACCGTCAGCCCCGCTGCGGGTCCGCTGACCTGGAGGCTGCTTCCGGGGAGCAGCCCGGTGACGAGCCCGCCGACGATTCCGGTGACCAGGCCGAGTTCCGCCGGGACGCCGGAAGCTACGGCCACGCCCACGCACAGCGGCAGGGCGACGAGGAAGACGACGACGGACGCGGTGAGATCGGCTCGCAGCGTCGAGGCGGAGGGTCGCTCGCCGCGCTGCGCCGCAGCCCGCCGGTGGCGTCCGCGGTTCCCGCGTTCGCGGGTGTCGGCGGCGCTCACAGCGGAAGGAACGCGTCGTCGTGCGGCCGGTGGACGAGCACGGAGCCGGTGTCTATCTCGTAGAACCATCCGTGCAGCCTCAGCCGTCCATCCGCGGCCCGGTGGGCGACGCAGGGGTAGTCGCCCAACCGCCGGAGCTGGCGCAGCACATGGTGCTGGACGGCCTCGGCGATGGCGGGGGACGAAGTATCGGCGAAGAGGGGCGGGGGTGACGCACTCTCGAGCCAGCCGCGGACCGCGGGGACGGCGGAGAGATCTTCGCGGCGCACCATCGCGCCGACGGCACCGCAGTGGGAGTGTCCGCAGACGACGATGTCGGCGACGCCCAGCACTTCCACCGCGTACTCGATGGTGGCCGCCTCGCTCGAGTGCCGGTCGGGGTCGTGTTCGGGCAGGATGCTGCCCGCCGTGCGGAGTTCGAAGAGTTCGCCGGGACGGGCCCCGGTGATCAGCGATGGGATCACCCGCGAATCGGAGCAGGTGATGAACATCGCTTGCGGGGACTGACCGTCCGCGAGGCGGCCGAACTCCTCGGCCTGGGCGGCGGCCCGGTGCCGGAAGGCGCGGGCATTCTTCATGAGCATGTGCATGGGGGTGTTTCCTCCAGCGCGCCAGGGCGCGCGGTGGTGAGCCGTCATGTCGGATCGGATCGCAGGTACGTGGTGAGGGGCCGTACGGGATTCGACGCATCGATCAGAGGCGGAACACCTGCAGCACGGCGGGCCGTGCTGGGCGCTGTTCGGATGGACCGAGAAGTGGTGCCCCGTGCACCGGGGACGCGGCGGAGCCGCCGTCACCCGTGGGGGCTGATGAGGGGCGATCGCCTGTGGGCGGAGCCTTGGCGGCCGGCGGCCTGTTGGGCCGGCCGCCGTCGCATGAGGGGGGTGGCTTGTCCAGGGGATTCGAATCGTCCCGGGACGAGTTGGCGGGTGAGCCGCGTGAGCCGGGTCCGTCGGTCGGGTGGGATTCGCTTGGTGCCTCGGGTGAGGAGCCGGCGTCTTGGGAAGTCCCTTTGGCGCTCGACTCCCCTGCCTCGGCGGCGAATTCGGGTGCCTGGCAAGGCGCAAGGACCGCAAGCAGCAGGGTGCACAGTGCGACAAGTGCGTACGGTGCTGCGTTTCGCCGCGTCACGGTCCCTCCCGACTTCGGTACGCAACAGTTGGTCCAACTGGTCAGTAACTCCAGCCTCTTCAGTCACTGTGACACCAAGACGGCATAAAAATCAGCGATTCGTTAAACATTCGTGAGCGTCACACCTCTTGACAGTCGCCATTTGACGGGGATACCGCGAGTCACCCCAGTTGAGGCGCTGACGACGTCCAGCATCGCCGCACGGCGGCCTCCTGCGTCACGACCGAGCTCCGCGACGACGGGGCGGGCTACGGCCGTGAGCGGCCCGGCCGCCTACGCCTACCACTGCCGGGTCATCACCGCGACCCGAGAGTGCGCCGGCCGCTTGGTCGCGTGGGATTCGACGGGATCTCGCCGTCCGGGCGGGATCGGTCCCCTGCCCGCCGATACGGGCACTGCCTCCCACGCACACCGACTGGCGATCAGTGGTCGATCATGGCCAGCATTGGGTCGAATTTGCCCCGCACCGACCCAGAGGGATCGCCTTTTTCCGTACAAACCCGCTCTGATCGCGGGCCGAGGACGGCTGCGCGGGGTTGTGGATCGGCCGGGATGGGCAGGTTTGGAGCGCCACAGGACGGGAACAGTCCGGCGTCCGTTCCCGTGGCAGTAGTGGATCGTCACCTATCAGCCGTCTCGGAGGGAGAAACGATGCCCCAGGAGCTGACATTCGCGATCGCCTTCCAGTCCCCGATCAAGGGGCATGAGCCTGACACGCCAGAGACCCGCCACGGGATGATCTTGAGCTCGTGACGGGGCACCACGGGCTCGTATCTCTACGGTGCCGGGACTCCGGCGGTCCGCTCGTCGTGCTCGCGCGGCATCCGCGTGACGGTCGCGGGCGAGGGATGCCCGCCCTTCGTGGCGCCCTTGGTGATGACGAGTCGGGCAGCGATGTCGCGGCCGGTTCGATGCCGCGGCCGAGGCGTTTGTGCTCGTGGACGACGAGAAGAGTGACGCGCACGCCGAAGGCGCGCAGTTCGCCGACGAGCGCGACCGCGTTACGCCGCGTGACCATGGGCCGCTCTGACGTGCCGTCCACGGGCGTGGTCGTACTCCGCCCGAAGCGAGTTGAGAAAGGCAAGGCAAGCTGCCTTCGAAGGGCATGCCGCTCGCGGGTGTGTCCGCACACCGATGTGCGCCGAAAGGGAAGCAGGGATCCCATGACAGTGCAGGCCATCAAGCTCCCCATATTGCAGATGCCGTATCCCGTGCGGGTGAATCCGTACCTGTCGGCCCTGCACGAGGAGACCGAGACGTGGGCGCGAGAGATGGGCATGCTGGACAGCGACGAAGCACCGTCGGCCCACGGGGCGATCTGGACCCTGTCCCAGTTCCACGCCATGGCCGTTGACCAGCTGACTGCCTGGGCTCTTCCAGATGCCTCGCTCGCCGACCTCCGGCTCAATCACCGGTTCAACCTCTGGGCTCTGGCCTGGGACGACTACTTCGCCTCCGCCTTCAAGCAGACGCGCGACCTCGCAGGCGCACAGGTCTTCACCGCCCGTCTCCATGCCTTCCTGTCGCCGAAGCCGGGCGCCCGGTTGCCGGAGCCGGCCAATGCCGTCGAAAGGGGAATGGCCGACCTCCAGCAACGCCTGTTCCCCCCGAGACTGACGCACTGGCATGGCGCGCTCAACCGGGCCCTGGCAAGGTACATCGACGCGGGAGTTCAGGAATTGGCCAACAGCCGCGCCGGCCGTGTCCCGGACCTCATCGAGTATGCCCAGTTCCGCCGTGAAAGCTTCGCCGCCTATACCGCCCCCTATTCTGTCGAACTCTCCACTGGCGCACGGATCCCTGAGCAGATCCGGCACAGCCGGACCGTCGGCGCTCTGCTCGACGCCTTCATGGACTACATGGGGCTGGCGAACGACATCGCCTCCTATCAGCGGGAAGTCCATGACGAACACGACGTCAACAACCTCGTCATAGTCCTCGCAACATCCCTGGGCATCACCGTCCAGGAGGCGATGCATGCCGCCGCCGATCTGGTGACCGCCCGACTGCGCCACTTCGAGCACCTCACACAGAGCGAACTGCCCCCGCTTGTCCGGCGCGCCGGGCTGAACCGCGGCGAACGGATCGAGCTGGAGACGTGGCTCCGGGGAGCTTGCAGTTTCCTGTCCGGCCTCCATGCCTGGTACACCGGGGCACCCCGCTACGCTCCGGCAGACGGTCCGTTCCCGGAGCAACGGACTTCCACCGCCACTGTGCCCGCCGGCGAGCGGTATTCCTCAGTGTCATGAGGCGCTCACAAGGTCGACGTCGGGCGGGCCGTCACGTCTGGGCGCGGCCCACCGCACTCGGTTGGTGGCCCGCCCGGCTCTGAGGAGGCTGCCGACCCATGCTGTCCGGCAGCCCCCTCGGCTGTGGTGCTCGGCTCTTGTGCGACCTGCGAGGCCTACCGCCTCCGCAGGAACCGCCTCAGCCACGCCCGCCAGGAGGCGCGGGGTACGGATCGGTGCATCAACTCGGGGTCGGATACCGGCCATTGGGGTGCTGTCGGCATACCGCCGCTCGGCGAGGGCGGGGCCGGCAGCGGTGCCAGCAGATCATGGGTTTCCCGAGCACGGGAGGCGAACTTCACGGGCAGTGCCGTCAGATGCCGGGCCCAGGTGGAGGAGCGCCAGGTGAGCTCGTCCTCGGGGATGGCCAGGCTGATGTCGGGAAGCCGGGTGAGCAGGATGTCGATGCCGGTGTCGGCGATGACACGGCCGATGTCCTGGCCGGGGCACTCATGGGCGCCTGCGCTGAAGGACAGGTGCGCGCGGTTGTGGTGCACGCGGGTCGAGGGATCCGGACGGACCGCCTGATCGACGTTCCCGGCGGCCAGGCCCAGCAGGAGCATGTCTCCCGCCTTGATCTCCTGTCCTCCGAGGGAGGTGTCACCGGTGGCCCAGCGGCCTGGGCACACCATCAACGGTGGCTCGTCCCAGAGCACCTGCTCCACTGCTTCGGGCAAGGTCATCTGGCCGCCGGCCAACGACCCGCGGAACCGCGGGTCGGTGACCACCATCCGTAGCACGTTGGACATGAGATTGGCGGTTGTCTCATAGCCCGCGAGCAGGATGAGGCGCAGGTGGTGCTGCACCTCCTCGTCGCTGAGGCCGGCCGGGTGGGCCATCAGCACGGATGCGATGTCCTGCCCGGGCAGGGCGCGCTTGGCGACGACGAGCTGCTCGAGGGTCTCCAGCACATAGGCGTTGCTCTTGAGCGACGTTTCGGTGCCCTTGAAGAGGTCCCGGGCGGCATGCACGAGCTTGGGACCGTACTCGTCCGGCATTCCGAGCAGGTGGGTGAGAACGAGCATGGGCAGGTGCTCGGTGAACTGACCGACCAGCTCCGCCTCGCCACTCTCGCAGAACTCATCGACCAACTGGTGTGCAAAGCGGGTGATGTTGCGGCGGATCCCGCGTTGGTCGAACTGGTCGAGGCTGGCCGTGACAGCGCCGCGCAGGCGCTGGTGCTCTTCGCCGTCCGCACATACACAGTCGGGACGCCAGCCGATCATCGGCACCAACGGCGAGGTGGTGGGGTCGATCTCACCGCTCTTCCAACCGTGCCAGGTGCGGGGGTCACGGGAGAACTGGGTGGAGCGGCTGGCCACATCACGGTTCTCGAGGTACCCCAGGACGAGCCAGGCACGTACGTCCCCGTCGAGCAGGACGGGCGCCACCGGACCGTGGGCCGCACGCAACTTCTCGTACAGGCCCATGGGGTCGGTTTCGGCAGCGGCGCCATGGAGCCGGGTCACTCCGTCGGCTCCCGTGGCGGTGTGGGCCGGGCAACCCGGGGGCGGGGTGAGCCCCGGTTCTGTGGTGGTGCGGTCGGAGGGTGGGACAGTCATACGGACTCCTGAGCGGCGGCGAGGGTGCACAGGTAGCCCATCAGCGAGATCAGGGCGTCGCGGCTGGACGACCGGTCGCGTGCGTCACAGGTGATGATGGGCACGGATTCGTTGAGGGCCAGAGCAGTGCGCAGGGCTGGTATCGGGTGGTTCGGGGCTTCGGGGAAGGTGTTGACGGCCACGATGAAGGGGACGCGACGGTCTTCCAGGCGGGTGATGATCTCGAAACAGACTTCGATACTCCGGGTGTCGACGAGGACCACGGCGCCGAGCGCACCTTCGAAAATGCCGTTCCACAGGAACCAGAAGCGCTCCTGTCCCGGCGTACCGAAGAGATAGAGGATCAGCTGCTCATTGATGCTGATGCGGCCGAAGTCCAGGGCAACGGTCGTGGTGTTCTTGCCTTTCGCACCGGGATTGTGGTCGATCCCGACGCCGGCCTGAGTCATGGTTTCTTCGGTGGTCAGTGGCGGGATCTCGCTCACCGCCCCGACCATGGTCGTCTTGCCGACCCCGAAGCCGCCGACAATCACCACCTTGACTCCCCTGGCGCCGCGCGGCAGCAGCACGTCCGTGCTGCGGGGGCCGACGGCGGGTGCGTCAGAGCTTACGTAGTCCATGGATCACCGCCTCCAGAAGGCCAAGTTCGGGGACCGCCGCGACGGGAACGGGAGCAATGGCCTCAACTCGCTCGTTGTCGACGAGCTTGGAGAGCAGCACCGTGACGACGCTGAACGGCAGACTCAGATACGCGGAAATCTCGGCCACCGACAGCGGGTATTGGCACATGGTGAGGATTGCCGCCTGCTCGGGCTGCATACCGGGTTCGGGTGCGGACCTCGATGCGATGAGGGTCACCAGGTTGAAGCCCTTGGCTGAGGAACCTGGACCGCCGGAGATGACATAGAGCGGCACGGGACTGCCTTCATCCCATGCGTCCTGGTTCTCTGACGTCACATCGCCTGCCCGACGTCATCACGAGGCGGGCTGGTCATGTGCTGGCCGATCCGGACCACCAGCGTACGCATGCGGTCGCCCAGCAACCCTGCGTCCACTTCCTCATCGGCGAGCACTGCGAGATAGGCCCCGGGTCCGGCCGCCATCAGGGAGAAGTATCCGCCGTCGACTTCGATCCCGACCATGCGCGTCGAGCCGTCTCCGTGCGGGAACTTCTGCGCGATGGCCTTCGCCAGGCTCTGCATGCCCGAGCAGGCAGCGGCGATCGCGTCAGCGGTGTCGGTCTCCGTGTTCGCTTGACCGATGCACAGACCGTCCGACGACAACACGACCACGTGTCGCACGTACGGGACGCTGGCCGCGAGCTCCTTGAGCATCCAGTCCATGTTGGGCAGTGGCGGCACGGTTACTCACCCTCATCTGATGGCTCGCTGGTTTGGACGGAAGGGTCGGCGCTCGGTTTCTTTTCGCCGCTGAACGCCTCCCACATCAGGCCGGGCTGCCGGGGTACGCCGGCCGTTCCCGGGGAGGCGGCCGGAGCAGCGGGGGGATGGGGGGTCGTGCGGACGACCGGTGTCGGAACGGGCGACTCGCGTCGTCGCTGCGGCAGTCCGTTGACGGTCTGTTTGACCTCGACGGAATCTGCTGCGGCATCGCGCGTCATCGTCGGCCTCGGCACGATCGGTGCGCCCGTGTGCTTCGGCGCGAAGTGTTGGATTTTCGGGGCGGGCTGCTGAACTGTGGTGATCAGGCGCCGCGGAACGAGTACGACGGCCCGTACTCCTCCGTACGCGGAGGTGCGCAAGTCGACGTCGAGGCCGTTCTCGCGGGCCAGTCTGCTGACGACGGGCAGGCCGAGCTGCGTCGCCCCGCCCAGGTCGGCCAGATCGATGCCGGATGATGCCTGAGCCATGACGCGGTCGATGCGCTGCCGGACCTCTTCGGTGAGCCCGACCCCCCGGTCCTCGATCTCGATCGCGATACCGGAAGGCACCTCGCTCGCGGTCACCTCGACGGGGGTGTGCGGCGGTGAGAAGGTCGTGGCGTTGTCGAGCAGCTCGGCGAGCAGGTGGATCAGCGGCTCGGCTCCCTGGCCGATCACAGCCACCTCTGTCACCGACTGCAGCTTGACGCGGGGATAGTCCACGATGCGTGACATGGCCCCCCGCACGACGTCGTAGAGCGGGATCGTCTTCGACCACTGCCGCCCGGGCCGGGCGTCACCCAGTACCGCAATGCTGGCCGCAAGGCGCCCGATCAGGGCATTGCGATGGTCGATGTCCTGCAGGCCGTGGGAGACCACGACATCCGTACCGTGGAGGGTCTGCATGTCGCGGAGGTCCTTGGCGAGTTGATGCACGATCGCCTGGACCCTGCGCGCGATCGCCACCAATGCCCGCTGAGAGGAGTCCCGCATGCGCTCCTCGGCCTCCACGGCCTCCAGGAGTGTCCGCAGAGCTGCCCGGAGCGCTTCGGCGAAGTCGCTGTCCAGATGTTCCCCGAACGTGACGGACTGCAGGATCTCGGAAGCGGGCTCACCCTTCTGCAGACGGGCGACAGCCGCGGGGAGGAGCTCTTCGGCGAGCCATACAGTGGTGGCTCGCTGATCGGACGAGCGCCCGAGCAGCGCGGCTTCGCGTTGCGAGTAGTGCTGCTCTGCGACGGCACTCGCCCGCGCGTAGCGGCCCGCCTCTGCCGAGCGCGCCCGGCGCGCCGTCTCAGCCGAAGTGATAGCCGTCAGGACGACCGCGACGAGGCCGCACCAGGCAACCGGCGTGCGTATCTGCGCGGGGATAAAGATCAACGCTATACCGCAGGCCCCAGCCAGAACACCAGGGGGAATTAGCCATGCTGGAGCCACTGCACGTGGCAGGGCTCTAGGGGTTGAACCTGCACGAACCATCGAGGGGTCCCTAAACAGTCTGGAATTAGTGGACTGGGGGTTATGCGGTGCGCCGACAAGAACGGTCGGGACTTCGCTCGGCCGAGCACAAGTGTTCCGATGGGTGCCCCCGACGGGTCGGTTCGAGATCGCATCGGTGGTCACGCCTCCCTGCGGCCAGGCTCCGTCCGCGCGCAACACAGCGCTCGGTGACTCGCTGTGACTGCAGCGCAACACGCGGGAGCATAGTCAGTTCGGGTTCGCCATGTGACCTTGCTGGAACGGAAACCTCCGTTGGACCGACCTGGACCCATAGTTGATCGGTCACTGCCATGACACGCACTGCAAATGCATGGAATCGACCACATCCAGCAGCCTGCTGTTCATGGCTCCCGGCTCCGTTGTCCGCCGCCCGCTTCCGCGGGACGTACGCGCCGGGGGACCGCCGACTCTGGGGCCGGTCCGGCTGAGACCGGGCCTCTCGCGACATTCACTATCTGACTGGCCCTCAGGAAGACACGCTGCAAGCTCAGTGGCGCTCTGCCGGGTCCGGGCTCTCAAGTTCTGGAACTCCATTCACTGCGGGAGACCCTCCTTCGCGAATAGCGTCGCGTCGCTGCTGCGACGTACAGGCAAGTCACATTTCGCCACGCCAAAGTCAGGGGCTCACCACAACATTCAACGGATGAATTCCGAACTGATGGAGAGGGCTCGCATGATCACGGCTGTCACACCTGCCCACACCGACGCCGAGGCGTCTGGGCCCTGGGCCTGGTCGGCATCGGTTTCCTCGGACTTGGTCAAGTCTTCGCCACCGCGACTGCACTCGCCCTCGAGCGCGTCCCCCCACGCGGCCGGCACCGGCTCAGCGGTGCTCGGCACACTTCAGAGTGCCCTCGGCGCAGCCGTCGCTCCCCTGATGGGCGTCGCGGGCGGACACACTGTCATGCCGCTGTTCCTCGGCATGACGCTCTGCGCGCTGATCGCCCGTGAACTCCCGTACGGGCGCCGGGTCTGCGTTCCGACGACGGCGGTTGCGCGCGGCCCGGCGGCGGTGCGCAGGACGCCGGGAGGGGGCGCGCTCCACTGCGACCACGGGGGTGCCCGGGCACCCCGTCATCGTCGCCGTCGTCGCGTCGATACCGCGGGCACGGCTCCGTCGCCAAAGGGACACCGCCGATGGACCAGACAAGTCTCACCCTGGCTGTCCGGCAGCAAGGGCTCTGCCCTCGCAAACCGATCCAGCACCATCGGACCAGGTCAGCGCACCCGTCCCCGTGGTTTCAGCGCCACCGGCGGGAGCTCCGGGGCCACCAGCGGGCCTCCGTCGTAGCCCTTGACCTCGCCGAAGCGGGAGCCGGTCATCCAGTCGGCCCGCGCCTGCGCGATCTCCTCGTTCGTACGCCCGATGAAGTTCCACCACATGATGAGCTCCTCCTCGAACGGCTCGCCGCCGAGGAGCATCAGCCCCGCGTCCGACTCGGCGCGCAGCGGCAGTTCGGTGCGGCCGCAGCCCAGGTAGAGCATGGATCCGGGCAGTACGGGCACGCCGTCGACGTGGGCCTCGCCGGACATGGACAGGACGGCGTACTCGAAGTCGGGCTCCAGCGGCACGCTGGTTTCGGTGCCGCGCGTGAGGGCCAGGTCTGCGCCGACGAGGGGCGTGTACGTCGTGCCGGGTGAGGCGGCGCCGTCGAGTTCGCCCAGGATGACCGTGGCCGTCAGGCCGGGCGCGGTGACACGGGGCAGCTCCGGGTGGTGCTGGAAGTGCGGCTCCACATGACGGTGGGTCTCGGGCAGCGCGACCCACAGCTGGGCGCCGTGCAGGAAGCGTGCGTGCGGCTTGGGGCTCTCCTCGGAGTGGCTGATCGCCCGCCCCGAGGTCATGAGCCCGAGCTCGAGCGGGCGGATCGTCTGGAGGCTGCCGACGCTGTCCCGGTGCAGGACCTCGCCTTCGTGCAGCCAGCTGACGGTCTGGAGGCCCATGTGCGGGTGCGGCGGGACCTGCATTCCGGGCTCGTCGGCAATGTCGTCGGGGCCGTAATGGTCGACGAAGCACCAGGCGCCGACCATGCGGCGGCCGAGGTTGGGCAGCAGCCTGCGCACTTCGGTGGATTCGCCGAGCTGGACATGGCGCGGGGCGAGGAGCTCACGTACCGGCTCGGCGACGACGAAGCCGCGGCCGCCGCAGACGGACGGCGTCGCCTGACGATCAAGATTGCTCATGGGGCCCAACCTAGTCCTGCACGGGTCGGGCCACAAAGACCGTCCAGCTCGCCGAATGAGTACCTGGATGTGCACGGTGCATCGAGGTCCAGCATGGCGCACTGGTCCGGGTCGGGAGCCGGCACGCCGCCAGGATGTGGCGTAGCCGGCCAGGAACAGCCGCTCAGGTCCGGAGGCTGCTCGGCGGTGGCGGCGATCATCGCGGCGGTGCCGAGGCCGTGGCTGTCGCCGTAGGGGTGGCGTCCCGTTGCGGCGAGGGCCGCCGGCAGAGTCAGGGCGAATACGTCGCCGGCCGGGGTCAGTTCGTCGTGCGAGGGCGGCGCACCCGGTCCAGCTGGAGGGCGGTAGGCAGCGGCAGCGGCCCGTGCTCGTCCAGGGCAGCGGCCAGGGACTGCCCGGGCACCTGAGTGCCCGCCGCCATGGCCACGCAACCCGAAACCAGGACAAAATCCGGCCACCACCCCCATGCATGGCCGGAAATCGCCTTACCCCGTCACGCCACTCTAGTTCCACGTCGGCTGCGGCCTGCCATCGAGGTACCCGACTTGGGGGCGGACACCGGAACCGGCCGGGAACATGCCCGTACGGGTCAACGAGTTCAGGGCCCTGAGCGCGGCATCGCCCGGACTTCACGCACCAGCTCCCGGGCTGCCCTCGTGGCTCCTGCCAAGCCGCCGCCCTGCGCGTGACTCACGCTGGGTAGTCGTCCGAGATGCACAGCCGCAAGGGTCCTGTTTCGCTGGTGTGGCCGCCCGACTGACACAGAGGAGTGATCATGAGCGTTTCAGGCGAGTCCGGCGATCGTGCCCAGCAGTTGCGCCAGAAGGCGCAGGAGTTGGAACAGGCCGCGGAGCGTACCAACGACCCGCAGGAGCGTCAGAGGCTGAAGGACAAGGCCCGCCAGCTCAAGGAGCAGAGCGGGCTGGAACGCGGCACGGGCAGCGGGGACATCGACCCCATGCTGTAGGTGCCCTGCACATGCGCCGGCCGGTGGCTGCCCCCGCGACTTTTCAGGCGCGCGAGAGGCCACCGGCCGGTCACGTGCCCCCACCCATGGCGATATCCACGTTTCCCCACCTGGCCCTCCGGGGCGGGACGCACTTCCGCGGACCGGCCGCTCATCCCGTGAGCCGCTTGCGCCAGTCCAGTGGAGCGACCCTCATCGCATCGTCCGGAGAACCGCTCCATTCGACCGACAGGCCGGCCTCGCCGAGTGCCTCCGCGACCTCCCGCCCCACGGCCGCCGAGGTCCGAGCCGAGCCGTCGAAGCCCCCGTACAGCAGATACAGCCCGCCACCGGCCGCGGCACCCTCCACGCACTGCGAGTGGAAGAACACGAAGCCCCGCGCGTCCGCCCGCCCCGCTCCGTGTATCTCGGACAGCCCACAGTTCCGACAGCAGGTGAAGTTCTCCCGGGCTGTGATCCCATGTTCCTCCAGCCGCGCGAAGACCGCCTCGATCCGCTCCGGATCCGTCGCCCCCTCCCACCCGGCCTGCTCGCCGAGTCGCTCCAGCCACAGCCGGTCCACCAACTGCCGGGCCTGCGCCGGCGAGACCGGTCGGTCGTCCCCGTCGACCAGCCACTCCTCGGCCGCCTCGGCAAGGGCGTCACGCGTCAGGTAGCCGCCGCGCAGCAGCTCCCGCACATGCTCCTCGACCTCTTCCCGTATCTCGTCGGGAAGTTCGGGAACGGGCTCGGCCGCGGCACCGAAGTCGACCGGCTCCCAGACCGGGCCTTCGTCCCAGCCGGTCTCCTGTAGCGCCCAGCGCACCATCGCGGCCGCGACCTCACCGGGAGCGGAGAGACGCGTTCCGAAGTGCCGGTCGGGGGCGCCGGCCCGGTGCTCCAACTGGTAGTCCCCGCCCGCCTCGTGCCAGACCTGGATGAACACGTCCGGCAGATCGGGGATCCGCTGCACCACCAGGAACCGGTCGTGCTCATCCCCGATGCGCGCCACCAGTTCACCGAGCCGCTCCGCCGAAACCCGCGCGTGCGTCTCCCCGTTCTCGGTCCTTACTTTGATCTCCGGCATGCCCCCACCATGACACGCCCCACCGACAACGACGGACGCCGCCGATGCAACGACGGGCGCCCTCCGGAAATCCGCTCTGGATCGGACCTGGCCGTTGTCGAGTGCGACGCGCTGCAGCACTCCATTGTGGAATATTCAACCACTCCTGTCGGTTGACGGGGTGCGCGGCACGGGAGCGGGCCCGCAGGGAAGGAGCGCAAGTGAGCGAGACGTACTACGAATTCGGAACGGCCGCGGACCGCTGGGACCGGGCCCGGATGTTCTTCGACGCCAAGGAGTACCTGACGGCGGCGCGGATCCTCGGCGGGCTGGTGGCCGAGGTCCCCGAGCAGGTCGCGCCGCGGCTGCTGCTGGCGCGTGCGTACTACCACTCCGCACAGCTGCGGAAGGCCGAGACCGAGCTGCGCGAGATCCTCGAGCGCGACCCTGTGGAGCAGTACGCCCGGCTGATGCTGGGCCGCACTCTGGAGCGGCAGGGCAGGGCCGCCGAAGCCGCTCCGCACCTGAGGATGGCGGCGGCGATGTCCGGGGAGTTCCCCGACACCCCGTGAACCGGCCGGCCCCGCCGAGGCGCCGGCCGGGGCCCGCGCTCGCCGCGCCCGTAAGGCTGCGGCTGCGGTTGTCACCTGGCTGACGACTCCCGTGACGCCGGGTCCGGACCCGGCCCACCGGCCGGGCCCGTATCCGCGCGGTCCTCCGCGCGGTCCTCCGCGAGGAACTGCACCACCGCCGTCGCGAAGAGCCACACGAGCGCGATCCCGACGACGACCCAGGCCGTGGGGAAGCTCCAGAGGAGGTACGTGACAACAGCCGCCGCGACGAGCACCCAGGTGATCCACGTCCGGTGACGGCGCACGAACGGTCCGACCGGGCCGGTGCGCAGACCCGCACGGTCCGCCGTGGAGCGGACCGCAGCGATACCGGAGTTCCACAGCCCACGCACGAGCGTGGCCGTCCGGCCCGGGCCGGAGAGCCACGCGGCCAGCGCGACCACCACGCCCAGCACGGCGGCCATCCGCACCGTGGTCCGCAGATAGCGCGTCAGAGCGTCGTAGACGGACTGGGCGGCGGGCTGGGAGACGTTGTCCGGCAGCGCGTTCAGATACACCACACGGAAGACGGTCAGAGCGAGGCCGAGCATCAGCGCGGCGAACGCGAAGGCGAGCGCGGCGATCACGAGGGTGTGCCGACGGTGGGCCGAGAGCAGTACACCGGCGGCGATCAGCAGCACCGCGAGGACCGGCAGCCAGAACCCGGCGATCTGGAGGAGCCGGAAGTAGGTCTTGACCTTGCCGATGTTGTCCGCTCGCAGGACCGTGAAGTCGGTGTGCACCTCGGGGATCTTCCCGGCCACGGTCATTCCCTCGTCGACCAGGCGCTGTTTGACCTGGTCGATGACGGGGGCGAGATCGATGGTCACCGAGTCGTTGTTGATCTTCACGGCGCCGCCGCCGGTGCCGGTCAGGGCCTTGTCGACGGCTGCGTGGATCCTGCGGTTGGCGTCGGTCCAGATCTTCGCGAAGGTCTGGGAGGCAAGGACCTCCTCCGCCTTGTCGTGGACGAAGCTGCTGACCGCGCTCTCCAGTGATTTGCCGAGCCTGCCGAGCGCCTTCTCCAGCAGTGGCCGGTTCTCCGGGGCCACGCCTTCGAGGAGGGTCGGAATGTCGATGTGCTCCATCACCGCGGAGGTGACCCGGTTCGCCGCGGCCGCCTGGATGTCGGGGTCCGAGGCGAGGGGCGCGACGGTCTCGACGTACCGGTCCGTGTTCCCCACCTCGGAGGACGTCCACGCGGCGACGATGGCGAACGGTACGAGGACACAGCCGATGACGATGAGCAGGGCCGCGAAGAACGACCGCGTCCGGTGCCTGGGCGGCCGTGGCGGACGGCCGGCCTCCAGCGCCGCGATGCGCGTACGCAGCTGCTCGATCTGGGCGTGCCCGTCGTCCCCACCTGGCGACGCGGCACGCTCCGCGTCGGGACCGGTTGCTCCGTTGTCCGACATGGCGCGTCCTCCCCGTACGTATGGGTGGATCCAGCTGACCTCGAGAGGCGGGCCCACGCGAGCGGACCGGGCCACGGGAGTGAACGCCGCAGGGCGCGGCGGGCCCGGTCCGGCGCCTTGGCCGTCGGCGGAGCGCGGGAACCCGCGCGGCGGGCGGGTCCCCCGTCCGGCCCCGACCCGCTCGCCGCTCCACCACGCGCGCCCGACACCCGTCCTGCTGTCCGGAGCCCCGCTCTTTCTTGTCCGCTCTATGTGGGGGGGCGTCCTGCGGGGCCTGTTCGTCACCGGCGCGTCAACCCGGGTGCTGTTCGACATCGCGGCCTGCCCGGTTCGCCTCGACGAGTTCGGCGAGATTCGCCAGGGCCATTCGCGTGCCGGCCTCGTCGTCGGCGAGAGAGATTACGGCTCGTCCGCCTCGGGGAACCGGTCCTCCGCGGGCGCCCCCGGTCCTCCCCAGGCGCCCCGGTTCACCGCCGCCCGAGATCCGTCGGGCGCCCCGGATCCGTCGGGCGCCCCGGATCCGTCGGGCGCCCTAACCGCGGTACGCCTCCAGCAGTCGCAGCCACACCTCGCTGATCGTCGGGTACGCCGGGACCGCGTGCCAGAGACGGTCGATGGGGACCTCGCCGGCGACCGCGATCGTCGCCGAGTGGAGGAGTTCGCCCACGCCGGGGCCGACGAAGGTGACGCCGAGGAGGATCTCGCGGTCCAGGTCGACGACCATGCGCGCGCGGCCGCGGTAGTTGTCGACGTAGAGCCCGGATCCGGCGACGGAGGCGAGGTCGTGGTCGACGGCGCGCACGCGGCGTCCGGTGGCCTCCGCCTGGGCGAGGGACAGGCCGACCGACGCCGCCTCGGGGTCGGTGAAGACGACCTGCGGAACGGCGTCGTGGTCGGCGGTGGCGGAGTGCGCGCCCCAGCGGTCCGTCTCCAGGAGCGGCGTGTGCTGGGCCCGGGCGGCGATCGCGGCGCCCGCGATGCGTGCCTGGTACTTGCCCTGATGGGTCATGAGGGCGCGGCGGTTGACGTCGCCCACCCCGTAGAGCCACTCCGAGCCGTCGACCCGGCAGCTGTCGTCGACCGGGAGCCAGGAGCCGGGCTCCAGGCCCACCGTCTCCAGCCCGATGTCGTCGGTGCGCGGGGCGCGTCCGGTGGCGAAGAGGACCTCGTCGGCGTCGATCAGCTC
Source organism: Streptomyces sp. NPDC001514 (assembly GCF_053597075.1). Taxonomy (NCBI): domain Bacteria; kingdom Bacillati; phylum Actinomycetota; class Actinomycetes; order Kitasatosporales; family Streptomycetaceae; genus Streptomyces; species Streptomyces sp. NPDC001514. Next base: position 23,204 of record NZ_JBSFHO010000044.1, read on the forward strand.
GCCGTCCTCGAGGACGACCGTGACCGGTGCGCCGCCCCCGTCGCGTCGTACCGCGGCCACGGACACGTTCGTACGGACCGTGGCGCCCGCCTCGGTGAGCGCATCGGCGACGTGCTCGCCGACGAAGGGTTCCATGCGCGGCAGCAGCCCCTTGCCGCGCACCAGCATGGTGACCTGCGAGCCGAGCGCCTGCCAGGCGGTGGCCATCTCGGAGCCCACCACTCCCCCGCCGACCACCACGAGCCGGCCGGGCACGGACTGCGCGCTGGTCGCCTCGCGGCTGGTCCACGCCCTGGCCCCGGTGAGTCCCGGCAACTGCGGCAGGACGGCCCGGCTGCCGGTGCAGACGGCGACGGCGTGCCGTGCGACGAGCACATGGTGCTCGTTCTCGGGACCGTCGACGACGACCTTCCGGGGGCCGTGGAGCCGGCCCTGGCCGCGGTAGAGGCGGGCACCGATCGAGTCGAGCCAGCCGACCTGGCCGTCATCCTTCCAGTGGGACGCGAAGTAGTCGCGGTGGGCAAGCACCTCGGCGGCGTCCAGCGGGCCCTGCACGGCGCTCCGCACGCCGGGGACCCTGCGCGCGTCGGCGCGGGTGATGACGGGCCGTAGCAGTGCCTTGCTCGGCATGCACGCCCAGTACGAACATTCGCCGCCGACGAGCTCGCTCTCCACCACCGCGGTGCTCAGTCCGGCGGCCCTGGTTCTGTCCGCCACGTTCTCCCCGGTCGGGCCGGCTCCCAGCACCACCACGTCGTACTCCACGGCTTCCGTCATACGCACAGTCTGGTGCCACGTGTGCGCCGTGGCCACATGGGCAGGCGGAATAGGGCTGCCCCGTGCACGGTTGTGCGGGGCGGTGCCGGACGGACACCAGGAAGAGGTAGGAAGCAATGAGCACTGTCGAGCTCACCAAGGAAAACTTCGATCAGGTTGTATCCGACAACGACTTCGTCCTGATCGACTTCTGGGCTTCCTGGTGCGGCCCTTGCCGCCAGTTCGCCCCGGTCTTCGAGAAGGCCTCGGAGCGCCACCCCGACCTTGTCTTCGCCAAGGTGGACACGGAGGCGCAGCAGGAGCTGGCCGCGGCGTTCGAGATCCGCTCGATCCCGACGCTGATGATCGTGCGCGACAACGTCGCCGTCTTCGCCGAGCCCGGGGCGCTGCCCGAGCCGGTGCTGGAGGACGTGATCGGCCAGGCACGCGGACTCGACATGGACGAGATCCGCAAGTCGATCGCGGAGGCGCAGCAGACGGAGTCGCAGCAGGCGCAGTGAGCGCCGGCGGAAGACGGTCCCGGAGCCCGGGCCGCGCGCGCGAGGCGGCGGCCCGGGCTCCCGTCCGTCATCACCGGTGACAGGCGCGGATCCGCCCGGACCACCGTCAGAACGGGTGACCCGCGGCCTCGCGCCGCACCGTCGTCCACCGCAGCTCGGTGAAGGCCTCCAGATTGGCGTCGCCGCCGAAGCGCGCGCCGGTGCCCGACGCTGCGACGCCGCCGAACGGCGCGACCGCCTCGTCGTTGACCGTCTGGTCGTTGATGTGGGCGATGCCGGTGGGGATGCGGTCGGCGAGTTCGAGGCCCAGCGCGGTGTCCCGGGTGACGATGCCCAGCGAGAGTCCGTACGGGCCCGCGGCAGCGAGCGCCGCCGCCTCGTCGAGGGTGGTGAACGAGCGGACCGGGGCCACCGGCCCGAAGACCTCCTCCGCGTAGGCGGGGGTGTGGTCGTCGACGCCCGCGAGGACGGTGGGGCGGTAGAACAGGTCGCGGTGCGTACCGCCCGCGACGAGCACGGCGCCACGGGCCCTGCTGGACTCGACGAGGCCGTGGATCCGGGACAGCTGGCCTCGGTCGATGACCGGGCCGAGGTGGACCTGCTCGCGGTGCGGGTCGCCGACGGCCAGCGAGTCCGCCTTCGCCGCGAGCCGCTCGACGTACTCGCCGTAGAGCGAGGCGTGCACGAGATGGCGGCCGGTGGTCATGCAGATCTGCCCCTGGTGGAAGAAGGAGCCCCAGGACGCCTGGGCGACGGCGGCCTCGATGTCGGCGTCCTCCAGGACCACGAGGGCCGAGTTTCCGCCGAGTTCGAGGTGGACGCGCTTGAGATGGCGGCCCGCGGCCTCGCCCACGGTACGGCCGGCGGCGGTCGAGCCGGTGAACGAGATGACGGGGACGCCCGGTTCCGCGACGAGTGCCCGGCCCGTGTCGGCTCCGCCCGGCAGGACGTGCAGGAGATGCTCGGGGAGCCCGGCCTCCGCGAAGACGGCGGCGAGGGACAGACCGCCGCAGACCGCGGTGCGCGGATCGGGCTTGAGCAGAACGGCGTTGCCGAGCGCGAGGGCCGGGGCGACCGAGCGTATGGCGAGGATCAGCGGGGCGTTGAACGGCGCGATGACGCCGACGACGCCGGCCGGGACGCGGCGGGTGTACGACAGCCGGGGCTGCTCGCTGGGCAGCACCTGGCCGGTGGGGCGGGAGGCGAGTGCGGCGGCCTCGTAGCACTCCTGGGCGGCGACGTGCAGCTCGAAGTCCGCCTTGCCCGGGATCGAACCGGACTCGCGGACGAGCCATTCGCGCAGCTCGGCAGCGTGCTCCCCGAAGAGGTCCCCGGCCCTGCGAAGCACGGCGGCCCGCAGGAAGTGCGGGGTGCGCGCCCATGCGGACCGGGCCGACGCGGCGGCCTGCGCGGCGATGGACACGTCCTCGGGCGTGGCGAGGTCCACGGCGCCGAGCGTCTCCCCGGTGGCGGGCTCGACGACGTCCGACTCGCCTCCCGAGAGTCTGACGGGCTGCCACGTCTTGGGATCGAGCAGGGGCATGAAGGCTCTCCAGTCGGTCGGTTTCGCTCGGTTTCGCCCAGTTGAACGCGCAACATCGTAACCAGGAGAGAGCTCCTCAAACGTTCCGGCCATGAGTCAACAGTGCGTCAACTCCTCGCCCCAGGCGACGAGTTGGAGTGGAACGCCAGGGCGGCGGAGAGCGGACGGGTCCGTCAGGTCGAGGTGTATTCCATGACCAGCGCGGTGAGCCCGTAGTCCAGTTCCGATCCGTCCACCAGCAGCGCCTCCACCGTGCGGGTCTCCGGGTCGATGTCGGCCACGATGCCGTGGCCGGCGTAGCGGGGATAGCCCGACGCGCCTTGCGCACCGGTCGACTCCACGACCGCCGAGCGCACCGCGCTGTCCTCGACCGCCGCGCCGGAGCGGTCGACGACATGCTCGGGCACCAGCAGGACCACGAAGCGCCGCGGAAGTGTGCTCATGCCACGACGCTAATCACGCGCCGCCCGCCCCGCACGTCAGGTGGACTCGCGCCGGACGGCCTGGGCGCCCATCAGATCGTGCCGCTCGGGCACTCCGCCCGGGTCGCGGACCACACGGTCGACGAGCTCGGCCAGATACTGCCCGGTGACCATGTCGATCCGCACCGTGCTCAGCCGGGGCCGCAGCAGCCGCCCCAGCAGCAGATCGTCCGCGCCGATCACCGCGGCCTCGTCCGGGACAGCGATCCCCGCGTCCTGCAGGGCCCGCATCAGGAGCATGGCGTACTCGTCGTTGTACGCGTAGACGGCGTCCAGGCCGAGGTCGCGCCAGCGTGCCGCGAGTGCGCCGGCGGCGTCCTCGTCGTACGAGAGCGGGAGGGGCCGCACGATCGCGCCGGTGGGTTCCGCGGCCTTTCGGACGCCCGCCAGCCGGGGCTCGGAGAAGAGGTCGAGCCCCTGCTCCTCGGGCATGATCACGCCGATCCGCCGGTAGCCGCACTCCAGGAGATGCTCCGCCGCGCGGGCGCCGATCTCGCGCTGGTCCATGACCAGGGAGTGTGCGCCCTCCACGTGCTGCGGTCCGAGCGTTATCACCGCCTTCGCCCCGGAGCGCTTGAGCACCTCGACGCCCTGCGGGGTGAGTGCGATCTCGCCGAGCGACACAACGGCGACGGGGCGCAGCTCGGCCCAGGCGCGGGCCGCGGCGTCGCCGTCCAGGCCGAGGCTCCCGTACTGGACGACCGTGTAGTCCAGGCGCCGCAGCGCCCACTGAAGTTCGTTGATGAAGCGGCTGTAGAGCGGCCCGATCGGGACGTGCGCGGTGGGCAGCAGCACGATGCGGGTGTGTCCGGCGCGCAGACTGCGGGCGGCGGCGTGCGGTACGTAGCCCAGTTCCTCGGCGGCCTCGCGCACCCGGCGGCGGGTGGGCTCGCTGATCCGTACGGCCGAGGTGTTGTTGAGCACGTAGGAGACGGTGGCCCGGGAGACTCCGGCCAGCCGCGCGACATCCGCACTGGTCGGAACGGAACGTTCTGCTGACTGTCTGGGTGTCTGGCTCATCGCCCTCGGCATCTTTCCAGACCGATCCGGCAGCGATCCCGTTCGGGGTCTGGCGGATGGCCTGAATTGAATGCTACACAGGGTTACACGCGTCATTGACACGTGTAATTCCCTGATATGGTGATCAACATGCAGCTGAGGTACAGCTTCCTCTGTACCCGAACGGCCCTCAGGGTGCCGCGCCGGCCAAGGCATTCGGGTGCGCCCGCGTCGTGTTCAACGACGCGCTGCGCGCCCGCAGAGAAGTCCACGGAGCCGGAGAGCCGTGTCCGAAGGTCGGGGAGCTGTCGAAGCTACTGATCACCGAAGCCAAGAAGACCCCGGGTCGGTCAGTGGTGGCTGTGCGGCCCTCTTCCTGGCGGCCGTGGTGCTGTCAGTACTCGGCACGCTCGCCGTGCGCCTGATCCGTGCGTTGACCCCCAAGTCCTCTGGCCCCCAGGCCCCCTTCGCGAAAGGCACACCACCGTGCAGCTCCACACGCACACCTGGGGCGCGGGCGACCGCGTCGCGCTCCTGATCCACGGCATCATGGCCGACCACCGCACCTGGCGCAGGGTCGGTCCGGCCCTCGCCGACCAGGGCTACCGGGTGATCGCCGTCGATCTGCGGGGCCATGGCGCGAGCGGTCGCACCGACTCGTACACGCCTCAGGACCACGCCGACGACGTGGCCGAGACCCTGCCGGCGGGCGCCGAACTGGCCATCGGGCACTCGCTCGGCGGGCTCACCCTCTCGCTCGCCGTGGAGCGGCTCGCGCCGCGGCGTGCCGTGTACTCCGACCCGGCCTGGTATCTCGCGACGCCCGAAGAGGGCTTCGATCCGGGGCAGTTCGCCGCGTTCAAGACGACGGCCACGCGGGAGCGGATCGTGACGCTCAACCCGCGCTGGGAAAGCGTCGACGTGGACATCGAGCTGGAGACGCTCGCCGCGTGGGACGAGTCGTCGGTGCAGGGCCTCGCGGGGTCCGTCGGCGTGGATCTGCTGCCCGCGAAGCCGGTCGTGCCGTCGTTGGTGCAGCTCGCCGATCCCAGCTTCCTGGTCTCGGCGGAGCGGGCCGAGGTGCTCGCGACGCGTGGCTTCGATGTCCGTACGGTCAAGGGGGCCGGCCACACGATCCACCGGGACGACTTCGACGGCTTCATGTCGTCGCTGGACGGCTGGATCTGACGGTCCGGATCTCCTGGGAGCCGCAGGGGGCCCGGTGCGCGGATGGGGTGCGCACCGGCCCCGACCGTACGCGGCGGTCAGCGTGCCGACGCCGTGGGCGCCGTGACGGTCGGCGATCCGGGCTCCGGCGCCGCAGGGCGTGGGCGGCGGATCCACAGCAGTGCGCCGGCGAGCAGGACGGTCCCGCCGAGCAGCCAGGGCAGCGGGCCTGCCGGCAATCGTCCGACGACCAGGCCGACCAGGGCGCCGATGAGCTGGAGGGCGAGGGACTGCACCGACAGGGCCGTGGCGCGGCCCGCGCTGTCGACGCGGCGGTGCAGGAGGTCGTTCTCGTTGGGGCCCGCGGCGCCGAGCCCGAGGTAGATCAGCCCGTAGCCGGTGGCCGCGAGGACCAGGGCGACCGGCCCGGACCATAGGACGGTGAGGCCGAGCAGCAGCAGGCCGGTTGCGCCCACACCGAGAGCGGCCAGGACCGCGCGCTCTCCGCTGCGCGCCCAGCGGGACACGAGCGGTGCGGCGTGGCTGCCGAGGGCCGTGCATACGAAGCCCGCGCAGGCGAGCACGGCGAAGAGCACGGCGCCGGACGCCGGTGCGCCGGTCAGCGCGGCGGCACGTCCGGGGGTGAGGAGTTCCACGGTGCCGAGAGCCGCGCCGGCCGCGCCCGCCGTGAGGAGCACCCGGCGTACGAGCGGGTCTCCCGCACCCAGGCGCAGCCCGCCGAGCACGGTGACCGGGACCCCGCGCAGGACATCGCGCAGCGCAGTGGGGGGCCTGGGCGGTTCGGGCAGCCGCGTGAGCACGTACGTCACGAAGACGAGTCCGACGGCTGAGCCCAGCAACGCCGGTACGGAGAGCGGGAGTACCAGCCCGGAGGTGGCGTCGGCCAGCCGCGCCCCGAGGTCCGGGCCGAGCCCGAGCAGCCAGGGCAGTGCGCCGCCCGTCAGGGTGCCGAGTGCCAGTGCGGCGGCGGAGGCGGTGCCTGCGCGGGCCAGCCCGGTGCGGAGCTCGGCGTCGGGGCCGGAGTGGGCCTGCACGGTGTCGACGTACCAGGCTTCGGCGGGTCCGCTCGACAGGGCGCGGCCCGAGCCCATGAGCAGCATGGCGAGCGCGAGCATCCAGACGTCGTTCCCCAGCGCGAGGAGGACGAGGGCGCTCAGGTTGAGCACTCCCGCGGCGGCAAGCACGGGGCGGCGGCCGATGACGTCGGAGAGGCCGCCGGTGGGAAGTTCCAGTGCGGCGACGGTGAAGGAGTGCACGGCGAACAGCGAGGCGATCGTCGCGAGGCTCATGCCCCGCTCGCCGAGGAGGAGGACCTGTGACGGTATGTACAGGCCCACCGGCAGCCAGAAGAGAAAGGTGACGGCGGAGAACCGGCGGCGTGCGGCGCGCGGGTCCAGCGGCGGGGTCACCGCGCGTCCTCGTCGGCCTCGATGTCGGCGTCGGCGTCCTCTTTGGCCTCGGCTTCGGCGCCGGCCTCGGCTTCTGCTTCGGCTTCGGCTTCGCGCCCGGCGAGCGGCAGTCCCACCCACAGGAGGACGGCCTGCCGCGCGCGCGGGTCGTCCTCGTCACGCGCCGCCAGCTCGTCCACCGTCCGTTCGAACACCTCCCACAGCTCGGCCAGGGACTCCGGGGTCAGCCGCAGCACCAGGTCGTTGATGCCCGATGGCTCCGCCCACTCGGGGCCGAGCCGCCCCGCCGATGCATCCTGCTCGTGCTGGGCGAGCGCCTGTTCCAGGTGGGCGAGCTGGGCCCGGCGGCTTGCGGAGACGAAGGCCCGGCTCTCGTCCGACGCGCCCATGGCCTCGTTGCTCCAGGAGGTGATCTCGTGCACCGCACGCCAGCGCCGCTCGCGCCCGTCCCGGTGCTCGGCCTCGGCGACGAACGCGTATTTGGCCAGCACCCGCAGGTGGTAGCTGGTGGATGCCGAGGACTCGCCGGTGCGCACGGCGAGTTCGCTCGCGGTGGCGGGACCGTCCTGCCGCAGGAGCCCGAGCAGCCGGATCCGCAGCGGATGGGTGAGGGCCTTCAGGGCCGCCGCGTCGTGCTCGGGGTCGAGGACGCGTTTGCGCTCTTGGCTGACCATGGCGGGAGCGTAGAGCGAGTCATGGGCTTTCCAAAAGTATTTTTGCAGAATTTCTTTGGGAAAGACCCACGGGCTACTCCCGGAACGTCTCCCGGAACGCCCCCAGCGTGCCCTGCCCCCGCGTGCGGTCCAGGACCGCGAAGACGATCTCGTCGAAGTGCCCGGAGAATCGCCCACCGTCCCTGAGCAGCGCCCGGAACGCGCCCGCCACATGCGCCGGGTCGTTGCGAAAGACCCCGCAGCCCCAGGCCCCCAGCACCAACCGCCGGTAACCGGCCGCGGCGGCGGTCTCCAGGACCCGTTCGGCGCGCGACGCCAGGGCCGCCGGTATGCGGGCGGCCTCCTCCGGCGTACGGCTCAGGATCACCCCCGCGTTCGGCGCGGGCGACGTAAGGAAGCCCACCGTGTACGGCGTGTCGAGGAGACGGCCGCTGTCGTCGCGGAAGACCGGGACGCCAGGAGAGTGGATCACCCGGTCGGAGTAGAAGGGGCTGCGGTCGGCCCGGTGGTGCTCGTAGAACTCGGGGGCGCGCAAAAGCGTGGTGTAGAGCGCCGAGGCCCGGCAGAGCGCCTCCTCCTGCGCCTGTGCGCCGTTGAGGTAGCCACCGCCCGGATTGCGGGCCGAGGCGAAGTTCAGAACCGCGACGGGCCCCGGATCCCGGGCCACCAGGCGGCGGGCAGCGTCCAGGCTGCTCTCCCCCCTGACCTCACTTAGGCTGAAACGGTCCGTGTCGGGGACCACCGGCACGGGACCGGGTCCGTACATCCGTGTCCCCTCGACCGCGGCGGACAGTGCCCCGCCGATCGTCACCGTGTGGCCGCCTGGCGCCCGGTAGCGACCTGCTTCGACGATCTCCTGGGTCTGCTTCGCGATCCCCCGCAAACGTGCACTCATGCCCGGAATCCTCAGCGATCAAGCAGGGAGGCAGCAAGCGCATTACGGCCCCCTTACGCCCCGCAGGGGCACTCTTGTGCGAACCCTCGACGGTGGCTTTAGGTGGACGGAGCGCCTGCGACAGGAGGAGTCGATCATGGCAGCACACGGCTTCGGGGACGGCGGCCCGCCGCTCACCGAGGACGACGCCGAAGACCTACTGCGATGTATCTGCTTCAAGACGGGCCCGCCCCGCACCGTCGGGGTGGAACTCGAATGGCTCGTACACGAACTGCACCACCCCCACTTGCCCGTCGCGCCGACCCGTCTGGACCGGGCCTTCGCCGGGCTGCGGGACCTGCCCCTCGCCTCGGCACTCACGTTCGAGCCCGGCGGGCAGCTGGAGCTCAGCTCGCCGCCCGCCGCGTCGCTCATGGAGTGCATCGACTCCACCGCAGCGGATCTCGCGGCCGTCCGGACCGCACTGCGCGCATCCGGCCTCACTCTGAACGGTTTCGGCCACGATCCCTGGCATCCCCCGCGCCGGCTCCTGCGTGAGCCGCGGTACGACGCCATGGAGACCTGCCTCGACCGCACGGGGCCGGCGGGTCGCTCGATGATGTGCTCGTCCGCCTCCGTCCAGGTGTGCCTGGACGCGGGCTTCGAGGAGCCGGGACCGCTGGGGCTCGGCCGACGCTGGAAGTTGGCGCATCTGCTGGGTGCCGTGCTGGTGGCGGCCTTCGCGAATTCCCCGGCCGGGGCCGGCCGGCCCACCGGCTGGCGCTCCACCCGGCAGTCCCTGTGGGCGGAGCTGGACCCGGTGCGGTCCCTCGCCCCCGGACCGGACATGCCGCCGCGCGACGCCTGGGCCGCCCATGTGCTGGACACGCCGGTGATGTGCATCCGCGCCCCGGAAGGTCCCTGGCCGGTGCCGGAGCGGCTCACCTTCCGCGAGTGGATACGGTCGGGGGTGCCGCGGCCGCCCGTCCGCGCGGATCTCGAGTACCACGTCACCACACTGTTCCCGCCCGTGCGCCCGCGCGGTCATCTCGAACTGCGCATGATCGACGCGCAGTCCGGCGAGAACGGGTGGATCGTGCCGCTCGCCGTCACCATGGCGCTGTTCGACGACCCGGAGGCGGCCGAGACCGCCTACCGCACGGTCAAGCCGCTCGCCGAGGTCGCCGGGGAGCTGCCCGCGCCGCGCAATCCCCTCTGGCTCGGTGCCGCCCGTGACGGGCTCACCGACCCCGAACTGCACTGCGCCGCCGTCACGTGCTTCGCCGTCGCGCTGGAGGCACTCCCCCGACTGGGGGCGTCCACGTCCGTCACGGACGCGGTGGCCGCGTACCACGACCGCTACGTCCTGCGGGGCCGGTGTCCGGCCGACGACTTCTCGCTCCGTAGCAAGGAGATCAGCTCATGAACGAGTCCCCGGTGGCGACCGACGACGCGCTCAGGCAGCGCGCCCTCGAGGCGCTGACCACCGCCCGCGCCCGCACCGCGCTGCTCACCAGCTGCGTCGACGACCACGAACTGACCGCGCAACACTCGCCGTTGATGTCGCCGCTCGTGTGGGACCTGGCACACATCGGCAACCAGGAGGAGCAGTGGCTCCTGAGGGCCGTCGCCGGGCGGGAGGCGATACGCCCCGAGATCGACTCGGTGTACGACGCCTTCGAGCACCCCCGCGCCGAGCGGCCCTCGCTGCCGCTCCTCTCCCCCGCCGAGTCCCGGGCCTACGCCTCCGACGTACGCGACCGGGTGCTCGACATCCTCGACGGCCACCCGCTGCAGGGCCGCCCCCTCGTCGACTCCGCCTTCGCCTTCGGCATGATCGCGCAGCACGAACAGCAGCACGACGAGACCATGCTGATCACCCATCAGCTCCGGCGTGGACCGGCCGCGCTCGATGCGCCCGAGCCGCCTCGCGGCAGCACGCACGGGCTGCCGGCCGAAGTGCTGGTCCCGGCGGGCCCGTTCACCATGGGCACCTCCGCCGAGCCCTGGGCACTCGACAACGAGCGGCCCGCGCACCACCGCCAGCTCGGGGCGTACTTCCTCGACACCACACCCGTCACCAACGGCGCCTTCCAGGCCTTCATCGCCGACGGTGGCTACTCCGACGAGCGGTGGTGGGCGCCCGACGGCTGGGCCCAGATCCGCAAGCACGACATCGGCGCGCCGCTGTTCTGGCGGCGCGAGGGCGGGCAGTGGCTGCGCCGCCGGTTCGGGGTGACCGAGCCGGTGCCCGAGGACGAGCCCGTCCTGCACGTCAGCTGGTACGAGGCCGATGCGTACGCCCGCTGGGCCGGACGGCGGCTGCCGACGGAGGCCGAGTGGGAGAAGGCGGCCCGCCACGATCCCGCGTCCGGGCGCTCGCGGCGCTACCCGTGGGGCGACGAGGACCCGACCCCCGGCCGCGCCAATCTGGGCCAGCGTCATCTGCGGCCCGCACCCGCCGGTGCCTACCCGGAGGGGGCGTCGCCGCTCGGCGTCCACCAGCTCATCGGCGACGTCTGGGAGTGGACCGCGAGCGACTTCCTGCCCTACCCGGGCTTCGCGGCGTTCCCGTACCGCGAGTACTCGGAGGTCTTCTTCGGCCCCGACCACAAGGTGCTGCGCGGCGGTTCGTTCGCCGTGGACCCGGTGGCGTGCCGCGGCACGTTCCGCAACTGGGACCTGCCCGTGCGCCGGCAGATCTTCTCCGGGTTCCGCACCGCCAGGGACGCCTGACATGTGCCGCCACATCGCGTTCCTGGGCCCGCCGACGGCGCTGGGCGAGCTGCTCGTACGGCCCCCGCACGCGCTGCTGCGGCAGTCCTGGGCGCCGCGCGGTCAGCGGTACGGGACGGTCAACGCCGACGGTTTCGGGATCGGATGGTACGCCGAGGGCGATCCGGTCCCGGCCCGCTACCGCCGGTCCGGGCCGATCTGGGGCGACCGGTCCTTCGCCGACCTGGCCCGGGTGGTCCGCAGCGAGGCGCTGCTCGCGGCCGTCCGGGACGCGACCGAACCGGGCGCGGACGGGGAAGCCGCAGCGGCGCCCTTTGCCGCCGGGCCCTGGCTGTTCAGCCACAACGGCGCCGTCAGGGGCTGGCCGGACTCGGTAACCGTGCCGGCCGCCGCCCTGCCGGCCGCCGAACTGCTGTCGCTGGAGGCACGCTCGGACTCCGCACTGGTGTGGGCGCTCGTGCTGCACCGGCTGCGCAGCGGCGACGAACTGGGCCAGGCCCTCGCCGACACCGTGCTCGAGGTCGCCGCTGCGGCCCCGGGATCACGGCTCAATCTGCTGCTCACGGACGGTACGACGGTCACGGCGACGGCCTGGGGCGACTCGCTCTGGTATCTCGCCGAGCCCGGCCGCCGCACGGTCGTGGCATCGGAGCCGTACGACGACGACCCCCACTGGCGCGAGGTGTCCGACCGCACGCTGCTCGTGGCGACCCGCACCGATGTACTGCTGACCCCGCTCAAGGAGCCGACCGCGTGAGCCCGTTCCAGCTGACCCGCACCCTGCCCGACGACGCCATGGCCGCCGCGCTGCGCGCCGACGTGCTGCACGGGCTGACCCGTACGCCCAAGGAGCTGCCGCCCAAGTGGTTCTACGACGCCCGTGGCAGTGAGCTCTTCGAGGAGATCACCCGGCTGCCCGAGTACTACCCGACCCGCGCGGAGCGCGAGATCCTCGTCACCCGCTCGGCCGGGATCGCCGCCGAGTCCGGCGCCCGCACCCTGGTGGAGCTGGGCTCCGGCTCCTCCGAGAAGACCCGCCATCTGCTCGACGCACTCACGGAGCTGCACAGCTACGTCCCGGTGGACGTCAGCGGGAGCGCGCTCGCAGGGGCGGCCGAGGCGCTGCTCGCCGAGCGGCCGGACCTCCATGTCCACGCCATGGTCGCCGACTTCACGCGCAGCCTGACCCTGCCGGAGACCCCCGGTCCCCGGCTGGTCGCCTTCCTCGGCGGCACGATCGGCAATCTGCTGCCGGGCGAGCGGAACGCGTTCCTGCGCTCCGTACGCGCGATGCTGTCGCCCGGTGACGCGCTGCTGCTCGGCACGGATCTGGTGAAGGAGGAGGCGGTGCTGGTCGCGGCGTACGACGACGCGGCCGGTGTCACCGCCGAGTTCAACCGGAATGTGCTGGCTGTCATCAACAGGGAACTGGGCGCCGACTTCCCGCTGGACGACTTCGCCCATGTGGCGCTGTGGAACGCGGAGGAGGAGTGGATCGAGATGCGCCTGCGGGCGCGGGACGCGGTGACCGTGAAGATCCGGGAGCTGGATCTGGTGGTGCCGTTCGAGGCGGGCGAGGAGATCCGTACGGAGGTCTCGGCGAAGTTCCGTCAGGAAGGGGTGCGGGCCGAACTGGCCGAGGCGGGGCTGAAGATGTCGGAGTGGTGGACCGATGAGGCGGGGAGGTTCGCGCTGTCGCTGTCGACGGCGGTCTGAGCCGTGTGCATGACGTGACCGGCGTGAACGGTGCGACCTGCATGAACGGTGCGACCGGCTTGAACTGTGCGACCGACGTGAACGGTGCGACCGGCGTGAGCGGTGCGGCCGGTCGGCGCGTCCGCGTCGTCGGCCACCGCGGTGTGTGCGGCCTGTGCGAGTGAGCGGCGGTCGGCGTGGCGGCCCGCGGGGATCGGGGGAAGGATCCTGATCTCCGCGGTGAGCCCGCCGGCCGTCGCGACCCGCCACAGCGACGCGGCGAGCGGATCCTCGCCCACGAACGCGGCGGCGCCGACGGGCCTGTAGGTGATCCGTACGGGCTGTACGGCCGCGCCCGCGTCGATCGCCGCCTGGAACGCGGCGTTGCGGAAGCGTCCCTTCTCCCGGCCGCACCACGTCGAACCCTCGGGGAACACGATCACCCGCGACCCTCCCCTGAGCGTGCCCGCCATGGTCCCGACGACCCCGGGCAGCGCCCGCAACCGGTCCCGGTCCACGAAGAGCGTCCCCCCGAATCCGGCGAGCGGCCCGAGCACGGGCCACTGCCGCACCTCCTTCTTGGCGAGCATCCGCCCGGGCAGGACGGCGGCGACCAGCGGGATGTCCAGCCAGGAGATGTGGTTCGGGACGACGAGCGTCCCGGCCGATGGGGCGGCCGCGGCGCCCTGCACGAGCCCGGCCTCCGGTGCGAGCCGGGGAGCCGGCACATGACCGGCACCCGGCTCGGGGCCCACGATCCGGATCCGCACGCCGAAGGCGCGCATCACCGTGCGGCACCACAGGCCGACCAGGCGGGCCCGCCCCGCCGGACCGAGGAGGATCGCCGACGGGGAGAGCAGGACTCCTGCGAGCACCGCCAGGGTGCCCGCGACCAGGCGGGTGATCGCCGTGAGACGGCCGACCGTGGGCCACTGAGGGGCGGCACAGTCGGCCGGGGTGCAGGGCGCGACAGGGAGCCAGACGCTCATTTCACCGGGGCCAGGGAGAGGAAGTGGCGGAGGTAGCGGGGGTTGGTCCGGCGCAGCGACAGCAGCACGTACAGGTCGGCGACGCCGAAGTCGGGGTCGTGGGCGGGCGCGCCGCACACCCAGGCGCCCAGCCGGAGGTAGCCCCGCAGCAGCGGGGGGAGCTCGGTGCGGCCCTCGGGGCGGGCGATGCCCTCGGCGCTCCAGAGCTTGTGCGGGGTGACCCAGTACTCCTCCGGGGCGAGGTGCTTGGCCTTGACCGTGTCCCACGTGGCGGCCGCGAGGGTGCCCCCGTCGGCGAGCGGGATGGAGCAGCAGCCGGCCAGCCAGGTGTGGCCGGTACGGGTCATGTAGCGGGCGAGGCCGGCCCAGATCAGGGCGATCACGGCGCCGTTGCGGTGCGCGGGGTGGACGCAGGAGCGGCCGACCTCGACGAGGTCGTCGCGAATGGGCTCGAGCCAGGCGAGGTCGAACTCGGTCTCGGAGTAGAGCCGCCCGGCGACCTTGGCCCGGTCGGGGGGCAGCACCCGGTACGTGCCGACGACCTCGCCGGTCTGCTCGTGCCGTACGAGAATGTGGTCGCAGTACGCGTCGAAGGCGTCGATGTCGAGGCCGGGCTCGGGTCCCTCGAGCCGGGCGCCCATCTCTCCGGCGAACACCTGGTGCCTCAGCCGCTGCGCGGCGCGGACCTCGTCCTGGTCGCGGGCGATGGAGACCACGTACCGTGGCTCGGCGGACACAAGTGGTGCGGGGGCGACGGCGGGCGATGCGGGCATGGCGGCTCTCCTCTGCCGGACGGAAGCACTGGACCGCTCCTGCGGCGGTCCGGCCCCTAACTAATTCCGTGACCGGCTGGATTCGACATGACGGGGGTGCGGAGCGCGGATGTGCGCCATCTGAATGCCGGGCGACCCCGGCCCGCCCGGCAGATGACCCGGTCCGTGAGAGGCGGCACGACACCTGTCCGCACAGGGCGGCGGACCGGCGTCACGGAGAAGGCCGCGGCAAAGTTCACGGCAAGCTCACGCAGAAGTTCGCGGAGAAACAGGGGAAATCGGAGATTCCGAAGAGCAGATACGGCCTCGTCCGGCTCAGTCGGCGAGCGCCGCCGTGATGCGGTCCGAGGCGGTCTTCGCCGCCCGCACGGGGTCCTTGCCCTGGAGGACAGCGGTCATGTACGGCTTGATAGGGTTGTCGGCCTCGACGGCCGCCCACTGCGGGGAATTGGGGGTGGCCCGCCCCCGGGCCGCGCCGGCGGCCATCGCCGCGGTGGCCTCGTCGCCCTCGATGACCGACGCAAGGCTCGTCTTGTTCGGCACGTAGCTCATGGTCTGCGCGAGCTCCTTCTGCCAGCGTTCACCGGCGAGGGCCTTGACGACCTCGATGGCGGCGCCGCGCTCACGTGACTTCTCCGGGATGATCAGATCCGAGCCGCCGATGAAGACGGCGCCGGGTCTCGCCGCGGTCTTGCCCGGGATCGGGAAGTACCCGAGCTTGCCCTTCAGGTCGGGGTTCGCCTCCTCGATGGCCTTCGCGGTGGACGGCGGCGCGATGATCTGGGCGACGTCGCCCTTGGCGAAGACCCCGGCCTGCGGCGGCGTCTGCTCGTCCGCGTTCTCGGGCCCTTCCCCGAGGGCCTGGAGCTTCTTGTAGAACTCCATGCCCTTGATCGCCTCGGGTTTGTGGAGGGCTCCCGACCAGGCACCGCCCTCGTCGACGGCGATCTCCCCACCCTCTTCCCAGACGAACCCCGCAAGGGTGTACCAGTCCTGGCCGGAGAGGTAAATGCCCTGGTTCCCGCCGCTGTTGAGCTTCTCGGTGTCCTTGAGCCACTGCTCGCGCGTCTTCGCCGGCTCCTCGATGCCCGCCTGTGCGAAAAGGTCCTTGTTGTAGATGACGACGCGGTTGGCCGCGTACCAGGGGATGCCGTACTGCGTCCCGCTGATGCTCCCCGGGTCGGCGAGGCCCGGGAGCCAGTCCTCGCTCCCCAGGTCACGGATGGACTCCAGGGTGAGATCGAGCAGCGCGTTGCTCTCGGCGTACTGGGCGACCTGGGTGTTCCCCACCTCGATGACGTCCGGTGCCTCGTCGCTCTTCAGCGCGGCGGTCACCTTCGCGCCGATGCCGGTCCACTCCTGGAAGGTGACCTCCAGGTCGACGTCGGGGTGCTCGTCCTCGTACTCCGTGATGAAGCGCTCCAGGAAGTCGTCGGAGACGCTGTCCTGCATCAGCCAGACCGTGACGGTACGGCCGCCCGGGCCGGCACCCGGCAGCAGTGCACAGCCGCCGAGTGCTGCGGCGGACACGATGGCTGTGGCGCAGGCCAGGAAACGTCTCTTCACGTAGGTCACCTTTTGCGTGGAGGCACGGATGGTGGACCCGACGTGGGGGGATCGAACGGTGTTCGCGCGGGCTGTTGGCTGGATTTTGGTATGTACCAATCGGGTGGTCAACCCCCCGACGCCTCGCGCACCGCCCTGGGGTGGGGCACCGTGGAGTGGAACCACCGGCACAGCGACGAGGAGTTCGGCCCCATGTCCCACCACACCTATCGGGTCACCGAGATCGTCGGCACCTCGCACGAGGGGATCGACCAGGCCCTGCGCAACGGCATCGCCCGCGCCAAACAGACCCTCAGGGGCCTCGACTGGTTCGAGGTGACGCAGATCCGCGGCAACATCCTGGACGGCGAGGTCGAGCACTACCAGGTCGGCCTGAAGGTCGGTTTCCGGCTGGAGGACGTGTAGGGCAGGGGCTTCCGGCCTCACCCGTTCGGCCGTACGGGCGGCACGGACGCCGTTCCGGGCCGCCCATGAGCCGTTCCGGGCCGTGCAGGCGCCGTCAGGGCCGTGCAGGCGCCGATCCGGGCCTTCCCGGTGCCCCTCCCCCGGTCAGGTGCGGCCTTCGCGCCCCTGAGCGTCCTTCATCGCCTGGGACGTACTGGCCCAGCGGGCGCGTACGACGCGGAAGCCCGCCCGTTCGGCCGCATCGCAGACGAGTTCGTCGTCATCGACGAGCATGCGGATCTCGCGGGAGCGGACGAGGCGCCGCAGGATCTCCAGTTTGGTGGTCCGGGCGGGGCGGCGGTCGTCGTTGCGGCGCATCCAGATGCGCCCGCTGGGCAGCCCGTGCTGCTCCAGCCACTTCACGGTCGCCACACGACAGCGCTCGGGTCGGCCGGTGAGGTACATCACCTCGCACTCCTCGGCCGCCTCGGCCGCCATCCGTACGCCATCGGCGAGCGGTGTGTCGTCGGGAGCGGCGGCGAAGAAGCCGTCCCAGTCGCGCGGCTTCCGCTCCAGGTAGTGCTGGCGGTGGCCGGTCTCGGCGACGGTCCCGTCAAGGTCGAATATGGCCAGCGGCCTGCTGCTCGGATGCACGGCCCCAAGGTTAGGCGGACGCGGCGGGAATCCTCGCCGCCCCGGTCTGTTGAACCCCGTATGAGCTCAGTGATCGCTTCGACCCGGTTCTCCGTGCTCGACCGCTCCCGTACCCGTGAGGGGCAGGACGGCCCGCAGGCGCTGCGCGACACCGTCCGGCTGGCACAGCAGGCGGAGGCGCTGGGCTTCCACCGCTTCTGGGTATCCGAGCATCACGGGGTGCCGGGAGTGGCCAGCTCGGCACCGACGGTGCTGGCGGCCGCGGTGGCCGCCACGACCTCAACCATCCGGGTGGGCACCGGCGGGGTGATGCTGCCCAATCACCAACCGCTGGTCGTGGCAGAGCAGTTCGGGGTGCTGGAGTCCCTCTTCCCGGGACGGATCGACATGGGGCTCGGCCGCTCGGTCGGCTTCACCGACGGGGTCCGCAGGGCGCTGGGGCGCGACAAGGACGACGCGAAGGACTTCGCGGGACAGCTGCGCGAGCTGCTGGGCTACTTCGGGGGGTCTGGGGGTCGCTCCCCGGATGAGCACAGCCGGGGGTCTGGGGGTCGCCCCCCGGATGAGCACAGCGAGGGGACGCATCCGCAGGTGCACGCCCGCCCCGCCGAGGGGCTGCGGGTGCCGCCGTTCGTGCTGGCGACCGGCGAGGGCGCAGGGGTCGCCGCCGCGGCCGGGCTGCCGCTGGTGATCGGCGACCTCAAGGGCCGGGAGCGGCTGCTGCGGGCTGTCGAGCGCTATCGGGTCGCGTTCCGGCCGTCGCCGTGGGCCGCGGAGCCGTACGTCGTCGTGGCGGGCACGGTCGCGGTCGCGGGCAGCGAGGAAGAGGCCCGGCGGCTGCTGGTCCCGGAGGCGTGGGCGATGGCGTACGCCCGTACGCACGGCACGTTCCCGCCGCTGGCACCGGCCGGGCGGATCGAGGCGCGGACGATGACCGCGAAGGAGCGGGAGTTCTACGAGTCCGGGCTGCGCGGCCAGATCCACGGCACGGAGGATCAGGTTGCGGATGCCCTGGAAGCGGTGATCAAGGACAGCGGCGCGGACGAGGTGCTGGTGACGACGAGCACGTACGACCGCGCCGGGCTGGTCGACTCGTTCCGGCGCCTCGCCGTACTCGCGGGACTGACCAGCAGGGATGTCCCGGCCGCTGCCTAGAATCCACGGTATGCAAGGCCCCCACGATCCGTACGTCCGCGTCCGCGGCGCCCGCGAGCACAATCTCAAGAACGTCGACGTCGACATCCCGCGCGACGCGCTGACCGTCTTCACCGGAGTGTCCGGATCGGGCAAGTCCTCGCTCGCCTTCGGCACGATCTACGCCGAGGCCCAGCGCCGCTACTTCGAGTCGGTCGCGCCGTACGCGCGCCGGCTGATCCACCAGGTGGGGGCGCCGAAGGTCGGCGAGATCACCGGGCTGCCGCCGGCCGTGTCCCTGGAACAGCGCCGTTCATCGCCCACCTCACGGTCGTCCGTCGGTACGGTGACGACGCTGTCGAACTCGCTGCGGATGCTGTTCTCGCGGGCCGGTGACTATCCGGAGGGTGCCGAGCGGCTGGACTCCGATGCGTTCTCGCCGAACACGGCCGCCGGCGCCTGTCCCGAGTGCCACGGCCTCGGGCGGATCCACCGCACCAGCGAGGAGCTGCTGGTCCCTGATCCCTCGCTGTCCATCCGGGAGGGCGCGATCGCCGCGTGGCCGGGCGCCTGGCAGGGCAAGAACCTGCGGGATGTGCTGGACACGCTCGGGTACGACGTGGACCGGCCGTGGCGGGAACTCGCGCAGAAGGACCGCGACTGGATCCTGTTCACGGACGAGCAGCCGGTGGTGACGGTCCATCCGGTGCGTGAGGCGGGCCGTATCCAGCGCCCGTACCAGGGCACGTACATGAGCGCACGGCGCTATGTCCTGCACACCTTTGCCGAATCCAGGAGCCATACGCTGCGCACGAAGGCCGAGCGCTTTCTGACCAGTGCGCCGTGTCCGGTGTGCGGGGGCAGCAGGCTGCGGCCCGAGGCGCTCGCGGTGACGTTCGCGGGGCGGTCGATCGCCGAGCTGGCTGCGCTGCCGCTGACCGCGCTCGCCGAGGCGCTGGGCGCGGAGGGCCGCGACGACGAGACGGCCCGGGTGCTGACCGAGGATCTGCTGGCCCGTATCGGCACGGTGACCGAGCTGGGCCTCGGCTATCTGAGCCTGGACCGTGCCACGCCGACGCTCTCCAGCGGTGAGCTGCAGCGGCTGCGGCTGGCCACCCAGCTGCGGTCCGGTCTCTTCGGGGTCGTGTACGTGCTCGACGAGCCGTCCGCCGGGCTGCACCCCGCCGACACGGAGGCGCTGTTGGTCGTCCTGGACCGGCTGAAGGCGGGCGGCAACACGGTCTTCGTGGTGGAACACCATCTGGACGTGGTGCGGCACGCGGACTGGCTGGTCGATGTGGGGCCGCGGGCGGGCGAGCACGGCGGGCAGGTGCTGCACAGCGGGCCGCCGGAGCGGCTCGCCGATGTGGCGGATTCGGCGACCCGCCGCTTCCTCTTCGACGCGGCTCCGGCGCCCGCGCGGGAGACGCGCGTGCCGTCGGGGCAGCTCCTGCTGGGTCCGGTCACCCGGCACAATCTGCGGGGCCTGACCACCCGGCTGCCGCTCGGGGTGTTCACGGCCGTCACCGGCGTGTCGGGTTCGGGCAAGTCGACCTTCGTAGGGTCGATCACCGAGGAACTCACCGGTGTGGAGCGGCTGGTGACGGTGGATCAGCGTCCGATCGGCCGCACACCGCGCTCCAACCTGGCGACGTACACGGGTTTGTTCGATGTCGTGCGCAAGCTCTTCACCGCCACCGACGAGGCGCGGGCACGCGGCTACAAGGCGGGGCGGTTCTCCTTCAATGTGGCGGGCGGCCGGTGCGAGACCTGCCAGGGTGAGGGGTTCGTCTCCGTCGAACTGCTCTTCCTGCCCAGTACGTACGCACCCTGCCCGGACTGCCACGGCGCCCGCTACAACCCGCAGACCCTCGAGGTCCGCCACGGCGGCCGGAACATCGCCGAGGTGCTGGATCTGACCGTGGAGGCCGCGGCCGAGGTCTTCGCGGACACACCGGCAGCGCTGCGGAGCCTGCGGGCGCTGCTCGATGTCGGCCTCGGCTATCTGCGGCTCGGCCAGCCGGCGACCGAGCTGTCCGGCGGCGAGGCGCAGCGCATCAAGCTTGCAGCCGAGCTTCAGCGGCTGCGTCGCGGCCACACCCTCTACGTGCTGGACGAGCCGACGACCGGGCTGCATCCCGCCGATGTCGAGGTGCTGATGCGGCAGTTGCACGGTCTGGTCGACGCCGGGCACTCGGTGGTCGTCGTCGAGCACGACATGGAAGTGGTCGCGGACGCGGACTGGGTGATCGACCTGGGCCCGGGCGGCGGGGACGAGGGCGGCACGATCGTGGCCGAGGGTCCCCCGGCGCAGGTGGCGCGGGCGGCCGGGAGCCGCACCGCGCCGTATCTCGCCAGGTCCCTGGGCCAGGACCGCGTCTGAGGTCCTACGCGGCGGTGTCGTAGGTGTAGTGGGGTGTGTGGTCGAGCATGTCGGCCGGGGTCACGTCGTTCCACGGGCGCATCGTGTCCCGCAGGCCGACGACGTTCGCCGTGCCGGCCGCCGGCAGATACGTGGAGCCGGGATGGCGTGCCTGCCACTGGGCCCAGAGCCTGTCGATGAACGCGTGGTGCAGCCAGAACACAGGGTCGTTCGGGGAGACTCCGGTCGCCATCTGGCCGCCGACCCAGACATGGACGCGGTTGTGGAGATTGACCCCGCGCCAGCCCTCCACGTGGTTGCGGAAGCCGTCGGACGCGCTGTTCCACGGCGGGGCGTCGTACGTGGACATGGCCAGGACCGATTCGACCTCCGCCTTGGTCGGCAGCGGGCGCCCGCCCGCACCCAGGGCGCGCCGGAGGTAACTGCGCCCGTCGACACGGACGTTGACGGTCCAGGCACCGGAGACGGCCGCGAAGGGGCCGTCCATCACCTGCCCGTCCCGGCTGCGGCCGGTGCCGCCGAGGAAGTCGGCCGCCCAGAGCGAGGAGGCGGCGGTGCGGTCGGCGGTCCAGTCCCAGTACGGGAGGGCCACGGACGGATCCACGGACTGCAGCGCCTGCTCGAACTTCATGAGGAATCTGCGGTGCCACGGAAGGAACGACGGCGAGCGGTGACCGACGCGGTCGCCGCTGTCCGTGTCGCTCATGATGAAGCCGTTGTGGGTGGTGACGAAGGCGTCGTAGCGGCCGCTGCTCTTGAGGGCGAGGAGCGCGTTCACGAAGCGTCGCTTCTCGTCCGCGGTGAGCTGGGCCTGGTTCTTGCGTACGGTCATGGCGGTGGTGCTCCGGATCAGGTGAGGGCGAGCGGGACGAGGGCAGCGCCCTGGAGTTCGACGACCGCCGCGCGGGCCACGGCGCGGGGGGTGGCGAGCGGCTCGTAGTGGTTGACGACACTGATCCAGGTGCCGTCGGCGTTCCGCATGACGTGCAGCTCTTCGCCGTCTATGCGCACGGTCCAGCCACCGCCGTGGCTTCCGTGGTGGCCGGCGTGGCCGCCGTGACCGCCGTGACCGCCGCCGTGGTCTTCGCCGTGGTCGCCGCCGGGCGAGGGCGCTCCTTGTATGCGGCGGCCCCGGTAGACCTCGTCGAAGGCGTCCGGCGACGCGGACACGGCCGCGGCCGGGGTGGCGCGCGCCGCCGGTAACGCCTTCGCTGCGCCGGTGGCCGCGAATGCCGCGGCCGCGCCGGCGACGGCTCCCATGGCTCGGCGGCGAGTGATTCGGGACATGCATAACCCCCTGGTGTGGCTGTGGTGGGACGGCGGTCCGGTGGTCGGTCGGTACCGCCGTGGCCATGCCTACAGGGCGGCACCCGGCAACAAGAAGTTGCCGGGTGCCGGTTGGCTGCTATACGGACATGTCGCCATACGAAGTGCAGCGTTGAACAAAGTTGATCTTGTTGCGCACACCCTCGCTCCGCCCACAGGGCGAAGATCCTGCACGGAATATGTCACTCTCGTGAAGAATCTTCTGTGCACGGGGCAAGGTGTGCCCGCCCTCACATGGGAAATCTGTCCTGAAGATATGCCGTACGCACCTGCCGGATCGGGAGGGGGTCAACTCGCGGCCAGGACCTCGTGGGCGGCCCGCTCACCGGAGCGCACCGACGCACCTCCACGGTGCAGACTCGCCCGCCGGGGCACGCAGTGCCCGGTGGGTGGTCTGGTCGTGCAGGCCCGAGGTCCGTTCGAGTGACCGGTCCGGGGACCGAGAGCTCCGCACCTCGGTCAGGACGGCCCCTGGCCCACCTTGCGGGCGGCCCGCAGCCACTCCTTGTTCATCGCCGCGATCGACGGCAGCGGGATTCCCTTCGGGCAGGCCGTCGCGCATTCACCGGTCAGTGTGCAGCCGCCGAAGCCCTCCTCGTCCATCGCCGCGACCATGTCGAGCACGCGGGTCTCGCGCTCGGGTGCGCCCTGCGGAAGCACGTTGAGGTGGTTGATCTTCGCCGAGGTGAAGAGCATCGCCGAGCCGTTGGGGCAGGCCGCGACGCACGCGCCGCAGCCGATGCACTCGGCGTGCTCGAAGGCGGAGTCGGCGTCGGCCTTGGGGACCGGGGTGGCGTGCGCCTCGGGGGCGGAGCCGGTCGGCACGGAGATGTAGCCGCCGGCCTGGATGATCCGGTCGAAGGCCGACCGGTCCACCACCAGGTCCTTCACCACCGGGAAGGCCGAGGCCCGCCACGGCTCGACGTCGATGGTGTCGCCGTCCTTGAAGGACCGCATGTGGAGCTGGCAGGTGGTGGTGCGCTCGGGGCCGTGGGCGTCGCCGTTGATGACGAGCGAGCAGGCGCCGCAGATGCCCTCGCGGCAGTCGTGGTCGAAGGCGACGGGGTCCTCGCCGCGCAGGATCAGTTCCTCGTTGAGGGTGTCGAGCATCTCCAGGAACGACATGTCCTGGGAGATGCCGTCGACCTTGTAGGTGGCCATGGCGCCGGGGGCGTCGGCGTTCTTCTGACGCCAGACGCGGAGGTTGAGCCTCATGCGTAGCTCCGCTGGGTGGGGTGGACGAACTCGAAGACCAGGTCTTCCTTGTGCAGGACGGGCGCCTCGCCGGTGCCGTTGAACTCCCAGGCGGCGACGTACGAGAACTCCTCGTCCTTCCGCTCCGCCTCGCCGTCCGGAGTCTGCGACTCCTCGCGGAAGTGGCCGCCGCAGGACTCTCTGCGGCTGAGCGCATCGAGGCACATCAGCTCTGCGAGCTCCAGGTAGTCGACGATCCGGTTGGCCTTCTCCAGCGACTGGTTGAACTCCTCGCCGGTGCCGGGCACCTTGATCCGGCGCCAGAACTCCTCACGGATCTGCGGGATCCGGTCGAGCGCCTTGCGCAGGCCCTCCTCGGTGCGAGCCATTCCGCAGAACTCCCACATCAGCTCTCCGAGTTCACGGTGGAAGGAGTCGGGCGTGCGGTCACCGTCGACCGCGAGGAGCACGTTGAGCCGGTCCTCGGTCTCGGCGAGCACCTCGGTCACGGCGGGGTGGCTCCCGTCGATCTCGTCGTGGTGCGGGTTGCGGGCGAGATAGTCGTTGATCGTCGACGGGAGGACGAAGTAGCCGTCGGCGAGGCCCTGCATCAGCGCCGACGCGCCCAGGCGGTTGGCGCCGTGGTCGGAGAAGTTGGCCTCACCGATGGCGAAGAGCCCCGGGACGGTGGTCTGGAGGTCGTAGTCGACCCAGAGGCCGCCCATCGTGTAGTGCACGGCGGGGTAGATCCGCATCGGCACCTCGTACGGGTTCTCCGCGGTGATCCGCTCGTACATGTCGAAGAGGTTGCCGTACTTCTCCTCGACCTTCGCCCGGCCCATGCGCCGGATCGCGTCGGCGAAGTCCAGGTAGACGCCCTGGCCGCCGGGGCCGACGCCCCGCCCCTCGTCGCAGACGTTCTTCGCCGCTCGCGAGGCGATGTCGCGCGGGACGAGGTTGCCGAAGGAGGGGTAGAGGCGCTCCAGGTAGTAGTCGCGCTCGTCCTCGGGGATCTTGTTGGCCGGGCGTGTGTCGCCCTTCGCCTTCGGCACCCAGATACGCCCGTCGTTGCGGAGCGACTCGCTCATCAGCGTCAGCTTGGACTGGTGGTCACCGGTGCGCGGGATGCAGGTGGGGTGGATCTGGGTGAAGCAGGGGTTGGCGAAGTACGCCCCGCGCCGATGGGCGCGCCAGATGGCGGTGGCGTTGGAGTTCATGGCGTTCGTCGACAGATAGAAGACGTTGCCGTAGCCGCCGGTGGCCAGGACCACCGCGTCGGCGAAGTACGTGTCGATCTTCCCGGTGATCAGATCGCGGGCGACGATTCCGCGGGCCCGTCCGTCGACGACTATCAGGTCGAGCATCTCCGTACGCGGATGCATCTCGACGTTGCCGGCGGCGATCTGCCGGGACAGCGCCTGGTAGGCGCCGAGGAGCAGCTGCTGGCCCGTCTGCCCGCGGGCGTAGAAGGTACGCGAGACCTGGACGCCGCCGAAGGATCGGGTGTCGAGGAGGCCGCCGTACTCGCGGGCGAAGGGCACGCCCTGGGCGACGCACTGGTCGATGATCTCGACGGAGATCTGGGCGAGGCGGTGGACGTTGGACTCGCGGGCGCGGAAGTCGCCACCCTTGACGGTGTCGTAGAAGAGACGGTGGATGGAGTCGCCGTCGTTGCGGTAGTTCTTGGCCGCGTTGATGCCGCCCTGGGCGGCGATGGAGTGGGCGCGGCGCGGGGAGTCCTGATAGCAGAACTGGACGACGTGGTACCCCTGTTCGGCGAGCGTCGCGCCCGCCGATCCGCCCGCGAGGCCGGTGCCCACGACGATGACGGTGTGCTTGCGGCGGTTGGCGGGGTTGACCAGCTTGGCCCCGAAGCGGCGGCGGTCCCAGCGTTCGGCGATGGGCCCGGCGGGCGCCTTGGTGTCGGCGATCGGCTCGCCGGTCTCGTGGTTCAGGTAGTTCATGTCAGCTCACGACTCCGGTCATGACGGCGACGGGTACCGAGATGAAGCCCACCGTCAGCACCAGCGCAAGGAGGTTGGCGGCGGCCTTGAGGACACGGTCGCGGGTCGCGTTGCCCACGCCGAGGGTCTGGGCGGCGCTCCAGAAGCCGTGCCGGACGTGCAGGCCGAGGGCGAGCATCGCGGTGACGTAGATGGTGTTGCCGTACCAGGTGGAGAAGGTCGCGACGACGTTCTCGTACGGGCGTCCGTGCTGCGCGTTCTCGTTGACGGTGAGCGTGGTCAGGTCCAGCAGATGCCAGACGACGAAGAGGCCGAGGATGATGCCGCCCCAGCGCATGGTGCGGGTGGCGTAGCTCGCGCGGGGCCTCTTGTGGACGTACTTGCTGGGGCGGGCCCTGATGTCCCGCCGACTGAGCTGGTACGCGGACACGCCGTGCAGCACGACGGCCGCGAGCAGCACGATCCGCGCGGCCCACAGGCCCCAGTGGCTGTGCAGGAACGGCTCGCCCATGTGGCGCAGCCACCGGCCGTACGCGTTGAACTCGTCCGGCCCGAAGAAGATCTTGAGGTTGCCCATCATGTGGACGACCAGATAGCCGAGCATGATCAGGCCGCTGACGGCCATGACCGTCTTCTTGCCGACGGTCGATCCCCAGAGCGTGCGTGTCATGGACGGCCGTCGGCCCGTCCGCGTTGCCAGAGCCATGGACATAGACGCTAGGGCCGGGGATGCCGAGAGGTCCAAGACATGGTCCGGCTCATCTCGATAGGCTCTGCCTATCGACGGTCTATCGTGGAGCCATGCAGTTCCAGCAGCTTCAGTACTTCGTGGCCGTCGCCGAGACCCGGCACTTCACACGGGCCGCGGAGCGGGTGCATGTGTCCCAGCCGTCGCTGTCGCAGCAGATCAGGGCGCTGGAGAAGGAGCTCGGGGCGGAGCTGTTCAGCCGGGCGAGGGGCAATATCGCCCTCACGGACGCGGGCGAGGCGCTGCTGCCGCTGGCCCGGCGGATCCTGGCGGACGCGGACACGGCCCGTCACGAGGTGCAGGAGCTGGCGCAGCTGCGGCGCGGGCGGATCAGGCTCGGGGCGACGCCGAGCGTGTGCACCGGGCTGCTGCCTGATGTGCTGCGCGCGTTCCACGATCTGCATCCGGGGATCGAGCTGCTGATCGAGGAGGGTGGCTCGCACGATCTCGTACGGGAACTGGCGCGCGGCGCCCTGGATCTGGCGCTGGTGGTACTGCCGCTCCCGGCGCCGGCGCCCGCGCTGACGACGGTGGAGCTGCTGCAGGAGGACCTCGTGGTGGTGTCCTCGGCGGGTGCGGAGGCACCGGTTCCGCGGCGGGCCGTGCGGATCGCGGATCTGCAGGGGGTGCCGCTGGTGATGTTCCGGCACGGGTACGACCTGCGGGAGCTGACGGTGGCGGCATGTCGGGCCGAGGGCTTCGAGCCCTCGTTCACGGTGGAGGGAGGCGAGATGGACGCGGTGCTCGGGTTCGTGCGGGCGGGGCTGGGGGTGGCGGTGGTGCCGCGGATGGTGGCGGCGCGGGCGGGGCGGGACCTTCGGGTGACGGCCCTGGCCCGGCCCGGGCTGCAACGGACGATCGCACTGGCCCACCGCAGCGACGTGGCTCCGCCGCGGGCGGCGCGCGA
>NZ_JBSFHO010000045.1:0-48798 GCF_053597075.1 Streptomyces sp. NPDC001514
CGTGGTGTGGAGCCTAGACACCTCCACCACACCGGAGGTCTTCGCCATGATCAAGACCCAGCACTGTTAACAACGCTCGTGATCAATACACCTAGCCCCGCTTCAAGCCCAGGACCTCCGTTGCCGCGAAGGTCTCGCTCGGGGGGCAAGACGCGTAGTACGGGGAGAGGAGCTCGTCGAGCTCCTCGTAGGAGAAGGTGTCCTTCGCCGAGTCGAACTTGGCCGCCACCCGCGGCCGTTCCACCACCGCCACCATCCCCCCGTGCACCACAAGCAGCTGCCCGGTGACCCCGGCCGCGGCCGGGGACGCCAGATAGCCGACCAGTGGGGAGACGTGCTCAGGTGCGAGCGGGTCGACCTGGTCCTCGTCCGGTTCGCCGCCCCTCTCGATTGCTGGAATGGCGGCGAAGACGTCCTCCGTCATACGGGTACGGGCCCGCGGGCAGATCGCGTTGGCCGTGACGCCGTACTTGCCGAGGGCCAGCGCCGTCGACGTCGTCAGACCGACGATGCCGCCCTTCGCCGCCGCGTAGTTCGGCTGACCCGCCGAGCCCGCCAGGAACGCCTCCGACGAGGTGTTGATGACGCGCCCGTACACCGGACCACCCGCCGCCTTGGAGCGTTCGCGCCAGTGGACCGACGCGAAGTGGGTCGTGTTGAAGTGGCCCTTGAGGTGGACGCGGATCACCGAGTCCCACTCGTCCTCGCTCATCGAGAAGACCATCCGGTCCCGCAGGATCCCCGCGTTGTTGACCAGGATGTCGAGCTTGCCGTACGTGCCGGTCGCCATGTCGACGAGGGCGCGGGCCGACTCGAAGTCCGAGACGTCGCCCAGGTGCGCCACCGCCTCACCGCCCGCGGCGCGGATCTCGGCCACGACCGCCTCCGCGGGCGCGGCCGACGCCTCGCCGGAGCCGTCCCGGCCGGGGCGGCCGTAGTCGTTGACGACGACGCTCGCGCCGAGCCTGGCGAGTTCCAGCGCCTCGGCCCGGCCCAGACCGCGGCCCGCGCCCGTGACGATCGCGGACAGGCCCTCAAGTGGGAGTGACATACGAGCGGGTCCTCCTCAGATCTCGATGCAGGTACGCAGCGCCTCGCCCGTACGCATCTGGGTCAGCGCCTCGTTGATCTCCGCCAGCTGCACCCGGTGGGTGATCAGCGACTCCAGGTCGATCCGGCCCGCCCGCCACAGCGCGATGGCCCGTTCGTACGAGCGGAGCACGTCCCCGCCGCCGTACATCGACGGCAGGATCCGCTTCTCGTCGAAGAACAGCTCGAACATGTTGAGCTGCAGGAAGTCGTCCATCGCGCCCGCGCCGACGATGCACAGCGTGCCGCCGCGCCGCGTCGTGTCGTACGCCGTCCTGGCCGTCGCCGACTTGCCGACGACCTCGAAGACGTAGTCGAAGCCCTCGCCGCCGGTGATCCGCTGCTTGGCGTCGGCGAGTTCGTCCGGCGAGACCGCCTCGGTCGCGCCGAAGCGCAGCGCCGCCTCGCGCCGTGAGGCCACCGGGTCGACGGCGACGATCTGGGCCGCGCCCTGCACCCGGGCGCCCTGGATCGCGGAGATGCCGACGCCGCCGCAGCCGATGACGGCGACCGACGAACCGGCCTCCACCCGGGCGGTGTTGATGGCCGCGCCGAGCCCGGTGGTCACACCGCAGCCGATGAGCGCGGCGATCTCGTACGGCACGTCGTCCGGTATCGGCACGGCGCAGCCCGCGTCGACCACGACCTCCTCCGTGAACGTGCCGGTACCGGCGAAGCCGAAGACGTCCCCTCCGGGACGCTTGAAGTTGGGGGTACCGGCGTTCATGAAGCCGGCCAGACAGAGCTGGGACTGGCCGCGCTTGCAGGCCGGGCAGGTGCCGCACGCGGGCAGCCAGCACATCAGCACCCGGTCGCCCTGCTGGAGGCCGCCGACCCCGTCGCCGATGTCGATGATCTCGCCCGCGCCCTCGTGGCCCGGGATGAAGGGCGCGGGCTGCGGAAGCACGCCGCTCATCGCGGAGACGTCCGAGTGGCACAGCCCGGTCGCCCTGACGCGGATCTTCACCTTGCCGGGGCCGAAGCCCACCGCCTCGACGTCGTCGAGGACGTCGAGCTTGTCCTGGCCGATCTCGTGCAGTACGGCTGCGCGCATGGTGCGGCTCCAATCAGGAATGTTCGACGATGGTGTCGGCGAGCACCGGGGCGTCGTTCCTCTCGACGGCCGTCACCGACACCTGGATGCGGCCTTCCCCGGTCCACATCCGGATGCGCAGGGTCTCCCCCGGGAAGACCACCCCCGCGAAGCGTGTGCTGTACGAGCGGACGCGCGTGACGTCCCCGTCGAGGAGCGTGTCGACGACGGCCTTGAGCGTCATGCCGTACGAGCAGAGGCCGTGCAGGATCGGCCTGTCGAAGCCCGCGAGCTTGGCGAACTCCGGGTCGGCGTGCAGCGGGTTCCAGTCGCCGGAGAGCCGGTAGAGGAGCGCCTGGTCCTCGCGGACGGCCCGCTCGACGATCGTGTCGGGCTCGCGTTCCGGCTGCTCCACGCGCGCCGACGGCCCGCGCTCGCCGCCGAAGCCGCCCTCGCCGCGTACGAAGATCTGGGCGTCGCTCGTCCACAGCGGCCCGTCCTCGTCGGCGGCCTCGGAACGGATTACGAGGACGGCGGCCTTGCCCTTGTCGTAGACGGCCGCGACGCGCGATGTGCTGGTGGCCCGTCCCTTGACGGGGATCGGGCGGTGGAGCGTGATCGTCTGGCCTCCGTGCAGTACGGCGGCGAGGTCGACGTCGATGCCGGGGGCGGAGAGGCCGCCGACGACGCCCATGCCCGCGCCCGCGACGGTGGCGAAGCTGGGCAGGACGTGGAGCCGGGACTCCAGGGTGTAGCGCAGCTCGTCGGGGCCGGTGGCCGGGACCCCCGCGCCGATGCCGAGGTGGTAGAGCTGGATGTCCTTGTGGTCCCAGGTGATCTCGGCGCTGCGTGGCTCGGCCGCGATCGCCTTGGCGGCATCGATGGGCATGAGGATGCTGCTCCTACGACGGTTGAGGAGTGGAAGACCTCGGTGCGGCCGTCCGCACCGTCGGCCGCACCGAGGCCGTACGGGACCGGCCGCCCCCGCGTCCATCGGTCCTTCTAGAACGCGTTCTAGGCCGGTTGGACCCTATGTATAACGCACCCCCCATGACTTGTGAAGGCTCCTGACGCTACGTCAGATCACTGTGTCGGCCCGCTCACCCAGGACATTTGTCACCGCCGGATCCGTACACGCGCATCTGCCGGGACCCGGGGTCCGCTCCGTAGCGTCGTGGCCATGACGCAGACAGCAGTCCACTTCGCCGGGACGGCCAAGTCCTTCGGTCCCGTACGGGCCGTGGCCGGCATCGACCTCGCCATCCGGCGCGGCGAGACCGTCGCCCTCCTCGGCCGCAACGGCGCGGGCAAGTCCACCACCATCGGCCTGCTCCTCGGCCTGGACGAGCCCGACGCGGGACAGGTCCGCCTCTTCGGCGAGGCCCCGTCCGCCGCCGTCCGCGCCGGCCGGGTCGGCGCGATGCTCCAGGAGGGCCGACAGGTCCCCCGGGTCACCGTCCGCGAGCTGGTCGGCTTCGTCGCCCGCACCTATCCGGACCCGCTGCCCGTCGCCGAGGCGTTGGAGCTCGCAGGGCTCGGCGAGGTCGCCGACCGCCGAGTCGACCGGCTTTCCGGCGGCCAGGCCCAGCGCGTCCGCTTCGCCGTCGCGCTCGCCGGCGCTCCCGAGCTGATCGTCCTCGACGAGCCGACCGCCGCCCTCGACGTCGAGGCCCGCCACGCCTTCTGGGCCTCCATGCGCTCCTACGCCCGCCGCGGCAACACCGTGCTGTTCTCCACGCACTATCTGGAGGAGGCCGACGCCCACGCCGACCGGATCGTCGTCATCGACCACGGCCGGATCGTCGCCGACGGCACCGGCGAGGAACTCAGGCGCGCGGCCGGCGGAAACCTCGTCTCCTTCGACCTCGCCGGCCGCTCCACGGAGGGGCTGCACCTGCTGCCGGGCGTCGTGTCGGTCGAGGTGCGCGGGGACCGGGCCCGGCTGCGTACGGACGACTCGGACGCCACGGTCGTCGCACTCGTCGGACTCGGCGCCGCCCGCGGCCTCGAAGTCGCCCCCGTCTCGCTCGACGACGCCTTCCTCGCCCTGACCGCCGCTTCCGAAGGCCTGGAGACCGTCCGATGATTGCCGCATACGTGAAACTGGAAGTCCGTCGCACCCTGCGCGACACCGGCTTCGTCGTCTTCGGTGTCGGGATGCCGGTGCTGATGTATCTGCTGTTCACCAACCTCGGCACCGACGACCACGAGTGGAGGACCGCCTCGATGGTCGGCATGGCGGCGTACGGTGCGCTGGGCGCCGCCCTGTCCACCGGGACCGGCGTCGCCGAGGACAAGTCCATCGGCTGGCTGCGGCAGTTGCGGATCACACCGATGAGCCCGCGCCAGGTGGTCACCGGACGGGCCCTCACCGGCTCGGTGATCGTCCTGCCCTCCATCGCGGCGGTGCTTGCGGCGGGCGGTCTGGTCAACGGCGTACGCATGGGCGTCTGGCAGTGGGCGGCGGTCGCCGTCGCGCTCTGGCTGGGCGCGCTCCCCTTCACCCTGCTCGGCATCGGCAACGGCTACCGGCTCTCCGCCCAGACCACGGGCGTCGTCAACGTGGCCTGCAACCTCGGGCTCGCGGTCGTCGGCGGACTCTGGTTCCCGGTGGAGCTGTTCCCCGGCTGGCTGCGCCGTCTGTCCGCTTACACCCCGGCCAACCGCTTCGCCGAGCTGGGCCGTGCCATGACCGACGGCAGCGCGCCCGGGCTCACCGCCGTGGCCGTGCTCGCCTTCTGGGCGCTGCTGTTCGGCTCGTACGCGGTGGTCTCGTACCGTCGGTCGGCGAGGACGTCATGACGGGGGCGGCGATGGGCTGGGTGGGCAGGCAGTGCACCACGCGGATGGAGGCGTGGAAGGCCGACTGGCGGGCGAAGAAGGCGAAGGCCGACCGGAAGGTGCAGAGGTCTTTCGAAAAGACCGCGAGGCGGAGGGGACGGGCTCCCGAGGAGATCGGCCCGCCGGGCGGCTTCGCGCTGCTGCCCTGGCTGCTGATGGGCATGGGCGCGGTCTCCAACCTCCTCCAGGGCAAGACCCCGAACCCCTGGATCGGCGGCCTCGGCCTGCTCGTCTTCAACTCCCTCTACATCGCGGTGGTGTTCCGGGCCTTCGACCGGCGCAAACGGGAGACCGCCGCCACCTGGGCCGCGCTGGTCGTGATGGGCCTGATCACCTTCGGGCTCGCGATCGGGTACGGCGGCGGGTGGCTGATGTTCTTCACGCTGCTCAGCCTCGCCTGCGGGGCGGTCCTGCGGGGACGGGCCCTCACCTTCGTGGTGCTGCCCCTGGCGGTGGCCGCCGGTGCCGTCGGCACCTTCCACGAGGGCTGGAGCGGGATATCGATCGCGTACGGCACCTTCATCTCCGGGATGATCACCGCGGCGATCCTCGCGCTCTCCGAGACGGTCAAGGAACTGCGCGCCACGCGTGAGGAGCTGGCCCGGGCCGCCGTCGAGCAGGAACGGCTCCGCTTCTCCCGCGATCTGCACGACCTGCTCGGACACACCCTCTCGGTGGTGGTCGTCAAGTCCGAGGCCGCGCGCCGCCTCGCGCCCCGCGACCTGGACGCGGCACTCGCCCAGGTCGCCGACATCGAGGCGGTCGGACGCCAGGCCCTCACCGAGATCCGCGAAGCGGTCACCGGCTACCGGGAGGGCAGCCTGGCCACCGAGCTCGACCGGGCCCGCGACGCCCTGTCGACCGCGGGCGTCGAACCGGTCGTGCGCCGGTCGGGGCCGCCCCTGGAGTCGCACACCGAGGCGCTGCTGAGCTGGGTGGTGCGCGAGTCCGTCACCAACGTCGTACGGCACTCCGCTGCCTCGCGCTGCGAGATCGAGGTGAGCGGCGCGCCCGAACGGGTCCGGCTGGTGGTCACGGACGACGGGCGCGGCGGCGCCGGCGCACCGGGGAGTGGGCCAGGTAGTGGGCTCAAGGGCCTTGCCGAGCGTGTCGCCGCGGCAGGCGGCACTCTGGACTCGGGCCCGGCGGCACGCGGCGGGTTCCGGGTGACCGCGGAACTCCCGGTGGAGAGCCCGGCCCCGAGAGAGTGGGAGCGAGCAGAATGATCAGAGTCCTTCTCGCCGAGGACCAGGGCATGATGCGCGGCGCCCTCGCCCTGCTGCTCGGCATGGAGGAGGACATCGAGGTCGTCGCCCAGGTGGGGCGCGGGGACGAGATCGTCTCCGCCGCGCTGACGGCACGGCCCGATGTGGCGCTCCTGGACATCGAACTGCCCGGGCTCAGCGGCCTGGACGCCGCCGCGGAGCTGCGGGACGAGGTGCCGGACTGCCGGGTGCTCATCCTGACGACGTTCGGCCGGCCGGGGTATCTGCGCCGGGCGATGGAGGCCGGGGCGGCGGGCTTCCTCGTCAAGGACGGGCCCGTGGAGGAGCTGGCGGAGGCGATCCGGGCGGTGCTGCGCGGCGAGCGGGTCATCGACCCGGCGCTCGCGGCGGCGGCGCTGAGCGCAGGGCCGAGTCCGCTGACGCCGCGTGAGCGGGAGGTGCTGAACGCGGCGGTGGACGGGGCGACGGTCGCGGACATCGCCGCGAGGTTGCACCTGTCGGAGTCGACCGTACGGAACTATCTGTCGGCGGCGATCGGCAAGACGGGTACGCGCAACCGCATGGAGGCGGTGCGTGCGGCCCGCCGCGCGGGCTGGCTCTGAGGGGCGGCGCCCCTCACCCCTGCCCGGCCCGCCGGCCCTGGCTTCCCGGTACCGCGGGGTGGGCCGGGATGTCCGTCGTGTGCCCGGTACCGCCGGGTGGGCCAGGGTGTCCGTCGTGTGCACCCGGTACCGCCGGGTGGGCCGGTGTGTCCGTCCTCAAACGCCGGACGGGCTGGGTGGTCGGGGGTGCCCAGGACCTGGCGGTTGCCGTCCGGGTCCACTCCGGGGCTCGTATCCGGGACGGCATGATTTACGGCGCGCGCCACCCCGGACCCACCAGTCATCGCCCATGCCGCGCGCCACAAATCACGCTTTAGTGTCCCGAACACGACCCCTGCGCGTCCCCGGGCGTGGTGAACGGTGGGGGCTCGCCCCGGTGGGCATGGTTTCCACCCCCCGACCTGCAGTCGGCGGGCGACCCGGGGCGGGGCCGTGCAGGGTCGCCCCCGCAGGAAATCGGGCGGTGGTACCGGACGACGCCGTACCCACCGATTTCCGAGGAGGCGAGCCCGGAGGGGCACCGCACCACCACCCACCCACAGCAGCCGCACCAAGCCCGTCCGGCGCTTGAGGACGGACACACCGGACGCCCACCCGGCACCGCGCACACCGCACCCCGCACCGCCGGAGGCACCCCGCACAGGCCCCGGGCACGGCGTCGCCCCCGGTCAGGCGCGACGCCCACCGTCCCCCGGCAACCACAACAGCATCATCAGCACCCCGCCCACCAAAATGCCCGCCCCCGTCCTGAACGCCAGCGCGTAACCCGCGGTCAGGGCCGAGGGGTCCGTCGCCCCGCCCGTCCTCGCCGCCGCGACCGTCGACAGGACGGCGAGCCCGAGCGCGCCGCCCATCACGCGCGAGGTGTTGATCAGCCCGGAGACGAGGCCCGCGTCGCCCGGCGCGGCACCGGACGTGGCGAGGGCGGCGAGCGGCGTCCCCGCAAAACCCGCGCCGGCCATCATCACGATGCCGGGCAGCATGATCGCGGTCACGTACGAGCCGTGCGCGTCCATCGTGGACTGCCAGCCGAAGCCGGCCGCGGACACCAGCACGCCGAGCACGGCGACATTGCGGGCGCCGACGACGGGCATCACCCGCGGGGCGAGCTTGGAGCCGAGGATCACGGCGAGCGAGCTGGGCATCAGGGCGAGCCCGGCGGCCAGCGGGCTGTAGCCGAGGACGTTCTGGGCGTACAGCGTCATGAAGAACCACATGCAGAACATGGCGGCGCCACAGCTGAACATCGCCGCGTTCGCCGCCGACACCGACCGCGTCCGGAACAGTTTCAGCGGCATCAGGGGCGTGTTCGCCCGCGCCTCGACCGCCACGAAGACCCCGAGCAGCGCGAGCCCGGCGCCCAGGGGGACGAGCGTCGCGGGGGCGGTCCAGCCCTCCCGCTCGGTCTGCACGATGCCGTACGCGAGGGTCGCGAGGCCCGCCGTCACGAGCACCGCGCCCGGCAGGTCGAGCCGCCGCCGCTCCCCCGCCCGGCTCTCCGCGAGCCACCAGGCGCCCAGGACGATCACCAGCGCGCCGACGGGCACATTGATCAGCAGCGTCCAGCGCCAGGAGAAGGCGTCGGTCAGCACCCCGCCGACCAGCCCGCCCGCCGCGCCGCCGCCCGCGCCGACCGCGGTCCAGGTGGCGATGGCACGCGCACGGGCCGGGCCCTCCGGCACGGCCGAGGTGAGCAGCGTCAGCGTCGACGGGGCGAGCACCGCGGCGCCCAGGCCCTGCCCGGCCCGCGCGGCGAGCAGTTGCCAGCCCTCCTGGGCGAGCCCGCCCGCGAGGGACGCGGCGGTGAAGAGTCCGAGCCCCACCAGGAACATCCGCTTGCGCCCGAAAAGATCCCCGGCCCGCCCGCCGAGCAGCATGAACCCGGCGAAGGCGATCGAGTACGCGTTGACCACCCACTGCAGTCCGACGGCGCTGAGCCCCAGGTCGGCCCGCATCGACGGCAACGCGGTGTTGACCACGGACACGTCGAGGACGACGAGGAACTGCCCGGCACAGGCGGCCAGTACGACGGCCCACATACGCGTGGCACGGCGGTCCGGAGCGGTTATCCGGGGGTCTGCTGTGTCTGACGGGGCTGAGACCATGACCGTCATGGTCTCAGGCACCTGACGGCCCGTACATCCGGATTTCGATGTACGGACCGCAGGACCGGGGGTCCTAGGACGCGGCCTAGGACTTGCGCAGTACGGTCACGACCGCCGCCCCACCGAGCCCGATGTTGTGCGCAAGAGCGGCCCGGGCACCGGGCACCTGCCGGTCCCCCGCCTCGCCGCGCAGCTGCCAGGTCAGCTCGGCGGCCTGGGCCAGGCCGGTCGCGCCCAGCGGATGCCCCTTGGAGATCAGCCCGCCGGACGGGTTGACCACCCATCGGCCGCCGTACGTCGTCGCCCCGGACTCGACGAGCTTGCCCGACTCGCCGTCCGCGCACATGCCGAGCGCCTCGTACGTGAGCAGTTCGTTGACCGAGAAGCAGTCGTGCAGCTCGATGACGTCGATGTCCTCGATGCCGAGGCCGGACGCCTCGTACGCCTGTCGGGCCGCCGCCCGTGACATCGGCCGGCCGACGACGTCGATGCAGGAGCCGGAGGCGAAGGAGTCGGCGGTGTCGGTGGTCATGGCCTGTCCGGCGATCTCGACGGCCTTGTCGTGCAGTCCGTGTTGGACCACGAACCGCTCGGAGACGACGACGGCCGCCGCGGCCCCGTCGGAGGTCGGCGAGCACTGGAGCCGGGTGAGCGGCTGGTGGATGGGTTTGGCGGCGAGGATCTCGTCGATGTCGTAGATGTCCTGGAACTGGGCGTTCGGGTTGTTCGCCGAGTGCCGGTGGTTCTTGGCGGCGACGGCGGCGAGCTGGCGCGTGGTGGTGCCGTGGCGCTCCATGTGTTCGCGGGCCGCGTTGCCGAAGATCTGGGCGGTGGGCGGGGTCATCTCGAAGCCGTGGGCGGCGGCCATGATCCCGTAGTGCCGGGCCACAGGTGACGTCGTGAAGTCGCCTCCGTCCGCTCCTCCTCCGAGCGCGCCTTTCTTCATCTTCTCGAAGCCGAGCGCGAGCACGCAGTCGCTGACGCCGCCCGCGACGAACTGCCGGGCCATCATGAGCGCCGTCGAGCCGGTCGCGCAGTTGTTGTTGACGTTGTAGACGGGGACTCCGGTGAGGCCGAGTTCGTACGCGGCGCGCTGGCCGGCCGTCGAGGCCTGGAAGCAGTAGCCGACGGGGACCTGCTGGACGCGCTCGTACGGGATCCCCGCGTCGGCGAGTGCGGCGCTGCCCGCCTCCTTGGCCATGTCCCAGTACTGCCAGTCCCGTGACTCGGGCTTCTCGAACTTCGTCATGCCGACACCGACGATGTAGCTCTTCATGTCTTCGGGGCTCCTTCAGTCAGTCTCGCGGCAGGCCGAGGATGCGCTCGGCGACGACATTGAGCTGGACCTGGGTGGTGCCGCCCGCGATCGTCAGACAGCGGGACATCAGCAGTCCGTGCACGGCCCGTTCGCCCGCGCCCTCGCGGACGGCCCCCGCCGGTCCGAGGAGTTCGAGGGCGAGTTCGGCGACCTTCTGCTGGTGCGGGGTCTGGACGAGCTTGCGTACGGAGGCGCCGGGGCCCGGCTCCATGCCGTCGACCTGCTGCAGGGTCGTGCGCAGTCCGATGCAGGCGAGGGCGTGCGCCTCGGCGGTGAGCGCGCCGATACGGGCCCGACAGGTGTCGTCGAGGCCGGGCGCCTGGGCGATCAGTTCCTCCAGGCCGGTGTCGAAGGTCAACTGGTCGGCCATGTGGACGCGTTCGTTGCCGAGGGTGTGGCGGGCCACCCGCCAGCCGTCGTTCACCTCGCCGACGACGGCGTCGGCGGGGAGCAGCGCCCCGTCGAAGTACACCTCGTTGAAGAGGGACTCGCCGGTGATCTCCTTCAGCGGGCGGATGTCGATGCCGTCCGTGGCCTTCATGTCGACGAGGAAGTAGGTGAGGCCCTGGTGCTTCGGGGCCTCGGCGTCGGTACGGGCGAGGAGGATGCCGAAGTCGGCCCACTGGGCGGCGCTCGTCCACACCTTCTGGCCGGTGATCCGCCAGCCTTCCGCGGTGCGTTCCGCCTTCGTGCGCAGCGATGCGAGGTCGGACCCGGCGCCGGGCTCGGAGAAGAGCTGGCACCACAGCACCTCGCCGCGCAGGGTGGGGCCGAGGAAGCGGTCCTGCTGGTCCTGGGTGCCGTATGCCATGAGGGAGGGCACCACCCAGGTCGCGATGCCCAGGTCGGCGACCTTCACCCCTGCTGCCCGCAGCTCCTGCTGGACGGCGAGCTGCTGGAGGGGCCCGGCGCCGAGGCCGTACGGGGGCGGGAGGTGCGGGGCCGCGTAGCCGGTGGGGGCGAGGGCGCGACGGGCGGCGCCGGGGTCGAGGCCGCGGGCGGGGGCGATGGCGTCGCGGGCCTGTGCGCGGTACGGCTCGGCCTCGGGCGGGAGTTCCAGGCGGAGCTCGCGGCGGGCGCCCTCCGCCGCGAGCCGGACCGCCTGGAGCCGGTGGGTGTCGCCGGGTCCGAGGAGCTGGCGGGCGACGACGGCCCGGCGGAGGTGGAGATGGGCGTCGTGCTCCCAGGTGAAGCCGATGCCGCCGAGGATCTGGATGCAGTCCTTGGCGCAGCTGTACGCGGCGTCGAGGGCGGCGGATGCGGCGAGCGCGGCGGTAAGGCTACGGACCCGCGGGGCGTCGTCGGCCGCCCGCGCCGCGTCCCAGGTCAGGGCCCGCGCCTGCTCGACGCGTACGAGCATGTCCGCGCACAGGTGCTTGACCGCCTGGAACTGCCCGATGGGGCGCCCGAACTGCTCGCGCACCTTGGCGTACTCGGTGGCCGTGTGCAGCGCCCATGCCGCGGTCCCGCAGGCTTCGGCGGCGAACAGGACGGCGGCGAGGTCCCCTACGAGTCCGGGGTCGACGTCGAGGA
The DNA here is from genome assembly GCF_053597075.1 of Streptomyces sp. NPDC001514. Lineage (NCBI taxonomy): Bacteria > Bacillati > Actinomycetota > Actinomycetes > Kitasatosporales > Streptomycetaceae > Streptomyces > Streptomyces sp. NPDC001514. The sequence continues at coordinate 11,748 of NZ_JBSFHO010000045.1, forward strand.
GGCGGTCCGCCGGGACGGTGACGGCATGCGCGGTGACCTCGGCGGTGGGCCGGGTCGGGTCGGCGCTCTCGTGTCCGCGTATCGACAGGTCCGTCGCGTCCACGGCGAACCAGCCGCCAGGAGCCGCGAGGACGAGCAGATCGGCGTGCCCGGCGCCGAGCACGGGCGGCGCGGTCCCGTCGAGGCGGTGTCCGCCGCCGTCCGGAGCCGCTGTGAGTGTCCCGGCCCCGAGGGCGACGGCCCCGATGCGCCGCCCGTCCGCGAGCGGCCCCGCCAGATCGCCGCGCCCGGCACGGGCCAGCACGGCGGAGGCGAGCACGCTCGGCAGATACGGCCCGGGCAGCGCGGCCCGCCCGGTCTCCTCCAGGACGACCGCGAGGTCGATGAGCGTGCCGCCCCCGCCGCCGTACACCTCGGGCAGATGCAGCCCGAGCAACCCCTGCTCGACCGCCCGGTCCCAGTACCCGGGCCGGCCCCCGGTCCCGCCGCCGGGCGCGTCGAGCAGCTTCCGTACGGCTTCGGGCGGCACGGCCCGCGCGAGCCGGCGGCGTACGGAGTCCGCCAACTCGCGCTGCTCCTGGGTGATTCCGATGCTTCCGCTCCCCATGCGCGGCAGACTAGAACACGTTTCAATCTGACGGAAGGTCAGAAGCCGCAGGGATCAGTGGGCGGCGGGCGCACCGCCCATCACCCGGAGCATCCCCGGCCCGCCGGTGCGCACGAAGCGCACGACGAACGCCGCCGCGAGCAGCAGGAAGGCGATGTTGAGCCAGGTCGTGTAGTTCCAGGACACCCCTTCGTCGGGGATCCTCGCGTCCGAGTGGTCCGGGATGATCCCGAGGGCGCCGAAGACGACCTCGACGGCGTAGGCGGCGACGACGATGGCGACGTAGAACGTGGCGAGGATGAACGCGGCCATCCGCGCCCCGTAGTACTTCCGGTAGATGTTCAGGATCGGCACGATCAGCAGGTCGGCGAAGATGAAGGCGATCACCCCTCCGAAGCTGATCCCGCCCTTCCACAGCACCACGGCGAGCGGCACGTTGCCGACCGAGCAGACGAACGACGCGATGGCGACGAGCGGCCCGATCAGCGGCCCCCAGAGCTTCGCGGCCAGCGGATGCCCCTCGAAGAAGAACGCGCTCCAGAAGGAGTCCGGCACCCAGGCGGCGACCGCCCCGGCGATCAGCAGGCCCAGGACGAGGTCACGCAGGATCGCCGCCCACTCCATGACGAAGACATGGGCCGTGGCGGTGAAGCCCGCGCGGGACAGCAGCCGCTGCCAGAAGGAGCCCTCGCTCGGGATGGACATGTCCATGGCCGCGTGGCCCTCCATGGAGCCCGCCAGCCCGCGTTCGGCCTGCTCGCGCGCCTGCCTCAGCAGGCTTTCACGCAGGAACAGCCGGAACAGCACCGCCAGCACGACGATCATGATCGGGCCACCGGTGAACTCGGCCGCGGTGAACTGCCACCCCATCAGCAGCGCCAGGATCACGCCCAGCTCGACGACGAGATTGGTCGACGCGATCTCGAAGGCCATCGCCGCTGTGAAGTTCGCACCCTTGCGGAAGAGCGAGCGCGCGAGGGCTACGGCCGCGTAAGAGCATGACGACGAGGCGATGCCGAGCCCGGCCGCGACAGTCAGGCTGTGGGGGCTGTCGTCGCCGAGGAGTGACACGACGGTGGACTTGCGGACGACTGCCTGCACGACGGCGGACAGCGTGAAGCCCAGGATCAGGGCCCAGGTGATCTCCCAGGCCATGGACCCGGCGAGGGCCAGGGCGTGCAGTACGGCGTCCATGGGCCCCAGCCTCGCCGTACGGGATCACGCCGTACGGGATCGCCACGCCGCCCGCCGACACGGACGCCACCGCGCGTCCACCCGGTGATGGGTGCGCGGCAAGACGGTGCGGTTCGAGTGCGACGCCAGGGACCGAGCCGCCTACGATGTGAACCGCCCAGACACGTGTACGAGCCGGAGGAACTCCATGGCTGCCGCCCCCGCCGCCCCCAAGCCGGAGGTCCTCGCCGCCTTCGAGGCCGCCAAGGGCTTCATGCCCGTACGGGAGGGGCTCGCCCTGTACGCGGCGGCCGCCGAGGCGGGGGCGCTCGGGCTCCCCCTCCTTGAGGTCGGGACGTACTGCGGGCGGTCCACCATCCTGCTCGCGGACGCCGCCCGCGAGGCCGGGACCGTCGCCGTCACCGTCGATCACCACCGGGGCAGCGAGGAGCAGCAGCCTGGCTGGGAGTACCACGACCCGACGGTCGTGGACCCGGAGGTGGGCCGGATGGACACGCTGCCGGCCTTCCGTCGCACCCTGCACAAGGCCGGCCTGGAGGACCACGTGATCGCGGTCGTCGGGCGGTCGCCGCAGGTCGCGCGGGTGTGGGGCCGGGAGGTCGGGCTGGTCTTCATCGACGGCGGGCACACCGACGAGCACGCCACGAACGACTACGAGGGCTGGGCCCCGCACATCGCCGAGGGCGGCCTCCTCGTCATCCACGACGTGTTCCCGGACCCGGTGGACGAATGGACCGGCCAGGCTCCGTACCGGATCTACCTCAGGGCGCTGGAGTCCGGCGCGTTCACGGAGGTCTCGGTGACGGACTCGCTGCGTGTCCTGCGTCGCACGGGGCCGGGGTTCTGACCCGGTCCGACTAGCATCGCGACGTGCCGACCAACGTGCCGACCGACGGGACGACGAACGTGCCGTACGACCAGAACAGGCGCCGCCCCGCCCGTGGTGGCGCCCGCTTCGCCGTTGCCGGGCTGGCGGTGGCCTGCCTGGCCGGATGCGCCGGGGTGGGGAGTCCGTCGACGACGCGGCCCACCTCCGGCACGCCGGCCGCACCGAGCACATCGGCCACGTCCGACGACGTCCCGCCGGGCAGCCCCCCGGCCGGACAGGCCGCGTCGGGCCGCCCTCTCGCCGGAAAGGTCGTCGTCGTCGACCCCGGCCACAACCCCGGTAACTTCCGGCACACCCGCGAGATCGCCAAGCTCGTGGACATCGGAACAAACAGCAAGGAATGCGACACCACGGGCACGTCCACCAATGACGGTTACACCGAGGCAGAATTCACCCTCGATGTTTCACACCGTCTTCGCACCCTGCTGGAGAAACAGGGAGCAACGGTCCGATTCACCCAGGACAACGACCGCCCCTTCGGCCCGTGCGTGGACGAACGCGCCCGCATCGGGAACAAGGCCGCCGCGGACGCCGTGATCTCCGTGCACGCGGACGGCTCCGCGACCGGGAACCGCGGGTTCCATGTGATCCTCCCCGCCCTGGTGAAGGACGGCGCCGCCGACACCTCGAAGATCGTCGGTCCGTCGCGCGGGCTCGGCGAGCGCATCGCGGGGGCGTTCACCGCCGCCACCGGCAGCGCGCCCTCCAACTATGTAGGAAAGAACACCGGGTTGGACGTGCGCGACGACCTCGGCGGCCTGAACCTGTCCACCGTTCCCAAGGTGTTCATCGAATGCGGCAACATGCGTGACGCGAAGGACGCGAAGCTGCTCAAGAGCCCGGCATGGCGGCAGAAGGCGGCGCAGGGCATCGCGGACGGCATCAGCATGTACCTGAAGGGGTAGTTGCGGGCAGGCGACGATGCATCCGTACGATGGTGCCGCCCCCGAGCTTCGCGCTGTGCACCGCCGACCGGCGGCACCGACGACCGCCCCGACGAGACGCAACGGACTAAGGACCTACACGTGAACATCCGCTCCCTCACTCGAGGCGATGGCGTGGTGATCGGAGCAGCGGTGGTGCTGTTCATCGCCTCGTTCCTCAGCCTCGCCAGCGTCGATTGCCCGACCGGCATCGACTGCTCGAACTTCGAACGGGCCAACGCCTGGGACTCGCTGGGCCTCCTGATGAGCATGTTCCTCTCCGGGATCATCGGGGCCGCGCTGATCGTGGTCGGCCGCGGCATGCCGGGGCGTAAGGTCGCGGGCCTCGACCTCGGCCAGTTCGGTGTGGCGTTCTCCGTCTTCTCGCTGTGGACGGCGTTCTGGACGATCATCGACATGGATGCGGACGCGGGCGCCGGCATGATCCTCGGCCTGCTCTCCACCATCGTGCTCGCCGCCGCGGCCATCGCCTCCCCGCTCGTCCCCGCCCTCAAGGCGCCGCTCCTCCCCGCCCCGCGCCCGCAGGCCCCGCAGCCGTACGGTGCGCAGCCGCAGGGCGGTTACGGCTACCCGGGCGCCCAGCAGCAGCCGTACGGCATGCAGCCGGGACAGCCGGGTCAGCCGGGTCAGCCGCAGCCGTACGGTGGCCACCCGCAGCAGGGCGCCCAGCCCGGTCAGCCCCAGCCCCAGCCGCAGCAGGGCGGGCCCGCCCCGGCAGGGGACTTCGCGCCGTTCTGGTTCGCGGTGCCGGTGGCCCGGCCGCTGTTCGCCGAGGACGGCTCCCCGACGCCGATCGCCGAGCTCGCGCCCGGCACCTGGTACCTCGCGGTCGAGCAGCGCGGTCCCGGCCTGGTGGCCCAGACGCAGGACGGCCGGCGCGGTGTCCTCCAGGACACGTCCGGCATCCAGCGCGGCTGACGCTCACGCGCATAGCGGCCCCTCGCCCTTCCGGGCGGGGGGCCGTTGCCGTACAGTCGCCCCCCGGCAATGAACTGACGGTCCGTCAGCGAAGGAGCGGGGCATGCGGCTCGGACTCGCACTCGGCTACTGGGGGCGCGGCCCGAACCCCGCCCACCTCGACCTCGCCCGTGAGGCCGAGCACCTCGGCTACGACTCGGTCTGGACCGCCGAGGCCTGGGGCTCCGACGCCTTCACCCCGCTGACCTGGATCGCCGCCCACACGTCCCGTATCAAGCTGGGCACGGCGGTCGCCCAGATGGCCGCCCGCACCCCCACCGCCACGGCGATGCACGCGCTCACCCTCGACCATCTCTCGGGCGGGCGGATGATGCTCGGCCTCGGGCTGTCGGGACCGCAGGTGGTGGAGGGGTGGTACGGCCGCCCGTTCCCGCAGAGCCCGCTGACGGCGACCCGGGAGTACGTGGACGTCATCCGCCAGGTCCTGCGTCGCGAGGCCCCCGTGGAGCTCGCCGGCCGCTTCCACACGCACCCGTACGCCGGCGAGGACGGCATCGGCCTCGGCAAGCCGCTCAAGCCGATCACCCATCCCCTCCGCGCCGACCTGCCCGTCCTGCTCGGCGCGGAAGGGCCGAAGAACATCGCCCAGACGACCCGGATCGCCGACGGCTGGCTCCCGCTGTACTGGTCCCCGCTCCGGACGGACGTCTACCAGGCGTCGCTGACCGACACCCCCGCCAACTTCATGATCGCGCCGATGGCACGGGCCGCCGTCTGCGACGACGTCGCCGAAGGACTGCTGCCGGTCAAGGCGATGCTCGGTTTCTACATCGGCGGCATGGGCCACTCCGCCCGCAACTTCCATGCCGACCTGATGGCACGGATGGGGTACGAGGACGAAGCCCGGCACATCCAGCGGCTGTTCGCCGACGGCCGGCGCGAGGAGGCGGTGCTCGCGGTCCCGGACGCCTTCGCCGACGAGATCTCGCTCGTAGGCCCGCGCGAACGCATCGCCGAACGCCTGGAGTTGTGGCGCAAGGGCCCGGTGACGGACCTTCTGGTCACCGCCCCGGACCCCCACACCCTGCGCGTACTGGCGGAGCTGAACGCCTAGGTCCTGTCCGGTCGATCAGGCCGGATCAGTGAGCGGGGTCCGGTGCCGTACATCGCAAGGCGGAGGTGAGGGTCCCCCGCCGAAGGCAGGGGGAGAAATCGACGCGGTGGGGGCACCTCCCGTGCCCGAAGGGCTACGGGGGAGTCGGTGACCGACGACAACGCAGCGAGGTGCGGACGCATCCGGATTCGAGATCGGCCCAACAGCGAATGCCTGATCGAGCCTGCCGTGGCAGCCGCCGATTACCGTCGCGGGGCTGTGTTCGACAGGATGGGTGCCATGACCGAGATCCGCACGCCCCGCCTCATCCTCCGCCGCTGGACCGACGACGACCTTGTCCCCATGGCCGAGATCAATGCGGATCCCGCGGTCATGCGCTGGATCGACGACGGTTCGGTCCGGAACCTGGAACAGACGGCCGAGGACATCGAGCGGTGGGAGGAGGAGTGGGACGAGGAGGGCTTCGGACTCTTCGCCGTCGAGCTCATTGCCTCCGGCGAGCTGATCGGCTTCGCGGGTCTGTCCGTCCCGGAGTACCTGCCGGAGGTGCTGCCCGCCGTGGAGATCGGCTGGCGCCTCGGAAGGCCGTTCTGGGGCCAGGGATACGCCTCCGAAGCCGCCCACGCCGCCCTGGAGTTCGCGCTTCAGGACCGTGGACTGGACAGGGTCATCGGCATCGCCCACATCAGCAACGTCGCCTCCGAGAACGTCATGCGCAAGCTCGGCATGGCGCCGGAGCGCGAGACGACGCATCCGGTTTACGGCGTGCCGCTGCGTGTCCACGCCATCGACCTCACCGAATTCCTTGGGTGACCCGCTGCGCCGGGGCGCCGGAGCGCCGCCGGACCTTCAGGCCCCCGCCGCCACCATGTCGACCAGCAGTTCCACCCGTGCCCGGTGCTCATGCGGGCGCAGTCGGCTGCCCTCGGTGAGCGCGGCCAGGCCCTGCAGAGCGCTCCAGACCACCTCGGTGAGCGTCTCCGCGTCGGAGTCGCGGTCGGCGGCAAACGGCTCGACCGCGCTGAGGAGTTCACCGAAGGCCGCCTTCAGTGGGGCGCGTGAGGCCTCGCCGCCGAACTCGACGTCGGCAGCGCCGGACCCTCGGCTGGGTGGTGCTCATCGACGCCGTCATACCGCTCGGTGACGCGCTCGCGGTCGTCACCCATGGCGGCACGGTCACCACGGCGCTGAGCGTTCATGTATCGGCGGCCGCCATCGTCGTACTGACCGCCGTCCTGCTGCTGACCGAGGGCCGCACGCGCACGACGCATCAGCCGCTCTCGCCCTCCGTGGGCGTCCCGTCCGCCGATTAGGCCGGGGCAGCACCACCGACTCTCACTCCCCCCCGCAAACCTTGCCGGTCAAGGCGCTAGCCGCCGCTGAGCTGCGAGGCCGACGGCACCTTGTCCTTCACCTCGGCGCCCGCGCTCTGGCCCGCGTCCTTGACCTGGCTGATGACGTTCTCGAAGGCACCGATGTCGGCATCGCCCGCCTGGCCGTTGCGGAGTTTGGCACTGAGGCCCTTCAGCGACTCGATGCCGGCCGTGATCGGCGCGATCGCCTTCGAGAGCAGCGGATCGCCCTTGGCGTTGTTCGACGCGGCCTTGAGCCTGTTGTACGCGAACGTGGCTGCGAGGCCCGCCTTCACGAGGGCGAGCTTCTGGCCCTCCGCGCCCTTCTTGAACTTGCCCGCGCGGTACGGCTTGACGATCCACTGGTACGTCGCACCCGCCGCAAGACCCGCGTTGGCCACGAAGCGGGCCTTGGCGTACTTCTGCTTCTCCGCCGAGCTGGTGGGCGTGGCCGAACCGCCCGCTTGGGCGGCACCGCCGCCGCAGGCAGTGGCGGTGCCGAGCAGCGCGCAGCAGAGCAGCAACGCAAGGGCCGTGCGGCGTATCGGACCCGGAGTGGGCATGGCAGACCTCCCTGACCTCCCCGAGGCTTCTCGCGCCAGCGTCACCCGGGAGGGGCCGTTCCGCCACTCGGGCGACCCGGTACGGGTTTGGTTCAACGCGAAACGGCAAGCCGATGCTTATGTCCTTTCGCCAACGCAGTGGAAGTCACCAGGCGGCGACGGTCATCACTGTTGTCGCCGATGTCATGGCCGTCATCCTCGGCCTGTGGATCCTTATGTACGTGCTGGACGCGAACCGGGCCAACGACCTGGTGATGTTCGTCCAGGACGTCGCCGGCTGGCTGGCCGGCTGGTCGCACGACCTGTTCACGTTCGACGAGGCATGGGCGCGGGTCGTGGCAGGCTACGGCCTCGCCGCCGTCGTCTACCTCGTCGTCGGCCACACCCTGGCCGGCCGCCTGCGCCGGCACTGACTGCCCGCGCCCGGGTGCGCTCCGGGGGAAGCGACGGCTCCCGAGCCGGCGCCGCGCCAAGGGCCACACGGCCCATCCCCGAATCCACCCCCGCGACAGGCGGTTTCAGGGCGCAGCCCGTCCAGCCCTCGTCGGATTCGGGGGCGGGGCGGGTGCAGCCCGTCCAGCCTCCCGCCGGGGCGCAGCGCCGGCTCAGGTCCGGATCAGCCCGTGCGGCTGCGGCGGTTCGGGGGGCGTCCGCCCCCCGAAGTGTTCACGCGCAGCAGTCGGGCTCGAGCCCGCGCGGCAGGCGCTCCCCGCCGAACACCGCCGTCGTCGCCTCGTCTCCCCCCAGCGCAGCCACGGCCAGCAGCAGGGACCCCGCCGTCCAGGTGGTGAGTTCCTCGGGCCAGACGGCCCGGTTGCCCTCGAAGACGTAGCCCGTCCAGTACATGCCGTCTTCGGCGCGCAGGTGCTGGATCGACTGGAGGATCTCCAGCGCCCGGTCGGACTCGCCCATCGCCCAGAGCGCGAGCGCCAGTTCGCAGCTCTCGCCGCCCGTCACCCACGGGTTCGGCAGCACGCACCGCACGCCGAGCCCGGGGACCACGAACGCGTCCCAGTACTCCTCGATCCGCGCCTTCGCCTCGGCGCCCGTGAGCGCGCCGCCGAGGACCGGGTAGTACCAGTCCATCGAGTAGCGGGACTTGTCGAGGAACCGCTCCGGGTGGCTGCGTATCGCATGGGCGAGCGCGCCCGTGGCCAGCTCCCAGTCGGGCTGCGGCTCCTCGCGCTCCTCGGCGATCGCGAGGGCGCAGCGCAGGGCGTGGTGGATCGACGAGTTGCCTGTCAGCAGGGCGTCCTCGACGGGCGTGTCCCCGTCCTCGGGGGACTCGCGCTTCCAGCCGACCTGGCCGCCCGGCTGCTGCAGGCGCAGCACGAACTCGATCGCGGCGTAGACCGTCGGCCACATCCGGTCCAGGAACGCGTCGTCGCCGGTGGCGAGGTAGTGGTGCCAGACGCCGACGGCTATGTACGCGCAGAAGTTGCTCTCGCGGCCGCGGTCCGTCGGCTCGTCGGCGTTGCCGTCGTGGTACGCGGCGTACCAGGACCCGTCCGCGAGCTGGTGCCGCGCCAGCCAGTCGTACGCGCGGGCCGCGGCGGCGTGCTCGCCGGCCGCGTCCAGCGCCATGGCCGCCTCCGTGTGGTCCCACGGGTCGAGGTGGTGCCCGCGGAACCAGGGGATCGCCCCGTCCTCACGCTGGACACCGAGGATCCCGGCGACGGTCTCGGCGGCCTGCTCCGCGGTGAGGACCCCGGGCAGGACGAGGTGCTCAGTACTCCCCCTGGCTTCGCCGGGGGCACCCCCGGTGAAGGTCACGCGCCCACCTTCGGCGTGTGCGGCTTGGTCGCGTACGCCACGAAGCTCTTGCCGACAACCGGGTTGAGCGCCTGCTCGGCGAGCCGGGTGACCAGGGGCTTCTTCATGATGTCCCAGACCAGCAGCTTGTGGTACGCGCGGACCGGCAGCGCCTTGTCGTTGTCGACGCCGAACGCGCACTTCAGCCACCAGTACGGGGAGTGCAGCGCGTGCGCGTGGTGCGTGCCGTACGGCTTGAGGCCCGCCTCGCGCATCTTCGCGAGCAGCTCGTCGGCCTTGTAGATACGGATGTGTCCGCCCTCGACCTCGTGGTACGCGTCCGACAGCGCCCAGCAGATCTTCTCGGGGCCGTAGCGCGGGACGGTGACGGCGATCCGGCCGCCCGGCTTGAGCACCCGGACCATCTCGGCGAGCACGCCCTTGTCGTCCGGGATGTGCTCCATCACCTCGGAGATGATCACGACGTCGAACGACTCGTCGGGGAAGGGGAGGTTCAGCGCGTCCCCCTCCATCGCGGTGGCGCTCGCGCCCTCGGGGGCCTCCCCGGCCTCCTTCATCGCCGCGAACCACTTGGCGACCTCGCGGATCTCCTCGCCGTTGCGGTCCAGGGCGACGACCTGCGCGCCGCGCCGGTAGCACTCGAACGCGTGCCGCCCGGCCCCACAGCCCAGGTCGAGCACGCGGTCGCCCGGGGCGAGCGGGAAGCGGGAGAAGTCGACGGTCAGCACGGGCCCGGCCTTTCCGAATGGTTGACGGCGCTCTGACGAGAGGCGCCCCTTGCTGTGTTCGCGGACCTCTGGTCCACACCTCCCGGGGCCGCGGAGCGGCCGGGACACGGGAGCGCGGAGCGCTCGGGGGCCCTGGGCCGGAGGCCTCCGTATCCGGGGCGCCGGAACGTCACCGCGCACCCCCGGCGGCCGCGCGCGCGGCGATCGCCTCGCGGTAGAGGTCTGCCGTGCCCTGGGCCGCGCGGGCCCAGGTGAAGCGGGCGAGGACGCGCTCCCGGCCCGCCGCGCCGACGCGGCGGCGCAGCGCGGGGTCGCCCAGCAGCCTGCCGATGCCCGCGGCCAGCGCCCCCGCGTCGCCCGGCGGTACCGCCAGGCACGTCTCGCCGTCGGGCCCGGCGACCTCCGGGATCGCCCCGCCCGTCGTGGCGACGAGGGGCGTCCCCGTCGCCATGGCCTCGGCGGCGGGCAGCGAGAAGCCTTCGTACAGCGACGGCACGCACGCCACCTGCGCGCTGCGCACGAGGTCCACGAGCTCCGCGTCGGAGATGCCCTTCACGAACCGGACGGCGCCTTCCAGCCCGTACCGTTCGATCATCCGTGCCACGGGCCCGTCCTCGGCGCGCTTGCCGACGACGACCAGGTGTGCGTCCGGGTGTTCCGTACGGAGTTTGGCGAGCGCCTCGACGAGGAACACGAGGCCCTTGAGCGGGACATCGGCGCTGGACGTGGTGACGATCCGCCCGGGCACCTCGGCGACCGACGGGTCGGGAGAGAAGAGGTCGGTGTCCGCTCCGATGTGCACGACCCGGATCCGCTCCGGCCGCACCCCGAGGTGCTCGACGATCTCCTGCTGCGAGGAGCCGGAGACGGTCAGCACGGACGGCAGCCGCCGTGCGACGCGCTTCTGCATGCGCGTGAAGCTGTACCAGCGGCGCACGGAGGCGCGCCGCTTCCAGTCGGCCGCCGCGTCGAGCTCCAGCTGCCGGTCGACGGTGATGGGGTGGTGGATCGTGGTGACGAGCGGGGCGCCGCCGATGTCGCCGAGCAGTCCGTACCCGAGCGTCTGGTTGTCGTGGACGACGTCGAACTCCCCGCGCCGCGCGGCCAGGTGCCGCCGCGCCCGCAGCGAGAAGGTCAGCGGCTCCGGGAAGCCACCGGTCCACATCGTGGCGACCTCCAGCCCGTCGATCCAGTCCCGGTACTCGTCGCGCTTCGGCGTGCGGAAGGGGTCGGGCTGCCGGTACAGGTCGAGGCTGGGCAGCTCGGTGAGCGGTACGCCCTCGTCGAGCACGGGGTACGGCTGTGCGCCGATGACCTCGACGCTGTGCCCGAGGCGGGCGAGCTCCCGCGAAAGATGCCGTACGTACACGCCCTGGCCCCCGCAGAACGGGTTGCCCTTGTACGTGAGGAGAGCGATGCGCAGTGGTCGGTCACCGGCGCCGACGGCACCCGCACCGGCGGCAGCCGCACCGACACCCGCACGGGGCCCGGCGGCTATGGCCTCAGCGGTCACTCACGGCCCCCTTCTCACTGCACTTCCGCCGGAGCGTAACCGCTCGCGCTAATCTAGAACAAGTTCCACACTTGATCGTTCTTGATCGCTCAAGGAGCATCGAATCTACCGGCAGGTAGCCCGGCTGTAAGGCCTGGATCAGGTGATTCGCGCCACGGCACGACGCCTGCCATGCTGTGCCGTCCTGCACGGTCCGTCCGCACCCGGGGACACTCGGGGAACTCAGGGAACGGGAGACATGACCGCGGAAGCCAAGGCAGCCACTCCGGCGTCCCCTCCCCTGACGGAGCGCCAGGAGGCCCGCCGCCGCCGCATCCTGCACGCCAGCGCCCAGCTGGCCAGCCGGGGCGGTTTCGACGCCGTGCAGATGCGCGAGGTCGCCGAGGCCGCCGAGGTCGCGCTGGGCACGCTGTACCGGTACTTCCCTTCGAAGATCCATCTGCTGGTCGCCACGATGCAGGACCAGCTCCAGCACCTCCACACGACCCTGCGCAAGCGGCCGCCTGCCGCGGACGGCTCGGCGGAGCGGGTCGCCGAGACGTTGATGCGGGCCTTCCGCGCGCTGCAGCGCGAGCCGCATCTCGCGGACGCGATGGTCCGGGCGCTGACCTTCGCCGACCGCAGCGTCAGCCCCGAGGTGGACACCGTCTCGCGCCAGACGACGGCGATCATCCTGGACGCGATGGGCCTGGAGAACCCGACACCGCAACAGCTCTCCGCGGTCCGGGTCATCGAGCACACCTGGCACTCGGCGCTGATCACCTGGCTCTCGGGGCGTGCGTCGATCGCCCAGGTGAAGATCGACATCGAGACGGTGTGCCGGCTGATCGACCTGACGGACCCGCAGCGCCAGGCCGGTACCGGCCGGCCGGCCGGCGGCACGAGCACGGGCAGGGATACCGGTGCCGGTACCGGCACCGGTCGGCCGGCCGACGGCACGGGCACCGGAACCGGCACCGGAACCGGGCGGCAGGCCCGCGGCACCGGTCAGCCGATCAGCTGAAGCCCGCTCCAGCTCCGGCCGATCGTCACGGCGGCGGCCCACTGGTCGAGCAGGTGCCGTGCGTCGGCCTCCGGCGCGGCGAGGGCGACCGTCTGCGCACCCGCGTGCACGCCGCCGCCCTCCTCGTACTCGATGCTGCCCTCGCTGCAGCACCTGCAGTGCATGGTGAAGCTGCTCGTCGGCTCGGCACCGAAGTCGCGGTCGGAGAACAGCTCGACCAGCGCCTGGACGTCCGCGACCTCCGCCGCGTTCACGGTCACCTCCAGCGTCGGCAGCGCCGACGGCTCGAAGAGGACCAGCTCGTCGAAGACGCTGACACTCTGCCCCTTGAAGACCCGCTCCCCCTTCGGCTCCCCGTCGTGCACGACGACCTCGCCGAACCGCCGCCCCTCCGTGAAGGGCACGTTCACCACCTGCGCCCGGGTCGGGCAGAGCCGCCGTGCCCACACGACCTCCTGCTCGCCGTCCGTGTCCAGCCGCACGCAGGCATAGCCGAACGCACCGTCGACGTCGACCGGCCCCTCGCCCTCGGGCAGGGGAATACCGAAGCCCTCCCAGGCGTCGCGCGCCACCTCCCACTCGCGCAGGATCGTGGCGGCGATGCCCAGGTTCCAGAAGGCCGGGTCCCCGTCGCCGCGCTTCGCCCGGGCCGCCGCCTCGCGCCCCAGTTCGTACGCCTTGGGCCAGTCGCGGAGGAACTTGTACGCGAGCGCGGCGTCGTACCACCACGCGGCGCTGGACCTCTCGTCCGGGTAGTGCGCGAGGACCTGCTCGTACGTCTCCGCGCACTCCTGCCACTCCTCGGCGTCGAACGCGTCCTGTGCACGCTTCAGCAGCCGCTTGGCCTCGGACTTCTTCACCGCTACCCACCCTGGTCACCGTTACCGGACCGCAGGAGGCTACTCCTCGGGCGGGAACACCGCCTCACCGGTGTCCGGCAGCGTGATCATGATGGCCTCGACGGGGCAGCCCTCCGCCGCGGCGAGGATCTGTTCGTTGGCGTCGGTGTCGGCGGCCTGGGGGTGCGACTGGCGGGCCGAGTCCAGCTTGAATCCGTCCGGCGCGTGGTTCACACACATCCCGGAGCCGATGCATACATCCCGGTCCACCTCGACGTGCCAGCGGTCACCCATCAGCTCTCACTCCCGTATCCGGACGGCAAATGGATCATTTTGTGCTCAAAGTACGCGCCGAATCCCTCGGGACCGAACTCCCGCCCCAGACCGGAGTTCTTGTATCCACCGAATGGCCCGAGCATGTCGAGGCTGAACGTGTTCACGTTGTACGTCCCCGTCCTGACCTGCCGCGCAAAGTCGATGCCGTGTTCGACGTCGGCCGTCCACACGCTGCCGCTGAGCCCGTAGTCGGAGTCGTTGGCGATCTTGGCCGCCTCGCCCTCGTCGCCGTACGGCAGGAGGCAGATGACCGGTCCGAAGATCTCCTCGCGGGCGATCCGCATCGAGTTGTCGACGCCGCCGAAGAGGGTCGGCTCGACGTACCAGCCGCGGTCGAGGCCGGCCGGGCGGCCGCCGCCGGTGAGGATCTTGGCGCCTTCCTCCTGGCCGATCCTGATGTAGTCGAGGGAACGCCGCTGCTGGCGCTGTGCCACCAGCGGGCCGACCTGCGTCGCCGGGTCCAGTGGGTCGCCGACCACGAGCGCCCCCGCCGCCGCGGCGAAGGCCTCGGCGATCTCGTCGTAGCGGGAGTCCGGGACGAGGATGCGGGTCTGGGCGACACAGGCCTGGCCGTTGTTCATCCAGGCCGCCGGGACGATGCCCTGGACGGTGGCGTCCAGATCGGCGTCCGGCAGGATCACGGCGGCGGACTTGCCGCCCAGCTCCAGCGTGACGCGGGTGAGATTGCGGGCGGCGACCTCCATCACGCGCCTGCCCGCGGCGACGGAGCCCGTGAACGACACCTTGTCGACGCCCGGGTGCCCGACGAGGTGCTCGCTGACCTCGCGGTCCGCGGGGAGGATCGACAGCACGCCGTCCGGCAGCCCCGCCTCCCGGGCGATGTCACCCAGGATGTACGCGTCGAGCGGCGCCTCCGGCGACGGCTTGAGGACGACGGTGCAGCCGGCGAGCAGCGCGGGCGCGAGCTTCGCAGCGGTGACGAACTGCGGGACGTTCCACGGCACGACGGCCGCGACGACCCCGACGGGCTCGCGCCGCACGAGGATCGGCCCGAGGACACCGGTGCGGTGCTCCTCGTGCGTGAAGTCCCGGGCGACGGTGATGGCAGCGTCCCAGACCATCATCGCGCCGAGGGCCTGGGCGAGAACGCTCCAGGAGTACGGGGAGCCGTTCTGCGAGCTGATCGAACGGGCGATCTCCTCGTGCCGTACGGCGATGGCGTCCTTGATCCGACCGACGACCTCGATCCGCTCGTCGAGCGTCATCCGCGGCCAGGGCCCGTCGTCGAACGCGGCGCGCGCCGTCGCGACCGCGCGGTCGACGTCCGCCTCGGACGCATGCGGGACACGGCCGATGACCTGCTCGGTGTGCGGGGAGATGACCTCGATGGTGTCCGCGCCCAGGGGATCGACCAACTCCCCGCCGATGTACAGCTTTCCGTGCTCGACCAGCTCGGTCATGACGTCCGCCTCCCGCGCACCGGGGATCTACGGGGGATCTGCCGGGGCTGCCGGGATCTCCCTGGGATCTTCTGACACTGTTTCAGAACTGATACCAGTTCTAGTTGAACTAAGCCAGACTCGGGACCGAATATGCCCCCACCAGCATCTTTGCCGCCGGCGGGGGCCTGCCCATGCCGCCTGGGCCGTGCCTGGGCCGTCGTGCGCCTCACCAGCCGTCCGGTACGTACCCTCGACCGCCTTCCGGGTGCGGCTCGGGGCCGGGCAGCCCGAGGTGACCGAGCACCGGGTCTGCGGGCCGGGCTGACGCTCAGGCGGCGTCCATCTGCTGGACGTTCATCGTCACGGCGATCCGACCGTGCCCGACGATCTCCATCAGGACGCGAGTAGCCGCCCCGGCCGCGGTGAGCAGCGTCGCGCGGCCGTGCCGGGCATCGTGCAGCCGGATGGCCCGGAGACCGGCGGCCTACGACCGGTACGGGTTCCGGGGCTCGATGGGCCGCGGGGCTCTGTCCGGGGGAAGCGCGGATTCCGGACAGTTTGGTGATCATTTGAGGCGCTGGGCCCTTGGCCGGGCCGCACGGTGCCCCTAGCGTCCCCCTGACCGCACTCATCAGGCACTTCTCAGGGGGAAGCATGTCCACCGCTCCGGCGCGCCCGGCGCCGCCCGCCCGTTCCGGATCCGCCGCCGCGCTCGGCTGGGTCCTGACCATCGGCCTCAACGTCGTTGCGCCGATCCTCACGTACAACGCGCTCGTCGACCAGGGCTGGAGCGAGTTCTCGGCGCTGCTGGTCAGTGGCGCCTGGCCCGTCCTCGACACCGCCGTCCATGTGGCCTGGCGCCGCAAGCTCGACGAGTTCGCCGTCGTCACCCTCGTCTTCCTGGTGATCACGGCCGTGGTCTCGCTGGTCGGCACGCAGTCCGCCCGGGCCCTGCTGATCAAGGACTCCGCAGTGACCGGGCTGTTCGGGCTGCTCTGCCTGACCACCCTGCTCGCTTCGAGGCCGCTGATGTTCTACTTCGGCCGGAAGTTCGCCACCGATGGCACCCCCCAGAGCACCGCCTGGTGGAACGGCCTGTGGCAGTACGAGGGCTTCCGCCGGACCATGAACGTGATGACCACGGTCTGGGGCGTGGCGTACCTCGCCGAGGCGGGGGCGCGGATCGCGCTGGCGTACGCGCTGCCCACCAAGGCCATGGTGGTGGTCAGCCCCGTCATGATCTACGGCGTGCTCGGCCTGCTGGCCGTGTGGACCGCCCTGTATGCCAAGCGCTCACAGGCCGCGGGCGAGCGCCGGGCGGCCGAGGCCGCCGCTGCCGAGGCCGAGGCCGACGCTGCCAAGGCCGACGCCGCCGAGGCCGACGCCGCGAACACCACGGCTTCCTGAGCCGAAAGGAGCCGGTGGCGGCCCGGTGGGCGGCCCGCGCACCGGGCCACCGGTCTTCCGCCCGTCGGGACCCAGGGGGCGTCCCCTTCAACAGGCACGGCGGGCGACGCGCAGGCCGGCCGGGAATTCCGGCAAACTCCTCCTGGCCATTCTGACGCCACATCAGTCCTCGTTGAAAACTCAGCCGGGGCCGCGGTCACGAGCGGAGGGCGGCCTCAAGGATTCGTCGCGGGACGTCACGCCAAGTAGCGCCCTGACAAACGGGATTGGGACCACGTTTGGGTCCGAGGACCCATGCGGCACTCGCTCGGCTGATCTATTCTCGGCCGATCGGGGGGGGTGACCGAGCATGTCCTTCTACGTTGATGTCGCCGGACCGGCGGGTGCGGGCGGAGCCGCGCGACGCGCCATGCCGCAGCAACTGGTGGTCGCGCGCTGGCTGTTGTACGTCCTGTTCGGCGCGACGATCGTGGGTGGCCTCGGCCTGCTGCTCTCCGCCGCACAAGTGGACGCGCTGGGCGGCCTGGTGCTCGGCACCCTGCTGCACGCGGCGGCCCCCGGCGTCGCCGGATGGCTGCTCGCACGCCGGGCGTGGACGGGTGGCAACGGGATCCGCTGGGGGCTGATCGCCGTACAGGCGTGGCTGATTTCCGGCGCCATGGCCAACTTGCGGGAGGGCTCGCTCCAGGGCCTCACCCAACTCCTGCTGCCCGTCGTGATCCTGGTCTTCCTGTGCATGAAGGACACGCGGGAGTGGTTCCGTTCGGCGCCGTCCGAACGCCAGGAGCGGCCGCGGTTCTCCCTCTCGCACATGATCACCTGGCGTCGCGACCGCGGTCAGACGGCGCTGGAGTACACCGGCCTGATCGTGCTCGTCGTCGCCATCATCGCCTCGCTGCTGCTGAGCGGCGTAGGCGGACGGATCTCCGGGGAGATCAAGGAGGCCATCTGCTCCGTCGTCGGCGAGTCCTGCCCGGCCGACGACGGCAGCGGCGAGACGACCCAGGCGGGCGACGGCACCGACGGCGGCGCGGACGGGGGTACTGGTGACGGCGCCGACGGCGGTGCCGGCAACGGCGCGGACGGCGGCACGGGTGACGGCACGGACGAGGGCGCGACCGGTGGTACGACCGGGGGCCCGGGCACCACGAACCCCGACGGCTCCACCCAGGACGGATCCGGCAACGGCCTGCCCGGCTCCGAGGACGACGACGAGGGCGGCGATCCCACCGACCCGTACGAGCCGATCGGCGACAGCGGGAGCAAGGACGACGACGGCGACAAGGGCGGCGACGACAAGAAGGAGGACTGCTCGGGCTTCTGGGGCTGCACCTTCGACTACGGCGGCCAGGTCCTGGAGGGCCTGTTCGTCGACGGCATCTGGGGCGACCTCACCGACACCTGGAACACGATCATCCACCCGATCGACAGCATCACGGGTCTCGGCGACTACTTCGGAAGTCTCGGCGACATCTGGACCGAGGGCACCGAGGACGCCGGGGAGAAGTGGGACAAGGGCGAGTACTGGGACGCGCTCACCGACTGGGGCGGGAGCGGTGTCGACGTCGTCCTGAAGCCGCTGGACGACATGTTCATCGGCGACGACGTGCGCGACACCTGGAACCGCGGCGAGGAGACCCAGGCGGTCACCAACGTCATCTGGAACGTCGGCTCGCTCTTCATCCCCGGCTACGGCGAGGCCAAGGCCGCGGCCAAGCTGGGCAAGCTCGGCCGCCTCGGCAAGATCGCCGGCGCCATCACCGAGGCCGTCGACAAGGCCAAGGACGCGACCGGCAAGGCCCGGAAGGCCTTGGACGCGGGCGACGCCAAGGCCGCGCGGGACGCGGCCGACGAAGCGCAGGAGATCGCGGACGACGCGAAGAAGAAGGTCGAGGAGGCCGGCGAGTGCAAGCTCGTCGCCCTCGGCGGCGCGCGCCTCGTCCCGTACGGCGGCGGTACCCCACGCCCTCTCGGCGTCCCCGGCAACGGCACCGGCGTCCTCGCGGCCCCGCCGACGTCGATGCCGGTGGCCTTCGCCGCGGAGGACGTCGAACCGTGCAAGGGCGCGGAGTCGGACGACGCCCGCGAGGCGCAGAAGGAGGCCGACGAGGCCGACAGGGTCGCGGACGCGGCGGAGCTCGGCGACGTGGCGGACAAGGTCAAGCAGACGATCGTCGACGGCCGCGACAAGCAGAAGACGCCCAAGGAGGACCGCTTCAACCTCAACGAGGGCGGCATCGACAAGCTGGTTGCGAAGGCGAAGGACGACCCGGACCTCAGCAAGGGCGAGTACAGCAAGGAGGAACTGGCCTCCGCGCTGAACGACCTCGACGGGATGCTCAAGAACAAGGGCATCGACAGCCAAACCCGCGGGTCCCTCGCCTCCACGGTCCTCAAGGCCGGCAACCGGCACCAGCTGGCCGAGGCGATGGCCGAGGTCCGGGCGGCCGTGCGGGCCACGGCCGAGGCCGCCGACGGCACCAAGGTCTACGGCGCGGTCGGTGCCAAGAAGGGCCGCCAGTCCGTCGACATGGGCGACGGAACCACGGTCGACGTCAGCGATGTCGACGACGTCGACGTCCTCTACAAGGGGAAGGACGGCAACGTCCACGCTGTCGAGGTCAAGAACACCGCCAACGCCGCCACCAAGTACACCGTCCCGGCCCAGGCGAAGCGGCTCGCCGACTGGGCCAAGCAGGACGGCGCCACCCCGCCGCGGGTCGCCCGCTACGAGATCGAGCAGCAGAAGGACTGGCACAAGATCTTCGACGGCTACCAGACGGACCGGAAGAACAACGTCACCCCCGAGGGCACCCCGGCCCGTACCTTCGCCGAGAACGGTCTCAACGTCCGCATCGCCGGGCAGGACTTCACCCCGCAGCAGATCAAGGCCATGGACGACGCCTGGAACGCCAAGAGCGACGCCGACAAGCAGGCGGCGCTGGACTCCGGCAAGATGAACGACCCCAAGAGCGCGATGGAATACCTGGGAGTCAAGTGACCGCCGCCGACGAAACGCCGCTGCTGCCGGAGGTGCTGCGGGCCTACCCGTACTCGTGGGACAACGGCTTCATCTGGACCTCGGAGAGGGAGGACGCGGAGACGCTCGCCTATGCGCGGGCCGTGCTGGAAGCCTGCCTGCCGCCCGAGCCGCTCGCCGAGCCCGAGCCGCCGGAGGAGGCGGTCGTCCACGACTCCTCCGACGAGGAGTACCCCGAGTGGACCGGGATCCGTGCCGTCCTGCGCGAGCGCATGCCCTACGCCCGGTACGTGACGGCCGAGCGCATGGCCGACGCCGAGGCCGAGTGCGCCCGTCGGGGGCTCGACACGACCGGCTTCCAGGAGGTCTGGACCCGCCGCATCACCGCCTGGATCGCCGAGCAGACCCTGTACTGGTGCGGCCTCATGGTCGACGACGAGGCCGCCCTCACGCCCTGGCTCATGGACCTCGCCGAGCTCTACGTCCAGCGCGGCATGGCCGCCGCGAAAGCCGTGGGCGCGCTCAGCAGCACCAAGTCCGTACCCGAGAGCCGCGCCGCCCTCGCCCGGCTCGCCACGTACGACGGCCTGCCGGACGAGATCCGTGAGTCGGTCGAGTACGAGCTCCGCTAGCGTCCCGACCCACCCGCCCGTACCGCCGCTCCGGGCGCCCGGTCATCGGTCATCGGTCATCGGTCATCGGTCATCGGTCATCGGTCATCGGTCATCGAGAGCGTCGTCGCGCAGCTTCCGCCAGAGCCGGGTGCGGTGGAGCACACAGAGGGCGAGGAACAGGAAGACTTGCCTGCAACCCCACGGCGAGCAGCCAGAAGACGGTCGGGGCGAGGCCGGTCGACCGATGACGACGCCCCGACGCTGGTCAGCAGGGTGCGTACCGAGTTCCCACCAGGCACTTCTGACGGCCCATCAGTTCTCGTTATAGTGAGCCATGGCCGTGCCGCACAGGGGAGACGAGGACGTATGCCACAGGTGACGGAGCACGGCGGAGGCGTCTGGTCCCTCCAGGTCCCCATCCCGGACAACCCGCTCGGCCACACCCTGGTCCACGTCCTCGAGACGGACCGCGGCCCGGTCCTCGTCGACACCGGCTGGGACGACCCCGCCTCCTGGACCGCGCTCACCGAGGGCCTCACCGCCCTCGGCACCTCGGTCGCCGACATCCACGGCGTCGTCATCACCCACCACCACCCCGACCACCACGGGCTGTCGGGCCAGGTGCGCGAGGCGTCCGGCGCCTGGATCGCCATGCACGCCGCCGACACCGACGTCGTACGCCGCACCCGCGAGGCCCGGCCGGGTGCCTGGCTCGACTACCTGGCCGGCAAGCTCGCCACGGTCGGCGCCCCCGAGGAGCACCTCGCCCCGCTGCGCGCGGCCCGCGACTCCGGCCGGATGCGGACCCTGCCCGGTCTGCGGGCCGCCCTGCCCGACCGGGAGATCGTCCCCGGGGAGCTGCTGGACCTGGCGGGACGCCGGCTCCGCGCGATATGGACGCCCGGACACACCCCCGGCCATGTCTGCCTCCACCTGGAGGAGGACCATCCGGCGAACCTCCCGGGCCGCGGCCGCCTCTTCTCCGGCGACCATCTCCTGCCGGGGATCTCCCCGCACATCGGCCTCTACGAGGACCCGGACGACTCCACCGTCACCGACCCCCTCGGCGACTACCTGGACTCGCTGGAGCGCGTGGGCCGCCTCGGCGTCGCCGAGGTCCTCCCGGCCCACCAGCACGCCTTCACCGACGCCCCGGCGCGGGTGCGGGAGCTCCTCGCCCACCACGAGGCCCGCCTCACCGGCCTGCTGGACCTCCTCGCCATGCCGCTGACCCCCTGGCAGCTCGCCGAGCGCATGGAGTGGAACCGCCCCTGGGACCAGATCCCCTACGGCTCGCGCAACATCGCCGTCTCGGAGGCGGAGTCCCATCTGCGCCGTCTGGTGAAGCTGGGGCGGGCGGAGGCGGTGCCGGGCAGCGCGCCGGTGACGTACGTGGCGGTGTGACCCACGCCCCGCCGTCCACCCAGGGGCCGTCCGGATACGGGCCGGTAGAGTGTGCGAGTCGTCATCATGCCCGTACGGGGGGAAGCCGGTGCGAATCCGGCACTGACCCGCAGCCGTGAGCCGCCGTCGCAGGCGGTGAGTCGGAATGCCTCGCACCGGGACGTGACCGGCTCCTGCCACCGGGACCACCCCGGCGGCGGAGGCACCGTCGAGGTATACGGGGCCGGAGCCTGGTGCCAACGCGCGCCTGTGCCCGGCTCCCCACAGGAGAGGCACTGCCCGCCATGAACGTTCGCCGCAGCGCAGCCGCGCTCGCCGCCGCTTCCGCCGTGCTGTGTGGGGCCGTGGCCTGGGCCCCGGCCGCGACTGCCGCGTCCTCTCCCGTGCCCACGCCGACGCCCGCGATCCCTTCGGGGCTCTACGGCACGAAGGACCCGACGTACGACGGTGTCTGGCGGCAGTCGCTGGCGCTGCTCGCGCAGGACGCCATGAAGGAAGTGCCCGCGGCGACGGCCGTGGCCTGGCTGACCGGGCAGCAGTGCGCGGACGGCGGCTTCGCGTCCTACCGCGCGGACGTCGCCAAGGCCTGCGACACCAAGACGATGCTGGACACCAACGCCACCGCCGCGGCGCTGCAGGCCCTGGCCGCGATCGGTGGGCACAAGGCCGAGGTCGAAAAGGGCATCTCCTGGCTGAAGTCCGTGCAGAACGCGGACGGCGGCTGGAGCTACAACCCCGGTATGCCGTCCGACGCCAACTCCACCTCGATCGTGATCGGCGCCCTCGCGGTCGCGGACGCGCGACCGGCCACGATCACGTCGAGCAGCGGAAAGAACCCGTACGACGCGCTCGTGTCGTTCGCGATCCCGTGCGCGGACAAGGCGGGCGGCGGGGCGTTCGCGTACCAGCCGGACAAGGCGGGCAAGCTGCTCGCGAACGGCGACGCGACCGCGGCGGGCGTGCTCGCCGGGCTCGGCCGCGGCATGGTCGTCAAGGGCCCGAAGCCGGGCGGCGCCCCCAAGTGCGACACCCCCGCCGAGGCGACCCCGGAGCAGTCCGCCCGTAACGGCGCGGCCTACCTCGCGACGGCTCTCGCCACGACCGGCCACCTCGACTCCCCGCCGCTGCCCGGCGCCGCCGACCCCACCCCGCAGCCCGACTTCGGCAACACCGCGGACGCGGTGGTCGCGCTCGCAGCCGCCGGGCACAAGGACAAGGCGGCCGCGTCCGTCGCCTGGCTGGAGAAGAACTCCGCCGCCTGGGCGAAGGAGGGCGGCCCGGCCGCCTACGCGCAGCTGGTCCTCGCCGCGCACGCGTACGGCGCCGACCCGCGGCACTTCG
Organism: Streptomyces sp. NPDC001514; assembly: GCF_053597075.1. Lineage (NCBI taxonomy): Bacteria > Bacillati > Actinomycetota > Actinomycetes > Kitasatosporales > Streptomycetaceae > Streptomyces > Streptomyces sp. NPDC001514. The sequence continues at coordinate 34,670 of NZ_JBSFHO010000045.1, forward strand.
GCGGCGCCGACCTGGTCGCGCAGCTGAACGCGACCGGCCCCGCGCCCGCGTCCACCGTCGCGCCGACGCCGGCCGCGCAGGACGGGAACGACGACAAGGCCGAGGTCTCCGGCGGCGACAGCGCCGGCATCTGGTGGATCATCGGCGCGGGCCTCGCGGCGGGCGTGGGCATCGGCTTCGTGATCAGCGGCCGCCGGAAGAACAAGCAGTGACACCCGAGCAGGCAGTGACGCCCAGGCGACCAGGACGACGAGGGCGACCAGGGCGACCAGGGCGACCGGGGCGATTCACGGCGGCCCTGGTCCTCGGCGCGGCTCTCGCCCTGCTGGTGGCGTTGCCCGCACAGGCGGCCGGCTACCGGTACTGGTCGTTCTGGCAGTCCGACGGCCGATCCGGCGGCGGCGCCTGGACGTACGCCACTCAGGGCCCGGCCACCGCCCGGCCCGCCGACGGCGAGGTGCACGGCTTCCGCTTCTCGGTCAGCACCGACTCCGCGGACTCGGCGAAGCCGCGCACCGCCCCGGACTTCACCTCCGTCTGCGCGGGCACGCCCGCGAAGGCGGGCACCAAGCGGGTCGGCATCGTCATCGACTTCGGCACCCCGGCGGACGCGCCGCAGGGCGAAACGCCGCCGTCGCCCGACCGGCGCACCGCCTGCGCCCAGGTCGACCCGTCCGCCACGAGCGCCGACGCCCTGGCCGCGGTCGCGAAGCCGCTGCGCTACAACAGCGATGCGCTGCTCTGCGCGATCTCGGCCTACCCGAGGTCGGGCTGCGGCGAGCAGGTGTCGGCGGCAGCCCCGAAGTCGTCCGGACCGATCGACTCGTCGGGGCCGGGCGACTCGTCGGGGCCGGGTGCCTCGCCCGCCCCTGAGGCCTCCGCGGAGGAGACCACCGGCCCCTCGGTCGGCATCGTCGCGGGCGTCGTGGCCGTACTCGCGCTGGGCGCGGCGGCGTTCTGGCAGTCCCGCCGCCGCCGCGGATGACGCCCGCGGATGCGCGGGCGGCGGATTCTTCCCCGCCCCGCCCTTCCCACTGTGTCGATGTGCGGCTCCGCCGCGTGGGGGGCGCTGCCCCAGGCCCCCTACGACCGTCGGCCGTGTCCTCGATCGCCGGACCGGCTCCGAAGGAACCCAAGCCCCACGCCCGCCAGGGCGTAGGGGGAGGGGCTCGGGGCGAAGCCCCGGAATCCCGGCCCCGCCTGCACTTGAGGCGCGGGCGTTCGGGGGCGGAGCCGCCGGTCCGGGAGGGGGCGGGGCGGAACCAGAGCCCGCCGCGGGCGCCCCGCGGCAGAGCCCTGCGCGCGCCCGAGGCGAACCGGAGCAACGCGCTGCACGCCGGGGCGTGGTGGGTGTGGGCCCTGGGGCTCGCGACCGCCGCGTCCCGGACCTCCAATCCCCTGCTGCTCGGGCTGCTGGTCGGCGTCGCCGGGTACGTCGTCGCGGCGCGCCGGACCGACGCCCCGTGGGCCCGCTCGTACGGCGCGTTCCTCAAGCTCGGCCTCGCGGTCATCGCGATCCGTCTCGTCTTCTCGGTCGTCCTCGGCTCGCCGATCCCCGGGACGCATACCGTCGTCGCCCTCCCCGAAGTGCCGTTGCCCGACTGGGCGCAGGGCATCAGAATCGGCGGCCGGGTGACGGCCGAGCAGCTGGTGTTCGCGCTGTACGACGGGGCGAAGCTGGCCACGCTGCTGATCTGCGTGGGCGCGGCGAACGCCCTCGCGAACCCCGCGCGGCTGCTGAAGTCGCTGCCGGGCGCGCTGTACGAGGCCGGGGTCGCCGTCGTCGTGGCCATGACGTTCGCGCCGAACCTGGTCGCGGACGTGGTGCGGCTGCGTACCGCACGCAGGCTGCGCGGCCGCCCGACCGGCGGTGTCAGGGCGATCCTCCAGATCGGCCTGCCGGTCCTGGAGGGCGCGCTCGAACGCTCCGTCGCGGTGGCCGCGTCGATGGACGCGCGCGGATACGGGCGTACGGCCGCGGTGCCGCCGGCCGTACGGCACACGACCACGGCGCTGACCCTGGGCGGGCTGCTCGGGGTGTGCGCGGGCTCGTACGGACTGCTCGCGGCCGAGGGTGCCGGGTACGGACTGCCGGTGCTGGTGGGCGGGTTCGCGGCGGCGCTGACCGGGCTGTGGCTCGGCGGGCGCCGGCAGGTCCGTACGCGCTACCGCCCCGACCGCTGGGGTGCGCGGGCGTGGCTGGTGGCCGGGTCGGGTGTCGCGGTCGCGGCGCTGATGATCCGGGCGGGTTCGTACGCCCCGGAGGCGCTGCACCCCGGCGTCGTACCGCTGGTCGCGCCGACCCTGCCGCTGCTGCCGGCGGCGTCGGTTCTGGTGGGCCTGCTGCCCGCGTTCGTAGCTCCCGTGCCGGTGTCGGGATCGGGATCAGCATCGGAATCGGAATCGGTATCGCCGAAGGAGTCGTCGTGATCCGCTTCGAGAACGTCTCGGTGACGTACGCCGACGCCGCGGCGCCCACCGTCCAGGGGATCGATCTGACGGTCCCCGAGGGCGAACTGGTCCTGCTCGTGGGCCCGTCGGGTGTCGGCAAGTCGACACTGCTGGGTGCCGTCTCCGGGCTGGTCCCGCACTTCACGGGCGGGGTCCTGCGGGGCCGGGTCACGGTCGACGGCCGCGACACCCGCACCCACAAGCCGCGCGAACTCGCCGACCTCGTCGGCACGGTGGGCCAGGATCCGCTCGCCCACTTCGTCACCGACACGGTCGAGGACGAACTGGCGTACGGCATGGAGTCGCTGGGCCTCGCCCCCGATGTGATGCGCCGACGGGTCGAGGAGACCCTCGACCTGCTCGGCCTCGCCGATCTGCGCGACCGTCCGATCGCCACGCTCTCCGGCGGGCAGCAGCAGCGGGTCGCGATCGGCTCGGTGCTGACCCCGCACCCGAAGGTCCTGGTCCTCGACGAGCCCACGTCGGCGCTGGACCCGGCGGCGGCGGAGGAGGTGCTGGCGGTGCTCCAGCGCCTGGTCCACGACCTCGGCACGACGGTCCTGATGGCGGAGCACCGCCTGGAGCGCGTGGTCCAGTACGCGGACCAGGTCATCCTCCTCCCCGGTCCCGGCGAGCCGCCGGTCGTGGGCACCCCTGCCGACGTGATGGCGGTCTCACCGGTCCACCCGCCGGTGGTGGCGCTGGGCCGCCTGGCGGGCTGGGCCCCGCTGCCCCTGTCGGTGCGGGACGCGCGGCGCCGCGCGGGTGGGCTGCGGGCGCGGCTGTCCGGTGCGGCCGCGGTTCCTTCCCCCACCCCGCCCCGTCCCGGCAATGTCGACATGCGGCTCCTCCGCGTGGGGGGCAAGCCACCGGCCCCCCGTCGCGGGTCGGGCACGGCGTCGCCGACTCCGTCGGCCGTCGGCCGCCCGGCGACCGCCGACGGCGGGGACATGTCTCCCGGCCTCCCTCGCGGGGGCGGTCAAGCGGCACCGACTTGGCCGGCCGCCGGACCCCGCGCGACGGCGTCCGCCGCCCGAACCATGCTCGGCAAGCTGCTCCGGCGCGGCCGCCCCGCGGCCGCCGAGGGCGGTAGGGCCCCGGCGCCGACGGAGCCTCCTGCCGGGCCATACGGACCGGCGGCCGCAGACGGCGAGTCACCTACCGCCGGCGGGGCACCGGTGATTCGGGAGGGAACCCCGTCCTCACACCCGCCCGCACCGGCCAACCGGCGCAGTCGCCCCGCGGCCGAGGTGCGGGGGCTCGGGGTGCGGCGCGGGCGTGTCGAGGCGCTCCGGCGCGTCGACCTGACCGTCGCAGCCGGCGAGGCCGTCGCGCTCATGGGCCGCAACGGTGCCGGGAAGTCCACGCTGCTCGGCGCGCTCGTCGGGATGATCGAGCCCACGTCCGGCAGCGTCCTCGCCGGCGGGCGCGTACCGCATCGCACCCCGCCCCGCGAGCTCGTCCGGCAGGTCGGGCTCGTACCGCAGGAGCCGCGGGACCTGCTGTACGCGGACACCGTGGCCGCCGAGTGCGCAGCCGCGGACGCGGACGCGGGCGCCGCGCCCGGGACCTGCCGGGAGCTCGTCACCGCGCTCCTGCCCGGCGTGCCCGACGCGACGCATCCCCGGGATCTGTCCGAGGGCCAGCGCCTGGCGCTCGCCCTCGCGCTCGTGCTCACCGCCCGCCCACCGCTCATCCTTCTCGACGAGCCGACCCGCGGGCTCGACTACGCCGCGAAGGCCCGCCTGGTCACCGTGCTGCGGGGCCTCGCGGCCGCGGGGCACGCCATCGTGCTGGCCACGCACGACGTGGAGCTCGCGGCCGAGCTGGCGCACCGGGTGGTGATCCTCGCGGACGGCGAGGTCGTGGCGGACGGCCCGACGGCCGACGTCGTGGTCTCCTCGCCCGCCTTCGCCCCGCAGGTCGCCAAGATCCTCGCCCCGGAGCGCTGGCTGACCGTGGCCCAGGTCGAGGAGGCCCTGTGACGGCGCGCCCCGTCCGGCTCGGGCCCCGCTCGCTCGCCGCTCTCGTCCTGATCAGCGCGATCGGTGTCGTCGCCTTCGGCTGGCCGCTGCTGGCCGACGCGGACGCGGCCGTCACGGACCACGCCCAGGACGCCCCGTGGCTCTTCGCCGCGCTGCTCCCGCTCCTCGTCGCCGTCGTCGTCGCGACGATCTCCGACGGCGGTATGGATGCGAAGGCCGTCGCGATGCTCGGCGTCCTCGCGGCCGTGGGCGCCGCGCTGCGCCCGCTGGGCGCGGGCACCGCGGGCCTCGAGCCCATGTTCTTCCTGATGGTGCTGAGCGGCCGCGTCCTCGGCCCCGGCTTCGGATTCGTACTCGGCTCGGTGACGATGTTCGCGTCCGCGCTGCTCACGGGCGGTGTCGGGCCGTGGATGCCGTTCCAGATGCTCGCGATGGGCTGGTTCACGATGGCCGCGGGGCTGCTCCCCGGCCCGGGCCGCCTCCGGGGCCGCGCGGAGCTGCTGATGCTCGCCGGATACGGTTTCGCCGCGGCCTTCGCGTACGGCACGGTCATGAACCTGTACGGCTGGACGCTCGTGCCCGGCCTGGCCTCGGGGGTCTCCTTCCACGCCGGCGACCCGGTGCACGAGAACCTGGTCCGTTTCCTGGCCTACTGCCTGGCGACCTCGCTCGGCTGGGACCTGGGGCGTGCGGTCCTCACGGCCGTACTGACCCTGACCGTCGGATCCACGCTCCTCAAGGCGCTGCGCCGGGCCACGCGTCGCGCGGCCTTCGAGGCCCAGGTCACATTCGAGGCCCCCGGGAGGGTTCCGGAGGGGTGAGGCGGCCCACAGGACCTTGGTCCCGAAACGATCGGGCTTAGTAGGCGAATCCTGGGGACGTTCGTCCCCTTACGACCCATTCTGACCTGCACGCAAACCCGATATGCCCGGTTCGGGACTTTAGTCCTGCCATATTCCTTCTACGTCGTATCTACGGGGTGAGCCCGGTCACGGCGGGGGCCCTGGCGCCGCCGCTACAACTGTTCTCGTCGCAAGGCACCGCAGGGCTTCGAGCCCGGCACACGGTTCGCTCTCGGACCCGCCCTCGTGACTCCCTCGTCCCCGACGTTAGGTACTGCCTTGTCTCGCTCGCTGATGAACCGCTTCGCCGCCCGCAACAAGTCCGTTGTCGCCGGCACCGCCGTGCTCCTCGGTGCGGCCGGTGCGGTGCTGGGGACGACCTCGACGGCCTCGGCCGCCGGCGCGACCCCCCAGGAGATCGCGAAGCAGATGATGCCCGCCGACCAGTTCCAGTGCTTCGACAAGATCGTGACGCACGAGTCCAACTGGAACCACACCGCGACCAACGCCTCCTCCGGCGCCTACGGCCTGGTCCAGGCCCTGCCGGGCGGCAAGATGGCCTCGGCGGGCGCCGACTGGAAGACCAACCCGAAGACCCAGATCAAGTGGGGTCTGCAGTACATGAACGAGCGCTACGGCAGCCCGTGTGGCGCCTGGAACTTCTGGCAGACCAACCACTGGTACTGAGCCACTGAGCCGCAGGCCGGCAACGCAGCACCCCGAGGGCACACAAGGCCCCGAAGCGACACCGCTTCGGGGCCTTGCGCCATGTGCGGGGGCTGACGCCCCCCACGCCCCCTCACGCCCCACGCCTGCCCCGCCGCATCCAACCAGCCGGCGATCGAATTGATCGCAGCCGATCGAATCGATTACGGCGTACAGTGACGTGCGCGGAGTCACTCTCCGTGTTTCCGTCCGGCCATCGCGAGCAGGGGGAGCCCATGCGGCTGCATGTCGACCAGCGCCACGAGCGGGTGCTCGAACTCGTCCGGGAGCGCGGCAGCCTCCGGGTCGCCGAGCTCGCGGCCGAACTCGGCGTCTCCGCCGTGACGTTGCGCAGGGACGTGGAGGCCCTGGCCGCCCAGGGCAAGGTGCAGCGCATGCACGGCGCGGTGGTCTGGCCGGGCGGGTCCACCGCCGACGAGCGGGTGAGCGTACCGGGTGCGGGCGGCGCCGTGATCGGAATGATCGTTCCCACCACCAACTTCATCTTCGCGGACATCGTGCGGGGGGCCCGGGAGGCCGTCGAGGCACAGGGCGGCAGGCTGGTGCTCGGCATGACCGGCTATGTCGCGAGCGAGGACCCGGTGCAGGCGCAGCACCTGCTGTCCAGTGGGGCCGAGGGGCTCCTCGTGGCCCCCAGCTGGTTCGGCGGGGTACCCGCCGGCGGCCAGGTGAAGTGGCTCCTCGAATGCGAGGCGCCGACCGTGCTCGTCGAGCGCTCGGCTCCGGCCGGCAATCCGGCGGCGGCGCTCGACCGGGTGCGCACCGACCGGGCGCACGGTGCCGCGCTGGCGGTGAGCCATCTCGCATCCCTCGGACACCGCTCTATCGCCGCCGTGCTGCAGGACGGCCCGCACACAGCGGGTATCACGGCGGGTTACCAGGCGTCGGTGGAGGCCCTGGGCCTCGAGACGGTGCCGGGCTCACCGATGATTCGTGGCCACGGGGAGTACGACGAGGCGGTGGAGTACCTCGCCAAGGCCATGGCGGAGCACGGGGTCACGGCGGCCCTGGTGCACAGCGACGAGGACGCGATCGTGCTGGTGCCCAGGTTGCAGGCGCGCGGCATCGGCGTGCCGGGTGACCTGGCACTGATCGCGTACGACGACGAGGTGGCCGGTCTCGCCGATCTGCCCCTGACCGCGATCGCCCCGCCGAAGCGGTCGGTCGGCGAACTGGCGGCGAAACTGCTGCTGCAGCGGCTGGCCGAGCGCAGGACGGGGCGCGTTCCGGCGCCGCGCCAGCACCTGGACCTGCTGCCCGAGCTGAGGGTGCGCGCTTCGTGCGGCGGCAATCAAGGCGAACCTTCGACGTGATCGGAAATCGATCGTTTTGATTGTCTTGCTCATTTTCTCTTGACGACGACCGGGTTCGCGCAAATGATGTCCTGCGTTCGCCCCTCTCCGTACGAGGTCCCACGCAGGAGCCGTGCAATGTCGCGCACTTCACGTTCGTTCCGCATCGCCGCCATCGCAGCCGTCGACGACGCCACGTCCAGGAAGGTCGCGGGCTACTGGGACGACTGGTCCGCGGGCGGCATGAAGACCTCCCTGCCGGACCTCAAGGGCAAGTGACCATGCTCGTACCGGAAAGCGCCGTCCCGGAAAGAACCGTCCTGAACGACCCTCTTCCCGCCCCGCCCCCGCGCCGTCCGTACACGCTGCTCGCCATGGGCCGCGAGGCCCACGCCCAGCTGCTCGCCGAAGGCGCGCTCGACCGGCTGCCGCGCATCGCGGCGGTGGACGTCGCGGAGTGCGTCAGCGACTTCGGGGGCGTCGACGACTCCGTCCTCGGCGCGGCCGAAGTGCTCTTCACGCACTGGGGCGCCCCGCGGCTCACCGCGGAGGCGCTGCGCAGGATGCCGCGGCTGCGGGCCGTCGTCCATGCCGCGGGATCGGTCAAGCATCATGTCACCGAGGCGGTCTGGGAGCGCGGGATCGCGGTCTCCACCGCCGCGGCGGCCAACGCCCTGCCGGTCGCCGAATTCACCCTGGCCGCGATCCTGTTCGCCAACAAGCGGGTGCTGGACAGTGCCAGGCACTACCGGGAGCTGCGCGCGGGAGTGCCCGTCCTGCCGTACTTCGCGGGCCACGGCAACTACCACCGCACCGTCGGCATCGTCGGCGCCTCGCGCATCGGTCGCCGTGTCCTGGAGCTGCTGCGGCCGCTGGACCTGCACGTCCTGCTGCACGACCCGTATCTGGGCGCGGCCGAGGCCGCCGGGCTCGGGGCCGAGCTCGTCGGGCTCGACGAGCTCGTGCGGCGCAGCCACGTGGTGTCCATCCACGCGCCCGAGCTCCCCGAGACCCGGCACATGTTCGACGCCCGGCGCATCGCCCTGCTGCGCGACGGCGCCACCCTCGTCAACACGGCACGCGGCGCTCTCGTCGACACCGACGCCCTCACCGAGCAGCTGGTCACCGGCCGGATCCACGCCGTCCTCGATGTCACGGAGCCCGAGGTGCTGCCCGCCGCATCACCGCTGTACGCACTGCCCAACGTGCTGCTCACGCCGCACATCGCCGGCTCGCTCGGCAACGAGCTGGGCCGCATGGCGCACTGGGCGATCGACGAGGTGGAGCGCTACGCCACAGGCCTGCCCTTCGCCCACGGGGTCGGCGCCGACGAGCTCACCCGCTCGGCCTGAGGAGGAGTCCACCAGGCGCGAGCCCCCACGCACACCCCGACCACCCAGCCCGTCCGGCGCTTGAGGACGGACACCCGGGCCGACCGCCCGGTACGGGGTCGCCGCCCCGTACCGGGTACACCATCCGTGCCGGGCATCCCGCAGACGCCCCTCAGAGCCGCTGCAGAATCGTCCCCGTCGCCAGCGCCCCGCCCGCGCACATCGTCACCAGCGCGAACTCCTTGTCCCTGCGCTCCAGCTCGTGCAGCGCCGTCGTGATGAGCCGCGCCCCCGTCGCCCCCACCGGATGACCGAGCGCGATGGCCCCGCCGTTGACGTTGACCTTCTCCAGGTCCTGGTCGAAGACCTGTGCCCAGCTCAGCACCACCGAGGCGAACGCCTCGTTGATCTCGACGAGATCGATGTCCCTGAGCGACATCCCCGCCTTGCCCAGCACCGCCCGCGTCGCGTCGATCGGCCCGTCCAGGTGGTAGTGCGGGTCCGCCCCGACGAGCGCCTGGGCGACGATCCGGGCGCGCGGCTTCAGCTTCAGCGCCCGCGCCATCCGCTTGGACGCCCACATGATCGCCGCGGCCCCGTCCGAGATCTGTGAGGAGTTGCCGGCCGTGTGGATCGCGGTGGGCATGACCGGCTTCAGCCCGGCCAGCGCCTCCATCGACGTGTCCCGCAGCCCCTCGTCACGGTCCACGAGCCGCCACATCCCCTGCCCGGCGTGCTGCTCCTCCTCCGTCGTGGGCACCTGGACGGCGAACGTCTCCCGTTTGAAGCGCTCCTCGGACCAGGCGGCGGCGGCCCGCTCCTGCGACAGCAGCCCCAGCGAGTCGACCCGCTCCCGCGACAGTCCGCGATGGCGCGCGATGCGCTCGGCCGCCTCGAACTGGTTCGGGAGATCGACGTTCCACTCGTCCGGCCACGGCTTGCCCGGCCCGTGTTTGGACCCGCTGCCCAGCGGTACACGCGACATGGCCTCGACCCCGCAGCTGATGCCGACGTCGATGACGCCGGCCGCGATCATGTTCGCGGTCATATGGCTCGCCTGCTGCGACGAACCGCACTGACAGTCCACCGTCGTCGCGGCGGTCTCGTACGGAAGCCCCATCGCGAGCCAGGCGTTGCGCGCGGGGTTCATGGACTGCTCGCCGGCGTGGGTCACCGTGCCGCCGACGATCTGTTCGACGCAGTCGGCGTGGATGCCGGTGCGGCCGAGAAGTTCACGGTAGGTCTCGCCCAGCAGATAGGCGGGATGCAGATTGGCGAGCGCGCCGCCGCGCTTGCCTATGGGGGTGCGTACGGCTTCGACGATGACGGGTTCCGCGGCCATGAGCTCGTCCTCTCTTCGCACAGCCGGCGTACATCGACGGGGCGTCCCGGCGCCCCGCGCGGCGTACGGCGAAGAACTAGTACGCGTTCTAGTTCTCTGAGCAGTCTTATGAGGCTTACCCCCGGTACGCAAGGGTCGTGCACGCACCTTGCACGCAACAGATCCCGCCATGACCCTTGCCAGTTGTAGAACCCGTTACTACCTTGCGGGCAATTCTGATGGGCCGTCAGACAATGGAGTTGCCCCATGCCCTGTCCAGCGCTGCCCGAAGGGTTCGACGCCACCGACCCCGACCTCCTCCAGAGCCGCATACCCTTCCCGGAGTTCGCTCAGCTGCGGCAGACCGCACCGGTCTGGTGGTGCCCGCAGCCCCGCGGCGCCACCGGCTTCGACGACGAGGGCTACTGGGTCGTCACACGGCACGCGGACGTCAAGTACGTCTCCACGCACCCGGAGTTGTTCTCGTCCTACGAGAACACGGCCGTCATCCGCTTCAACGAGCACATCAGCCGTGACCAGATCGAGGTCCAGCGCCTGATCATGCTCAACATGGACCCGCCCGAGCACACCCGGGTCCGCGGGATCGTCCAGCGCGGCTTCACCCCGCGGGCGATCCGCGGCCTGGAGGCCGCACTCCGCGACCGCGCCCGGAAGATCGTCGCGGAGGCGAAGGAGAGCGCAGCCGCCGACGGCAGCTTCGACTTCGTCACCAGGATCGCCGTGGAGCTGCCGCTCCAGGCGATCGCCGAGCTCATCGGCATCCCCCAGGAGGACCGGGCCCGGATCTTCGACTGGTCGAACAAGATGGTGGCGTACGACGACCCCGAGTACGCCATCACCGAGGAGATCGGCGCCGAGGCCGCCATGGAGCTCATCGGCTACTCCATGAACATGGCCGCCGACCGCAAGCAGTGTCCGGCGAAGGACATCGTCTCGCAGCTCGTCGCGGCGGAGGGCGAAGGCAACCTGTCCTCCGACGAGTTCGGCTTCTTCGTGCTGCTGCTCGCGGTCGCCGGCAACGAGACGACCCGCAACGCCATCAGCCACGGCATGCACGCGTTCCTCACCCACCCCGACCAGTGGGAGCTCTACAAGCGGGAGCGCCCGGCGACGGCCGCCGAGGAGATCGTGCGGTGGGCGACGCCCGTCGTCTCGTTCCAGCGCACGGCGACCCAGGACACCGAGCTGGGCGGCCAGAAGGTCAAGAAGGGCGACCGGATCGGGCTGTTCTACTCCTCGGCCAACAACGACCCCGAGGTCTTCGAACGGCCGGAGGTCTTCGACATCACCCGCGACCCCAACCCCCACCTCGGCTTCGGCGGCGGAGGCCCCCACTTCTGCCTCGGGAAGTCCCTCGCCATCCAGGAGATCGACCTCATCTTCAGCGCCATCGCCGACGCCCTGCCGGACCTGCGGCTTGCGGGCGACCCGCGCCGGCTGCGCGCGGCCTGGCTGAACGGCATCAAGGAACTCCAGGTCAGCGTGGGCACCTGAGAGCCGGGCACCGCACCCGGCCATGGGAGGCGGGGGCCATCGCCCCTACGCCCCGCCCCCGTCTCCCGCCGGCCTTTTTCACAGAGTGACAGCTATGCAGACCGCAACGGCGACGAACGTGGCGAAGAAGACCGTGACCTGTTTGCCCGTCATCTCCTCCATCGGCTTTCCCGAGCGCTTCAGGTCGAGCTGACGGGTGAAGTACCTGGAGAAGACGACCCTCAGGATCGACAGGGTGAGCGCGGTCAGGGTGTACAGCATCAGCGGCGTCGGTTCCTCGTCCCCGCGTGCCGACGGACTCAGGGCCATGAAGGCGCACAGAACGAGCGGGACGGACGTCGCGATCAGCTTCTCCCGTTTCGTGATCGCGGTGGACCGTGCCGCCAGGGCGAGGGCGATGCCGGACACGATGGCCGCCATCCACCACTCGGTGACGGAGAACGTCGATGTCAGCATGAATTCCGTCTCCTCATGAATGCCGTCTCCTCGCCATCGCGGACGAGCAGGCCGGGTGGGGTGGCGCGAGAGCGTATCCCGCTCCACCCCACCGGCGTACACGGGCCGACTACCAGGTGACCCAGCCGATCACCGTGGTCGTCACGTCCTCTGCGACGCCCGAGATCTTCCCGCCGACCGTCTCGGCAAGCGTGGTGACCCCGTCACCCAGACCCATCTTCCTGAACAGCCACCCCTTGCCGACGAAAAGGCCACCGAGCGCGAACAGGCCGAGCGCCGTGTGGAACTCGCTGCTGTTCCAGCCGTACCCGATTCCGCTCGCGATGGCACTCGCGCCCTGGAGGCCCCACGACACGACACCGGCCACCACGGCGACCGCGCCGGCCGGAGGGAACCAAATGGCCGCCACACCGGCCACGACGGCGATTCCGCCCGCGACCGTGCTCCAGTGCCCGAAGGCTGACGCCCAGTCCTTGGCGTCCGAGACGTCCTCGGGCCACATGCCCCAGTACTTGGTGTCCCCGTCGGTGTCGACGGGGCTGGTCCCGTTCGCCTTGTGCTGCTTCGCCGCCTCGGCGGCCTTGCGCGCCGCCTCCGCGGCCTCGGCCTTCCGCTTCGCCATGACGATCTTGTGGGCCTCGCTGGCGGCGTCGGCGGCGGCCTTCGCGTCCTGGCCGGCCTGGATCGCGGAGGCCCGCGCGCTGGCGGCGGAGGCCTGCGCGTCCGACGCGTACGACACCGCCTGCTGGGCGGACGTCAGGGCCTGCCGCATCGAGTAGTTCGCCGACTTGGCCGCTCCGCGCGCCACGGTCGCCGCCTGCTTCGCGCTCGTCGCCGACTGGGCCGCTTCGGCTGCCGACCGGTCGGCGGCGTCGGCGTTCGCCTTCGCCTCCAGCGCCGAATCCGCGGCGTCCGCCGCGTAGTCCTGCGCCTTCGCCGCCCACTCGGTCGCCTCAGCCGCCGCCTGGCGGGCCTCGGCCGCCGCCTTGGACGCCAGGGCGGCATCCTCCAGCGCCTTCGCGGCGACCTTCGCGGCGTGCGCGATGGCGGCGCGCATGGCGGCGATGTGGGCGGCGCGGTCCTGGTCGAGGCGCGCGATGTTGTACTTGTCGTGGCTGACGAAGGCACGCCGCATCCGGGCGGAGCCCTCCAGGACGATCTGCGCCGCCGACCGCATGTAGGGGCCGCCGGTGTTGAGGAGACGGAGCACCTCGACGCTGTCGTCCTCCTTGACCGCCGGGCCCAGTTCGACGGCGAGGAAGCGGTGCAGAGCCGTCGCGCTTCCGTCGTTCAGCGCCGCCTCGGCCTTCGCCTTGACGGCCGTGCCCGGGTTCTCGGCCAGGATCTTGAACACGGTGAGGCGGTGTTCGGTGGCCGCCGCCTCGATGACCCCTTGGCCGAGGAAGGTGCGGGCGGCGCCCGGATCGTCACTGGCCAGCGTCTGGTGGGCGGCGTCGGCGACACCGGCCGTGGAGCTCTGGGCGAGGGTCAGGACGTTCTCACGGTCGTCCTGCTGCTGGGCGAGGGCGCGGTCGGTGTCGATCCAGTTGACCATGTCCTGGTCGGCGCCGGCGAGTGCGAACTCGGCCGCTTCCCGGGTCCATGTGCCGCTGGAGTCGAGGAGTTTGACGGCGGCCTTCCGGCCGGTCGTGACAGCCGTGGCGGTGTCTCCGGCCCGCAACGCCGTCTCCGCGGCGGCGATGAGGTCCTTGATCTCCGTGGCGGTCCGGTCCGCCTGTGTGCGCTCCTGGTTGGCCCGGTTGGCGTCGTCGGTCTCGGCCTGAGCCAGCAGACGCGCCATCTGGATGCCGAATTCGGTGTCCTCGGCGATGCGGGCGGTCTCCGCATCACGGGCCGCCTGCTCCACTTCCTGGGCTTCCTTGACCGCGTTGGCGGCCGTGGTGGCGGCCTGCACCGCGGCCGCGGCGTAGGTGGTGGACCGCTTGGCGTACTCGACCGCCTGGCCCGCGTGCGCCGCAGCCTCGTCGGCCGCGGCGGCGGCATTGTCGGCGTGGTCGGCGGCGCTGTTGGCGGCGTCGCGTGCCACGCGGGCGGCGGCGGCGGCCCGGTTGGCCAGGGTCTGGGCGGTGCCCGCGGCCCGGGTGGCCCGTGCCGCGGCGGCGTCGGCCTCGGCGGCGGCCTGCTTGGCCTTGGCCGCCTGGGACTGGGCGTCGGTGATGCCCTGGGCGAGCGGGATCGGCTGTCCGCCG
>NZ_JBSFHO010000046.1:0-48641 GCF_053597075.1 Streptomyces sp. NPDC001514
CGTGGTGTGGAGCCTAGACACCTCCACCACACCGGAGGTCTTCGCCATGATCAAGACCCAGCACTGTTAACAACGCTCGTGATCAATACAGCTAGTTCATGCGGGGGACTCCGTAACCCCGGGCATCAGGTCCCTCGGACCCGGGGCGCGTGCGGCTTCGCCCTGCGGCCGGCGGAGGACGTGCGCGGCCAGGTGTGTGTGCGGGCTTCACCGCGCAGTGCGCCCTTGGGTCCATGGTCGTGCTGCGCCCGCCCGGGGCGCGGCCCAGGCCGCCCGAGCAGGGCGGCGCGGCGGGTGCGAACGGGCATCGGCGCGCCGTGCGCCCTCAGCCGTTCAGCCACCCGCGGACAGCCGCATGACGTTCGGTCATAGGTGGGCAAGGCCCGGTTCGCCGGCAAGGAGGCGACCCGGGGGTGCCGCAGAACCATCGGCCGCAGGGCGTGGGCGCAATGGACGGCGGCGGCGGTCCGCCCGTTCGCCGGATCAACGGCGTCCGGGAGCTCCACCTCTGGCCCCGCTTCACGCCGGGCTCGCCGCTCCGGCCCCTCCGGCGCTCTCCTAGGCCCTCCGGCCTGCGCCGGAGGGCCGAAGTGTGGGCGATCCGCGCTCGCGCGAGCCGGGTTGTTCCCTCCGTCAGGGAAGCAGGCGCTTCGTGGCTGCGCGCTGACGGGCCGTCGCACCCGTCAGGAAGCGGGTCACGACCTCCAGCTCCTCGGTGGTGAACTCCTCGTAGAGTTCACCGACTTCACGTGCCCAGTCGTCGAAGAGCGGAGCCAGTTCCGCCAGTTTCTCCGGGCGGGACTCGACCAGCACCCGGCGCCTGTCCGTCGGGTGCTTCACCCTGCGGACGTAGCCCTTGGCCTCGAGGCGGTCGACCAGTCCGGTCACCGAAGCCGGGGCGAGGCCGGAACGCTCTGCGAGTTCCTTCGCGGTGAGGGCGCCATGGCGCTCGAGGAGGTCCAGGGTCTTGGTCTCGGTGGGGCCGAGGCCCTGCTTCGCCGCCACCGCCGTGTGGAAGGCCACCGACGCCGCGCTGGAGTCCCGGCCGGCGGCGGTCAGAGCGGCGATCGCCTTGGCCCGCCGCTCGCTGTCGTCGTCCTCGTGCCTGGTCATGGCCGCAGCCTAGCAAAATATTTCGTTCGGGCGAACGAAGGACTTGTGATCTCACCTGTCCGCGTGCAAGTCTTTCGTTAGTCCGAACGAAATAAATCTGAGGCATCGGCATCGACATCGACAGGAGTCGGGATGACCACGACAGAAGCAGCCACCGCCGCCGCGACCCCGGCGGCCCTCCATCCGCGCCGCTGGGCGGCAGCCGCCGTCATGATGGTGGCCGCGCTGATGGACCTCCTCGACGTGACCATCGTCAATGTGGCGATCCCGTCCATCGGCCGTGAGCTGGGCGCCTCCGAGAGTGCCCTGCAGTGGACGGTCTCCGCCTATCTGCTCGGCTTCGCGGCCGCGCTGATCGTCTCCGGACACCTCGGTGACCGCTACGGACGCAAGGCGCTCTTCCTCGCCGGCACCGCGGGCTTCGGCCTCGCGAGTCTCGCCTGCGGGATCGCCCAGAGCCCGGGACAGCTGATCGCCGCCCGCGCCGTGCAGGGCGTGATGGCCGCGGCGCTGATGCCGCAGGTGCTCGGCTCGTTCCGCACGCTCTTCCACGGAAAGGAACGTGGCGCCGCCTTCGGGATGTACGGAGCCGTCGCCGGCTTCGCCTCCGCGATCGGGCTGCTGCTGGGCGGACTGCTCACCGACGCCGACCTGTTCGGCTGGGGCTGGCGCTCGGTGTTCCTGGTGAACGTGCCGGTGGCCGTGGTCACGTTCATCGCCGGGGCCGTCCTCGTGCCGGCGACGAAGGAGCGCTCGGCGGGCCGCCCGGACGTGCTGGGCAGCCTGGTGCTGGCGGGCGGACTCGTCGCGATCGTCCTGCCGCTGGTACAGGGGCACGCCAACGGCTGGCCGGTCCGGGGCTGGTTCTGCCTCGCCGCCGGTGTCGTCACCGTCGCGGGAGTGGCCCTGTTCGAGGCGCGGCGCCGCGGTGCGACCGTACCGCTGCTGCCGGCCCGGGCCTTCCGGCTCCCCGCCTTCTCGATCGGCGTGACCGTCCAGTTGCTGTTCGCGATCGGCATGCAGGGCTTCTTCCTGGTCTTCGCGATCTGGCTGCAGGGCGGCGAGGGCTACACCCCCATGCAGGCGGGCCTCGTCACGGTCGCCTTCTCGATCGGTGGCTTCCTCACCGCACCGGCCGCCGACGCACTCGCCGTCAGGGTGGGCCGGCTGGTGCTGGTCGCCGGCTCGCTGATGATGGCGGGCGGCTTCGTCTGGGTCTGGTACGCGGTGACCCGTTCCGATGCCGGCCACACCGGGGCCTGGCCCCTGGTCCCCGGACTGCTCCTGGCGGGCGCGGGCCTCGGTTTCCTCGTCGTCCCGCTGGTCAACGTCGTGCTCTCCGCCGTTCCCGCCGACATCGCCGGCGGTGCCTCCGGAATCTTCTCCACGGCCCAGCAGTTCGGCGGCGCCCTCGGTGCGGCCGTGATCGGTACCGTCTTCTTCGAGCACGCGACGGGCGGCCTGACGGACGCGCTGTCGACGGCGATGCCGTGGGTGGTCGCGGCGTTCGTCCTCTGTGCCCTGCTCTGCCCGGCCCTGCCGCGCACCGCAGCCGTGCAGGACGCGTAGGCCCGTCGGCCGCCCGCCTGCAACCCGCCGACTCGGTTACCGCCCCGGGGCGTTCGCGCATCCGGGGCGTGACGGCCCGGTTGTGGAGGTGAATTACACGAAAACACCTCGCTTTTGACGTTGACACGTCAATGTCTACGCGCGTCATCATGGTTGCCATGCGAATCCCCCCACGGATCACCATGCTCGGCGGCGCGGCCGCCCTCGTCTCCGCCCTTCTCGTCGGCGGACCCGTAGCGGCCCCGGCGACCGCCGCCACCACCGCGGTCGGTGACATCTGCTACTCCGACCTGCCCTCCCAGGCGTACGACACCCTCGAACTCATCGAGAGCGGAGGCCCGTTCCCGTACCCCCAGGACGGGACCGTCTTCCAGAACCGGGAAGGCGTCCTCCCGACCCACTCGACCGGCTACTACCACGAGTACACCGTCAAGACCCCCGGCTCCTCCACGCGCGGGGCCCGTCGGATCGTCACCGGTCAGTCGTGGCAGGAGGACTACTACACGGCCGACCACTACCGGACGTTCGACCTCATCGACCACGGCTGCTGATCCACCATCAGCCGCCCTTCCCACCCACCCGTGCCGCCGGCCCTTCCCCCTCTGGCCGGCGGCACGGCTCTTTCCCCGGCCGGCTGCACGGCTCCTTCCCCGGCCTGCGGTGCCGGTCCTGCGCGCATCCTGTCGTCCACGTCGCCGTAACCGCGAGGTCATCCATCCCTGTCAGGCTTCCCGTCGTTCAGTAGTTGTCTGTACAACTCGGAGCCCCGTTCATGTCCTCCCTCGCGTCCGCACCGCCACTCTGGCTGCGCGACAACTGCCCCTGCCCGCACTGCAGGGACCCACGCAACGGCCAGAAGCTGTTCCAGATCACCGAGCTGCCCGCCGGTCTCGCCGTCGACAGCGTCCAGGACGCCACGACCGCGGACGGAGCCCCCGCCCGCGAGGTCGTCTGGGCCCCCGACGGACACCGCTCCGTCTACGCCGAGACCTGGCTCGGCACCCACCTCCCCGGCGCCTCCGCCGCCCCGGGCGACGGCCGCACCGAGGACGACAAGGAGCTGTGGGACGCCACCGGCCTGGAGGGACGGCTCCCCGAGGCCGACTGGACCGCCTACACCACCGATCCGGCAGTCAGGGCCGGCGCCCTCCGGAGCGTGCTGCGCCTCGGCTTCGTCCTGCTGCGCGGCGTCCCCGTCCGCGACCGCCAGGTCCTCGACGTGGCGCGGAGCTTCGGGTACGTACGCGAGACGAACTACGGCGAGCTCTTCGAGGTACGCGTCGCGGCCGACCCCAACAACCTCGCCTTCACCGGCACCCGCATCACCCCGCACACGGACAACCCGTACCGCGACCCGGTGCCGACCCTCCAGCTGCTGCACTGCCTCACCAACGCGGCCCAGGGCGGCGACTCCGGACTCGTCGACGGCTTCCACGCGGCGGCCCTGCTGCGGGCCGAGGACCCGGAGGCGTACGACGTCCTCACCCGCGTCCCGGTCCCGTTCGCCTTCGCCGACGAGCGCACCGAGCTGCGCGCCCACCGGCCGCTGATCGGCACCGACCCGGCCGGCCGGATCCGCGAGATCCGCTTCAACAACCGCTCCACCGGCACCCTGCACCAGCCGGCCGATGTGCTCGACGCCTTCTACGCGGCGTACCGGCGCTTCGCCGAGCTGCTCCTGCGAAGCGAGCTCCAGCTCGAATTCCGGCTCACTCCCGGCGACTGCCTGATCTTCGACAACACCCGCCTGCTGCACGCCCGTACGGCCTTCGCCGAGTCCGGCGACCGCCACCTCCAGGGCGCGTACGCCGACATCGACGGGCTCGCCTCCACGCTGGCGGTCCTGCGCCGAGAGGAGACCGTGAAGTGAACCCCCTCGACACCCTCGCCGAGCTCTTCGAGGGCGAAGGAGGCGCCGAGTACTTCGGTGAGGCCGTCACCCAGGCCGAGCACATGCTCCAGGCCGGCGCCCTCGCCGAGGCCGCCGGAGCCCCGCCGCACCTGATCGCCGCCGCACTGCTGCACGACGTCGGCCACTTCCAGGGCGCCGTCACCGGCCGCGACCTGATGGAGCACGGCACCGACAACCGGCACAGCCACACCGGCGCCGACTGGCTCGACCAGTGGTTCGGGCCCGAAGTGACCGAGCCTGTACGGTTGCACGTCGCCGCCAAGCGGTATCTGTGCGCCGTCGAGCCCGGCTACTTCGATCTGCTCTCCGAGGCCTCCGTGCACACCCTCCAGGTCCAGGGCGGCCCCATGACCGACGAGCAGGTACGCGCCTTCGAGGCGCACCCGGGGGCGCGTGACGCCGTTGCCGTCCGGCGCTGGGACGAGCAGGCGAAGGACCCGGAGATGGCGACGCCGGGCTTTGCGCACTTCCGGCCGCTGCTGGAGGGGCTGCTGCGCTCGGAGGCCGCGTCGACGGGCTGATGTGCCGTCGCCGGACAGAAGTGAGCCTCGGGAGGAGATTCCTCCCGGGGCTCACCCCGGTATCAGGTGTGTCCGGTCAGGACCGGTCAGGACCGGTCAGGACCGGATCAGCCGAAGGCCCGGCCGAACGCGCCACCCGCAGCAGGCAGACCGTTCTGGCCCGGCTTGTGGGTCGTCGCCGTGCCGACCGTGCCCGTACGGCCGCCGGTCGCGTTGCTCCACGGCAGCGCGTACGCGGCGCCGTACGGCGAGGCGTTGGGCACGCCGACGTAGAGGCTGGTGGCGGTGGCGCCGAGGCCGGCGCCGATTGCGTGGCCCGCCGTCGGGGTGCCGCCGAGGCCGGAGGCGTCGCCTGCCTGGATCCAGTGGTCGTTGTCACCCGGCGCACCGAACGGGTAGAAGGTCTGCACCGCGCCCGCGTCCGCGGCGGTGCCGACGTCCTCACCCGGTATGCCGACCGCGAGCACCAGGTTCGTGGCCGCGCCGACCGCGCGCGGTGCGAGGTTCGCGAGGGTGACCTTGGAGCCGAACTTGTCGCCGGTCTCGGCGCCGCCGGCCACACCGTCGACCTCCTGCTGGATGTTGGCCGCCTGCGTGACCGCACCGGCCGCGGTGACCCGGAAGGTCTGCACGGCGCCCGCCTGGGTCTTGCTGGTGGTGCCGACCGTCAGAGCCTCACCGGGGGAGCCCACGGCGATGACCGTGTCGGTCGCGGTCGCCGCGCCGGAGGGACGGTACGCGGTGGCCGCGACCGACGCGCCGAACTGGTCGCCCGCCTCGGCCGCGCCGGACACGAAGTCGTCGTCCTGGTTGAAGGCCAGCACAGGGGCAGGGACGTTGTCGGAGTTCAGGTCGTGCTTGACGATCTGCACACCACCCGCGCCCGCGAGGGTACCGATGGCCTCGCCCGGCGAGCCGATGACCACGTGGTTCGCGGAGCCGGCGACGGAGGAGCCGAACTTGTCGTTCGCCTCCGGGTCGCCCGCCATTCCGGGCTTGTCCTGGTTGGTGGCGACGTTGATGCTGCCGCGCAGGTAGTGCGCACTGCCCGCGTCTGTGACGGTGCCCAGGTCCTCGCCGGGCACGCCGATCACCAGGTAGGGCTCACCGGTGGCGGTGTGGCCGGCCGCGACGGCGTGGCCGAAGCGGTCGCCGGCCTCGGGGGCCGACGCCTTGATGGCGCCCGCGCCGGTGCCCTGGACGAGGTCCAGGGCCGCCTTGCCGGTGGCGAGGCCGCCCGGGGCGCCGTAGATGATCTGGACGGAACCGGCGTCGGTCTTGGTGTCGATGTCCTCGGCCGGCACACCCACGACGAGGTCGGTGCAGCCGTCCTCGTCGTGGTCGAACGTGGCCAGGCTCTCGCCGTACCAGTCGCCGGCCTCGGCGCCGCCCGGGACGGCGGCGAGGTCCTGGTTGAGCTCGTTGGTGCCCTTGCCGCCGCCGTAGACGACCCGGACGACACCGGCGTTGGCGTCTCCGCCGACGGTCGCCTTCGGGTCGCCGACGGCGATGTCCTCGGCACCGTCGCAGTTGAAGTCGGTGAAGCGAGGAGCGGCGATCTTGGCGTCGACCCAGCTGCGCAGGCCGTCGACGCGAGCGGCGACCGCGCCGGTCCGGGTCTCGGCCGGATCGACGCCGAAGCAACCGCCCTGCCACGAGCGGCTGTTGACTGCGACGAGCTCGGCCTGGCCGTTCGTCACGCGCAGGGCCGGGCCGCCGGTGTCACCCATGCAGACGCCCGCGCCGTCCTTGCCGGTGATGCCGGCCTCGTTGTCGCTCACCGAGTCGACGGTGAAGGCGCCGCCGTGCAGACGCAGCGGCGCCCACTCGGTCTTGGTGCGACCGTAGCCGGCGACCTTCAGCTCTTCGCCGGCGGCGGCCGGGGTGGCGCCGAGGGCGACGGGCGCGATGGTGGTGACCGGCCGGTTGAGCCGGGCGAGGACCACGTCACGGGAGGGGTGGGCGACGACCTCCACGACGTTGCGCACCACACCGGCCGTGGTGGTGAGGTCGGTGCGGCCGATGGTGGCGGTGGTCCTGAGCTTCGGCGCGCCCGCGGGGACGGCGAGGCTCGCGGCCGGGTTGTCGGCGAAGCAGCTGGCGGCGGTGAGCAGCCATTCCCGGTCGACCAGCGCGCCGGAGCAGGCTCTTTGGCCGTTGCCGATGTCCAGTCTTGCGGTGAACGCGAGGGAGTTCTCGGCCTCCGGGGTCCCGGTGACGGCGTGGGCGGCCGTGCCGGTCAGTGCCAGCGGCGCGGAGACGAGGACCGCGCTCAGCGCGGCGAGCCCGGTGGAGCGGGCGGGGTGTGGACGATGCATGAACCGTTTCCTTGAAGCGGGACTCGGAGCCGGGCGGTGGGGACCGGCCGGTTCCCGAATCGGTCGGGGCGGAGCGCTACTTGGTGGCGATGATCTCGACGAGCATGTGCTCGCGCCCGTCGGGATCGGCGCTCTCGCCGACCGGGGTCCAGGTGTTCTTCGCCACGTCGAAGGACTTCTCCTCGTCCGCGACGGTCATGTTGACCTCGGTGGTGTACTCGTTGCCCTTGATGCCGTAGACGGAGGGCAGCTCCAGGCTCAGATAGCCGCTGTTGCCGGTGAACCGGAAGCAGACCTTGTCCTTGCTGCGCGCCCACACTTCGAGCAGGCCCGGCTCGCTGTCGCACGTGGCGAGGACGATGTGGCCGTCACCGCGCTTGAGGAGGAATCCCCG
Source organism: Streptomyces sp. NPDC001514 (assembly GCF_053597075.1). Taxonomy (NCBI): domain Bacteria; kingdom Bacillati; phylum Actinomycetota; class Actinomycetes; order Kitasatosporales; family Streptomycetaceae; genus Streptomyces; species Streptomyces sp. NPDC001514. Next base: position 7,828 of record NZ_JBSFHO010000046.1, read on the forward strand.
CTCGGCAAGGATCTTGTCCGCCTGCGGGTAGTTGAAGTCCTCCACCGCGTAGCCGGGAGCTTCGTCCGCGACCGCGACGGCGTTCGGCACGTCCGCGGCGCCGGTCGCGCCGGTCGTCCAGGCGAGCGCGGCGGCACCGGCCACCGCGCCCGCGACCAGCAGACGGGAAATCAACCTCATAGGGGTCTCGTTTCGTGTTCTTCGTGGCATGAGAAAGGCGCATGGGTGAGCTCCCATGCGCGTGAGTAACCGGCAGGGCCGGCACGTCTTGGGGCCGAGCGGCGAAGGCTGCGGAGTAGCTTCGGCTCTTTCGGTAATGGTGCGTCAGCTCCCCCCGTTGCGACGCCACTTGCCGACCTGATGATCGGTTGCCCTTGATCATTGTTACCATCCCCCGTGACCCGCACAAGTGTTCACTGGAGAGCGGCGGGGGTCATGGGGGGACGGGGGGCCGTGCACAACGGGTGCGGGTCACGCATCCGCGTACTGGCGGAAACCGGCGTGCAGTCGCCTTTCTCCCCGACGGGACACCTTGGACGTGCCTGCCGATTCGACCCCCGCGGAGAAGAGGCAAGCGGCATGGAAAGAACCAGAAAGCCGCGGAGACGGCTGCACCGCCCGGCATTCACGACGGGCATGGCATTCGCCATGGCCGTGACCATGTTCGGTACGACGGCCACCGACGCCCGCGCGGTCGAGGGCGCCGGGACGGACACGACCGCCCTCAGCGCCCGCGCCCAGGTGGTCCAGGCGTGGCGCTCGGGTGGCTCGGCCACCCGGCTCGCCGCCGAGCAGGCGCTCGTCGGCGCCGACACCGACATCCAGGAGTTCCTGGACACCGCGCGGCAGGTCGCCGCCCAGGAGGACGACCGGCTGACCGTGCTGCGGCTGCTGAACTCCAGCGGCCCCGGCGTACGGCAGGCGGCCCAGCAGGCCCTGAGCGGAACACCCGAGGAGCTGCACGCGTTCCTCCAGTCGGGTGTGCCCGGCCCCCTCGCCGACGACCTCCGCGCAGAGGTGCTGAGGGTCATCAACGAGGGCGACCGCGCGGTGCGCGACGCCGGTCAGCGCGCCCTGGACGCGGGCACGCCCGAGGCCCTGGGCGCCTTCCTCAGCACCGGTCGGCACACCGCCCGCGAGGAGGACGACCGCGTCGCGACCTTCAAGATCATGTCCTTGGGCGGTCCACGCGTGCAGCAGGCCGCCCAGGAGGCCCTCGCCGGCACCCCCGACGACATCCGTGAGTTCCTGGCCAACGGGCAGTACGCCGCTCGCGCCCGGGACCAGGAGGTCATGACGGTCTCCCAGCTCGCCGCCCAGGCCGCCCAGGCCGGCAGGCAGGCCCAGCGCGAGACCGAGCTCGCCAAGACCGCATCCGGCAAGGCCAAGGCCGCCGCCCAGGAGGCCAAGGAGGCCGCCGAGCGCGCCGCCGCTGAAACGGCCGCGGCCCAGAACGACGCCAACAAGGCCAGCCGCGCCGCGAGCCGCGCCGCCGACGCCGCGCTCGGCGCGGCCGACGCCGCCCGCACCGCCATTAGCGCCGCCAACACGGCCACCGCCGCAGCCCGTACCGCTGCCAACGCGGCCGCCGCCGCCGCTTCTGCCGCCGCCGCCGCAGGCCAGGCGGCGTCCCGCGCCTACCAGTCGGCGAGTGCCGCCGTGAAGGACGCGGGCCAGGCCGCGGCCGCCCGCCAGGCCGCAGTCGACGCCCGGAAGGCCGCCGTCGGCGCCCGCACCGCCGCCGACGCCGTACTCAAGGCGGTCACGGCCATCGGCGAGGCGGTCAACTCGGCCCGCGCCGCGGCCAGCGCCGGAGCCAATGCGGCAGCCGCCGCGGAGGCCGCCGCCGAAGCCGGCAGGCACTCGGCGACCGCCGGGGCCCAGGCAGCCCGCGCCAGTGCCGCCGCTGCCGAGGCCCGCAGCGCCGCCGCCCTCGCCAACAGCGCCGCCAACACGGCGGAGTCCCTCGCCAACCGCGCCGCCACCGCCGCCCAGGAGGCCCACAAGGCCGCCACCAGCGCCGCCGAGCACGCCGAAGCAGCCGCCAAGGCCGCCGACGACGCGGCGGCCGCCGCCGGGGACGCCGCGAACTGGGCCACGAAGGCCACCGCGCACGCCAACGCCGCCCTCGCGGCCTCGAAGGCGGCGACGACGGCGGCGCTCCAGGCGCACACCACCGAGCAGCTCGCCCGTGAGGCCGAGACCGCTGAGCTGGCAGCGGACAAGAGCCGTTCCGTGCAGATCGCGACAGAGCTCAAGCACAAGTACGAGACCGAGCGGGCCGCACTGGCCTGGGACGAGGCCGAGGCCGCCCGCCGCGCCGCGGAGACCACCACGCTCCTCACCGAGGCCACCGCGCCCGGCACCGAGCCGGCCACCGCCGTCGCCAAGGGCCGCAAGGCCGCGCTCAACCTGGCCGCCGACGGCGGCCCGTGGACCGAGAAGGCCGCCGAGGACGCCCTCGCCGGCACCGACGAAGACGTCATCCACTGGCTGAAGGAAGGCCGGCAGAAGGCGGAGGAGCAGGACGACCGGGCGCGCGTCACCAACCTCGCGCAGACCGGCGGAGCCGGCATGAAGGCCGCCGCCGAGGCCGCCCTGGCGGGCGACCACGCCCAGGTCAAGGCGTTTCTCGACAGCGGCCAGCACACCGTCCTGGCCGACGAGTACCGCATCAGGACCCTGGAGATCATCGAGGCCGGCGGTCCTGCGGTGAAGCGGGACGGCAGCGCAGCGATCGACGCCGGCACCACGGACGCCCTGCGTGCCTTCATCAAGACCGGCCAGCACAAGGCCCGGGAGGAGGACGACCGCGCGGAGACCCTGCGCATCATGAACGTCGGCGGCGCCCACACCAAGGCCGCCGCGGAGGTCGCCCTCGCCGGACCGCCCACCCTGCTGCGTGCCTTCGTCCAGGTCGCCCAGTACAAGGCGGCCAAGAAGGACTACGACACGGCGATGCACGTCGCCGAGGTCCGCCGTCTGGTCGCCAACGCCGCGAAGTCGGCCTACGAGGCGGACAAGATGGCCGCCGAAGCCGCCAAGGCAGCCGCCGAGGCCCGGGGCGCCGCCGCCGAGGCCGCGGACTATGCCGAGCAGGCCCACGACTCCGCGGCCAAGGCCGAGGGCTACGCGACCGACGCGGCGAATTCCGCCAAGCAGGCCGACGCCTCCGCCACCCAGGCCGCCGAGTCCGCCAGCCGCGCGCGGGCTGCCGCGAACACCGCGAACCAGGCAGCCGACGCGGCCAGCGCCTCGGCGCGCCAGGCCGCCTCGTCGGCGGTCAGCGCCGCCACGTCGGCCGACTTCGCCTACGAGCAGGCCGACATCGCCAGCGCCGCGGCCATCGCGGCGGGCAAGGACGCGGCGGAGGCCACCCTCGCGGGCTTCCAGGCCGTCATCGCCGCCATCGTCAAGATCGCCGAGGAGTCCGAGCAGCACTCCGGCACCGAGATCGGCTCGGGGGAGCAGGACTACCCCGACACGGGCGAGGACCTCGAGGGCGAGGGCGGTCTGTCCGACGCGGACACGGCGCAGCTGGTCCTCGACGTCGCGGGCATCTTCGACCCGACACCGGCCAGCGACGGCGCCTCCGGTCTGATGAGCCTCTTCCGGGGCGACTTCACGGGCGCCGGTCTCTCGCTCGCCGCGCTCATCCCGTATGCGGGTGACGCCCTGGCCAAGCCGGCGAAGTTCGCCAAGTACCTGGAGAAGTTCGACAACCTAGCCAAGTACGCCACCGACCTGAAGTGGGCGGAGAACGCCGGCAAGAGCATGCGCCATCTGTCGCCCAACCAGTGGCACGACGCGCTCACCATGATGAACAAGCTGGCGGGTGACGCGGGCAAGGCGTACAAGAACAAGAAATACCTGGCCACGGCGAAGAAGTTCGACCTGCCCACGGACGGCCCGGTGCCCTTCGTGCCGCGGAAGGACTGGAACCCGGGCAGCCCCCAGGTGCGCGGCGGAGGCTTCCCGGACAAGTACGGCAACATCTGGACCCGGGCCAAGGACGGCAAGGACGAGTGGGACGTCCAGATCCCGAAGGGCAAGAACTTCGAGAGGTTCGCCGGCAGCAAGAACCAGGGCAAGGACTACTCTCACGCCAACATCTCGAAGGAAGGCTATGTGACCCACTGATGCTGTTCGAACCGACCGATGTCGTCGTCCGGATCGCACTGAACACCCCGGACACGGACACCGCCGGCGCCGCCATGGCCGCATGCCTGCCGCTCGTGACCGAACTGGCTCCGGTAGCCGTCGAGTTCGAGGCCGCGGACCCGGCCGGGCTGCGTCGGGGATTCCTCGCGGAGCTGCTGCTGGTGCTGCCCGCAGCGGAGGCGGCCGACCCCGAGCAGACGCTGCGGGCCTCGACCCTCCCGCTGATCCGGCGGCTGGGCATGGACCCCGAGGGGTTCACGGTCGACGACGAGTCGTCCGGCACATCGGGCGATGTGCACGCGCCGCGTGACGTCTGGGAGCGAGGTGCCACGGCCTGTGGTGCGTACTCGCTGTACGCCAGGCTCGGGGCCGACCCCTTCGACATCGGTGACGTCGATGACGTCGAGGGTGACGAGGACGACGAGGACGTCGAGCACGACGGCCTGTGACGGGTGGGCGCGGGCCCTGTGCCCGTCGCCCGACCACGACACCACGCGCCCCGGCCGCCACCCGGCGGCCGGGGCGCGTGACTGGCGGACCGACAGTGCCACGGACGCCCGGCTCGTCCAGTCGTCCGGCGGCCGGGCATCCCACACCGACACTGCTGCGGGACGGGGGGGTCCCCCCACCGCGGGGTCAGCGGCTGAGCCTGCGCCCCAGCGCGCTCGTCGCCGTCGAGCTCTGCATCGTGAACGCGACCGTCCCCGGCAGATACCGGTCCTGGGACCACTCCACCGGCGAGCCCGCCGGATCCGTCGAGTGCCGGCGCTCCCGCAGCAGCGACTCCCCGGCCCGGCACCCCAGCAGCTTCGCGTCGTCCTCGTTCGCCGGCACGAGGTCGATCGTGTGCCGGGCGTCCGCGAACAGCACGCCGTGCAGCGCGAGTGCGGCCGAGTGCGAGACGGTGTCCAGGGGCATCGCCGCCACCAGCTCCCCGATCCGCTCCGGATATGTCGTCCGCTCCACCATCACCGGCGCGTCCGAGAGCGTACGAAGTCGCCGCACCCGGTACACGATCGAGCCCTCCGGAAGCCGCAGCTGCTCCGCCTCCTCCTCGCTCGCGACCACCCGGTCGAGCGCCACCACACGGCCTCCCGGCTCCTCGCCCAGCGACCGCGCCCAGCGGGTGAACGACCGCAGCTCACCGAAGCTGTGCAGCCGCGGCTCGCCCAGCACCACCCGCCGCGTGCCGCGCCGCGACGTGATCAGCCCGTCGGTGCGCAGCGCCGCGAGCGCCTGGCGGACCGTACCCCTGGACACGCCGTAACGGCGGGCGAGTTCGTCCTCCGCGGGCAGCTTGGCGCCGGAGCCGTACTCGCCTGCCGTGATGGCGGTACGCAGATCGGCGGCGACCTTCAGATACAGCGGCGTCCTGTCCCGTCCCTCGCTCACGCGCACACCCTGTCATCTTCCTGTGTCATCGGACCAGCGAGCTCAGCAGCTCGGGATCCACCTCGTCCAACGAACCCGCCAGCGTCACCCCGTCGGCCTCGGCGAGGGGTTCGGTCGAGGGCACCGCCAGCACCCGGCAGCCCGCGGCGACCGCGGACGCCACGCCGGCCGGGCTGTCCTCGACCGCGACGCACTGCGCCGGATCGGCCCCGAGCGCCGCGGCCGCCGCCAGATACGGATCGGGCTCCGGCTTCGTCCGTACGGTGTCCTCGGCGCCGAACAGCGCGTCGAAGCGGTGCCCGTCCAGCGTCCCCGCGACCTGCTCGACGACCGCCCGCGGCGACGCCGACACCAGCGCCGTCGGTACTTTCCGGGCGCGCAGCGCGGCGAGGAGCCGCAGCGCGCCCGGACGAGGCACGGCGGCCGCCGCGAGGCGGGACGCGAAGTCCGCGCCGAGCTCCGCGGCGAGTTCCCCCTCCGGTGCCTCCAGCCAGCCGTGCAGCATCGCCGCGGTGTCCCCGACCGAGCGGCCGGTCACGGCCGAACGCCGCTCGGCGTCCAGGGTGCTGCCGCGGCGGACCGCCGCGGCCTCCACGACGTCCAGCCAGACCCGTTCGGTGTCGACCAGGGTGCCGTCCATGTCGAACAGCACTCCACGCAGTGCGGTCACTCGGGGCCGCCACGGGTGACCAGGACGGGCCGCTCCTGCGGGCGTACGGACACGGCCGCGCCCGGCGTGAGCTCCGCGGCCGCGTGCGTCGCCACGTCCGCCTTGACGGACGTACCGTCGGGGAGCGTGACCCGGACGCGGGTGGTGGGGCCGTGGAAGGCGCTGCCCGTGACCCTGGCCGTGCCGGACGCGTCCACGACGACGTCCAGGGCCTCGGGCCGGATCAGGGCGTGCACCGGGCGGCCGGGCGCGGGCGCGTCGCCCTCGACGGGCAGCCGTACCCCCAGCACCTCCACCAGTCCGCCGTCGGCGGCACGCCCCGGCACCCGGTTCATGGTGCCGATGAACTCGGCGACGAAGTCCGTCGCGGGACGGGCGTACAACTCGGTGGGCGCGGCGCACTGTTCGAGCCTGCCCTTGTTCATCACCGCGACCCGGTCGGCCATCGACAGGGCCTCCTCCTGGTCGTGCGTGACGAACACGGTGGTGATGCCCAGCTCCAGCTGGAGCCGGCGGATCTCCTCCCGCAGGGTCACCCGCACCTGCGCGTCGAGCGCCGACAGCGGCTCGTCGAGCAGCAGCAGCCGGGGCCGCAGCGCCAGCGCACGGGCCAGCGCGACCCGCTGCTGCTGACCGCCGGACAGCTGGTGCGGGAAGCGGCCGCCGTGACCGGGGAGTCCGACGAGCTCCAGCAGCTCGGCGGCGCGCGCCCGACGCTCGGCGCCCCCGACCTTGCGCATGCGCAGGCCGAAGGCGACGTTGTCGGCGGCCGTGAGGTGCGGGAAGAGGCTGTACGACTGGAACACCATCGCCGTGTCACGGCGGTTGGCGGGCACGGGCACGAGGTCCTCGCCGTCCAGCAGCGCCCGGCCCTCGTCGGGCTGCTCGAAGCCGGCCAGCACCCGCAGCGCGGTGGTCTTGCCGCAGCCGGAGGGGCCGAGCAGGGCGAGCAGCTCGCCGGGGGCGACGTCCAGGTCGAGGCCGTCGAGCGCGACGGTGGCGCCGAACGCCCGGCGCAGCCCGCGCAGTTGCAGCGCCGCGCCGGTGCGGGCGGGCGCGTCGAGGAGGGTCATCGGGAGGTCTTTCCTTCGGAGGTACGGGACGGGCCGCGGCGATTGCCGAGCGTGGTCAGCGCCAGCAGCAGCACCCAGGTCAGCAGCAGGCTCAGCAGCGACACGGCCACCGACAGCCGGGCGTCCGAGCCCGAGGCCTGCACGATCCAGACCGCGAACGGCTGGAAGCCGAGCAGCGAGGCGACGGTGAACTCGCCAAGGACCAGGGCGAGCGTGAGGAACGAACCGTTCAGCAGCGCGCCCCGCAGATTGGGCAGCACGGCCGAGACGAGCGCCCGCGGCCAGGACGCCCCGCAGTCGCGCGCGGCCTCCACCAGCGTGCGCACATCGATCGAGCGCAGCCCCGCGTCCAGCGCCCGGTACACGAACGGCAGCGCCATCACGGCGTACGCGAGGACGAGGACGAACGGGAAGTCCGGGTTCTGCACGGCCACGAACGTCCGGTACAGCGGCGTCGTGGACAGTTTCTCCGGGCCCCAGCGCAGCACGGTCCCGAGCCCTGCGGTCAGCGCCACGGGCGGCACCACCAGCGGCAGAGTGCACACCACTTCGAGCACGGGGCGCAGCCGCGGAGCCCCGAGCCGGGCCGCGACCGCCGCGGGCACCGTGACCAGCAGCACGAGCGCCACGGTCGCCACGGCCAGCCCGAGGGAGAGCAGCAGACTGCCGGTGAAGCCGGGCGCGACGACGATCCGTGTGTACGAGGACAGCGTCAGCCCCTGTCCGGGGACGTCCAGCGTGAACACGGCGGAGGCGACGAGCGGCACCAGGAAGTACACCCCGGCCACCAGCAGCACGGCCGAGCGGGTCAGGCGAGCCATCGGGTGCTCCTTCGCTGCAGCGGCAGATGAACGGCCATCACCAGCGCGGCGACCAGCACCATGTCGAGGCTGAGCGCGAGGGCGACGTTCTCCTGGCCGACCAGGACGTTGCCGGAGAGCGCGTCGGCGATCTGGAGGGTGACGAGCGGCACCGAACTGCCGACCATCGCCGCGGCGGTCGCATACGCCGCGAAGGCGCTGCCGAAGAGCAGCACGAACCCGCCGAGCAGTGTGGGCAGCAGCACCGGGATGCCGACGTGCCGCCAGTACTGCCAGGTGGAGGCGCCGCAGTCACGGGCCGCCTCGCGCCACTGGACGCGCAGTCCGTCGAGCGCGGGCGCGACGGTCAGCACCATCAGCGGCACCAGGAAGTACAGGTACGTCAGCGCCAGTCCCCAGAAGCTGTAGAGCGACCAGCCGTGCTCGCCGAGGCCGAGCCGGGTGGTGAGGACGCCCGCGTTGCCGAGGGTGGCGACGAATGCGAACGCGAGCGGTACGCCTCCGAAGTTGGCGAGCACACCCGAGGCGGTGAGCACGGCCTCGCGCAGCGCGCGGCCTTTCGAGGTCACCACCGCCTGGGCGAGCAGCAGCCCGAAGAGCGTGCCCGCAGCCGCGGTGAGCGCGGACAGCTCGACGCTGCCGAGCAGTGCGGTGCGGTAGGCGCCGTCGACGGAACGGCTCAGATTGCCGAGGCCGTACGAGTCGTCGATGGTGAACGCGCCGTCGGCCATGGCCAGGGCGGGCAGCCCGAAGGCGACGGCGACGACGAGGAACAGCGGCAGCGCGGACAGCCAGGCCCAGGAGCGGCGTCTGCGCACGGGCCCCGCGCCCGCGCCGGCGGCCGGCGTGGTGCCGGCCGAGGCACGGGCGGGGGAGTCGAGCAGAGTCATCGGCGGATCACCCGGAGACGGCCGCGGCCCAGCCCTGCGCCAGGGTCTCCTTGGCCTTGGCGGTCTGCTGCTCGGTCGGGAACTTCGGGGTGCCCTCGACGGCGGGCAGCGCGGCGGCAGCGGTCTTGTCGATGCTGCCGTCGGCCTCCATGGCCGGCATCAGCACGGGCCTGGCGTGCCCCTTGAGCCAGAGGTTCTGGCCCTCGGCGCTGTACAGGTACTCCTGCCAGAGGCGGGCGGCGGCCGGATGCGGGGCGTCCTTGTTGATCGCCTGGGAGTAGTACTGGGCGTAGACGCCGTCGGACGGGACGGCGACCTTCCAGCCGATGCCCTTGGGCTTGAACTGCTCGGCGTAGCCCGAGTTGAGGTAGTCCCAGTCGATGCTGATCGGGGTCTCGCCCTTCTCGACCGTGGCCGGGGTGGACTCGACGGGGTTGTAGTTGCCGTTCTTCTTCAGCTTGCCGAAGAAGTCGATGCCGGGCTGGATGTCGTCGAACGAGCCGCCGTTCGCGAGCGCCGCCGCGTAGACGCCGCCGAAGGCGGAACCGGACTTGGTGGGGTTGCCGTTGAGGGCGACCTGGCCCTTGTACTCGGGCTTGAGCAGATCGGCGAAGGTCTGCGGGCAGACCTTGACGCGCTTGGCGTCGCAGCCGATGGAGACATAGCCGCCGTAGTCGTTGAACCAGCGGCCCTGTGCATCGCGCTGCGTCTCGGGGATCCTGTCGAACGCGCTGACCTTGTACGGCGCGGTCAGCCCCTGCGCCGCGGCGGCCTGCGCGAAGGACGCCCCGAGGTCGAGCACGTCCGGGGCGCGGTCCTGCCCCTTGCGGGTCTTCACCGCGTTGATCTCGTCCTGGCTGGAACCGTCCGGGTTCTCGACGTTCACCTTGATGCCGTACTTGGCGGAGAAGCCGTCGATGATCGCGCCGTAGTTCGCCCAGTCGCGGGGAATGGCGATCGCGTTGAGCACGCCTTCCTTCTTCGCGGCGGCGACCAGCGCCTCCATCCCGCCCGCGTCGGCCGCGGACGCCGCGGTCGCGAGGTTCTTTCCGTCGGCGGTGGTGGATGAGTTGGTGGGCGCGGCGCCACAGGCGGTGAGCGTCAGAGTGAAACCGAGGGCGCCGACGTAGGCGGCGGCGCGGATGGCTGCGCGGGCAGGGGTGGTCACGCGTACTCCATGGGGACTGCGAGGCGGGGCCGAAGCTGTATGGACAACTGTTGTCCATACAACTCCGTCATTACGGGGGCTGCCGGTGTCCCGACGGTGAACACGGAACGTCGCCCGCGATGCGATTGCCGGGCGGATCGGGGTGCGCCCCGCCCCAGGGCCCGGTCCGGCGCGCCCTGCGGGCGGGTCGGTACCGCCGGGTGGACCGGGGTGTCCGTCCTCAAGCGCCGGACGGGCTTGGTGTGTGCGCGGTACCGCGGGTTGGTGCCGGGTGGTTGTCCTCAAGTGCCGGATGGGGGTTGGTGTGTGCGCGGTACCGCCGGGTGGGCCGGGGTGTCCGTCCTCAAGCGCCGGACGGGCTTGGAGGTTGGCGGCAGCCGTCGCTGCCGGGCGAGGGCGCGAGGCGCCCAACGCCCCCACGCCCGCCAGGGCGTAGGGGGAGGGGGTCCGGGGCGGAGCCCCGAGGGCCGGCCTCGCTGGGGGTCCGGGGCGGAGCCCCGAGAAACACAGACTCGCTGAGCCCCCCCACGTCGGGCGGAAGGGGGTTGGGGGCGCAGCCCCCGGAAAACGGGGTTCGGGGCGGAGCCCCAGTGGGGGGCTGGGGGCGAAGCCCCCAGTTCGGGAAGGGGCGGGGTGGGGAAGAGGCCCGCCGCAGGCGCCCCCACCGGACATGACCGGCTCCACCGTGCGCGGCCCTGCCCAGTCGGCCCGCCGGGGCACCAAGTCGCCTGGTCGGGCCGGGCACGCCGGTTTCGCGGGGCTGGGCAGGTCCGCCGCAGGCGCCCCCCACCGAACATGACCGGCTCCACCGTGCGCGGCCCTGCCCGGTCGGCCCGCCGGGCACCAAGTCGCCTGGTCGGGCCGGGCCCGCCGGTTTCGCGGGGCTGGGCAGGTCCGCCAGGCCCGCCGGGCCGGCAAGGTCCGCCGCAGGCGCCCCCCACCGAACATGACCGGCTCCACTATGCGCGGCCCTGCCCGGTCGGCCCGCCGGGGCACCAAGTCGCCTGGCCGGGCCGGGCCCGCCGGTTTCGCGGGGCTGGGTCGGCCCGCCGGGTCCGCCGGGCACGCCGGTTTCGCGGAGCTGGGCAGGCTCGCCGGGCCCGCCTGGTCCGCCGGGCCGGCCAGGCCCGCCAGGCCCGGGCTAGTGCGTTCGGGGGACCGTGGCCTCCAGGCGGCGCCGGGTCTGGGCGTCCTCGACGTACTCCACCGCCTGCTCGGCGGTCGAGTACGCGTACCCCTCCGGGTCCTCGTCCGCGAGGATCCGCGCCAGCGCGTCCACCGCCCGCGCATCCTGACGCATCGCCAGCCCCCGCGCCGCCTCCGCCTCGATGTCCGGCACCTGGTCCGTGAGCCGGGCCGCCAGCGCCTCGCGGATCTCCGGGCTGTCCGCCTCCACGTCCGCCAGCGCGGTCGTCGCCCAGTCCCGGACCCCGTCGTCGCTGTCCCGGGCGAGCTCGACCAGCACCCGGATCGCCTCGGCGTGCTCGCCGGGCACCAGCCCGTGCAGCGCGACCGCCACGCCGAAGCGGATCTCGGGGTCCTCGTGCCCGGCATGCCGCAGAATCTCCGGCAGCGCCGCCGGATCACCCTGCTGTCCGAGCCCCGCCACGGTCGCCCGGATCAGCTCGGGCTCGTCGGCCGCCCGAGCCAGCTCCCGCAGCAGCGGCACGACGCGCGCGGTGAACACCCCACGCCCCTGGGCCTCGCTTTCCGCCGGCGCCGGCTCCTCTCCCGCCGCGCCCAGCCCCGCCAGCACGTCCGCCGCGAGCGCCTGCCGCAGGGGGTCGTCGGTCCCGCACCACGCCGCCGCGGCCCGGAACGTCTCCTCGTCCCCGCGGCGCTGCAGGACGGCCACCGCCTCGGTCCAGTCGTCCTGGTCCGGGCCCCCGCAGTTCAGCGCCCGCGCCGCGAGCTCCTCGGCGGGCGTGTGCACGTCCAGCGCGTCCTCCAGGAGCGTGACGATCGCCGCGTGGCCGGTCTGCTGCTCGGCCCCCGTCACATGGCCGTCGTCCTTGATCAGCTCCACGACCACGGTCACCCCGCCGTCCTCCTCGACGCGCCGGGCCGCCATTTCGTGTCCCTTCCCGTCCGGCTCGGACTCGGACAGCGCGCGCCGCAGCTCCTCCTCCACGTCGAGGTCGAGCCACCGGCGGGCCTCCTCGAGCGCCTCCTCCGTGGCCCGGGCGCCGTGCCTGAGCAGGGCCCGTACGCAGGACGGGGACCCGCGCCGGGCCGCCGTCACCAGCGGGGGCTCGCCGCCGGGCCCCGGCAGGTCGGGGTCCGCGCCGGCCGAGAGCAGCAGGTCCGCCACCTCGGCGCGGCCCTGGCGGCACGCCCAGGTCAGGGCACGGACCCCGGGGTCCTCCTCCAGGTCGGGGCGCGCCCCGGCCGCGAGCAGGGCGCTCATCACCTCGGTGTGGCCCCACACCGCGGTGCCGCACAAGGGAAGCTCATCCGCTTCGGGGCCGCTCGCCCGATCGGGGTCGGCGCCCGCCGCGAGCAGCAGGCGCACCGTGCCCGGCCGGTCCTGGGACGCGGCCACGTACAGCGCGGTCTGCCCGTCCTCGTCGGCCGCCTCCGCCGGTGCCCCGGCCCGCAGCGCCCTTACGACCGCGTCGTCGTCGCCCTCGTACAGGGCCTCGAAGAGCTCTTCGGTCAGGTCCAGGTCCACGTTGCCGCCGCTTTCGGTTCTCATACCGAAAACCCTACGGAAGCACCCTCAGGTGTCGCATTCGAGAATGGTCCGGCACAGTGCACACCGCGCCCGCACCCGGCCCCGTACCGGCACCCGGATGCGCTGGTGGCAGGTGGGGCAGGGGAACGACACCCGCAGCCCGCCTCCCGGGCCCCCCTCGAACGCATACGCCGACCCGGGGCCCGCACCGGGCCCGGGTCCTGGCCCGGTGCGCGCCACAGGACCGTGGCCGGCGTGGTCCTGCGCGTACCGCCGGTCCTTCGCGTACCGCCGCCGCCCGTTCCATCCCGCCGCCGTCAGCGGAGGCTGCTGCCCGTCGCGCAGCGCCTGCGCCCGGCCCTTCGTGTACGCCGAGTAGCCCTGGGGGCTGGTGAACCACACCGACGGGTCCTCGCCGAAGACCAGCGCACGTTTCGCCAGGACGTAGCCGAACTCCTCCGGGGTCAGATAGCCCAGTTTCTGGCTGGAAACCTCGTCCTCGCGGTACGCGTCGAGCAGCAGCCACCCCGCCCCGAGATACGTCGTCACCGTGTCCGTGAGGATCTCGTTGTCCCGCGTCCCGGGGAACGAGAGCCCCAGGCGGTGCAGCAGCACATGCGTGATCTCGTGCGCGAGCGCCGCCCCGATGTCCCTGCGATACCGGCGGAAGCGGTCGTTCAGCTCGATGAAGTACTCGGGCCCCGCGGTGAGTTCCACGGCCGCCGCATGCTCCATCTCCCGGAAGCTCACGATCATCCGCGCCTCGGGGAGCCGCAGCTGATGCACCAGCGCACGTGCCACGCGCTGCGCCCCGAGATGCAGATCGTCCTGGTCGCAGAAGGCCACATCGGCCGGCAGCACGCTGCTCGAGTACGCCCGCACACCGTCGTACGACAGCCGTTTGTGCAGCGCGGTGATGGCCGCCCGCACGGTGTCGAGGTGCGGGAACCCGTGCCTCACCTCGCTGCCGTTCGTCACGCCCGTACCCCCTGCAGGTGCCGTACGAAGTCGCCCTGAACGACGGTCGACCGCTCTCAACTCTACGGCGCACCGCAGCCGCCCCGCGCTGCGCCCGGAGCGCACCGCCTGGCCGAAAAGTGAGCCTTGTGGCCCCTCTCGCGGCCTCCCCATAATCCGGACCACGCGCGTTGACGGGCCCATGTCACTGCGGTGGGTGCCGTGTGCCGTGTGCCATGTGCCGTCCTGCGCGTCACAGCAACCCCCCACGAAAGAAGGCAGACCCTTGAACAACACGTTTGTACGTGCCCTCAAGAGATGCGCGGCCGCCGGTGCCGTCCTGCTCGCCGCGATCAGCCTCCAGCCGAGCTCCGCCTCCGCCGCCCCGCCGCCCGTCGTCGGCGGAACCCGCGCCGCCCAGGGCGAGTTCCCCTTCATGGTCCGGCTCTCCATGGGCTGTGGCGGCGCGCTCTACACCCAGCAGATCGTGCTCACCGCCGCCCACTGCGTGAGCGGCTCCGGCGACAACACCAGCATCACCGCCACCGCCGGAGTCGTCGACCTCCAGAGCTCCAGCGCCATCAAGGTCAAGTCGACCAAGGTCCTCCAGGCCCCCGGCTACAACGGCACCGGCAAGGACTGGGCGCTGATCAAGCTCGCCCAGCCGATCAACCAGCCGACCCTGAAGATCGCCGAGACGGCCGCGTACAACAGCGGCACCTTCACCGTGGCCGGCTGGGGCGCGGCCCGCGAGGGCGGCGGCCAGCAGCGCTTCCTGCGCAAGGCGACGGTCCCGTTCGTCTCCGACGCCTCCTGCCGGTCCTCCTACCCCGAGCTCGTGCCGAACGAGGAGATCTGCGCCGGCTACAACGAGGGCGGCGTCGACACCTGCCAGGGTGACTCCGGCGGCCCGATGTTCCGCAGGGACAACGCCGGCGCCTGGATCCAGGTCGGCATCGTGAGCTGGGGCTACGGCTGCGCCCGGGCCGGCTACCCCGGCGTGTACACCGAGGTGTCCACCTTCGCCGCCGCGATCAAGAGCGCGGCGGCCACGCTGTAGCCCTTCGTGGCTCGTCGCGCCCGCCGCGCGGGCTCTTCGTGAGGCTCTGACCCGGGCCCTTCGAGGGGCGGGGAGGTCACCCCAGACGCACGTCCTCCCCGCCCTGCTCCAGCTCCAGCACCCACACCTCGTTCGCGCCCTCACGCAGCACCGCACCCGGCACGAACAGGGACTTCTGCGGGCCCGCTGCCCAGTAGCGGCCGAGGCAGAAGCCGTTGACCCACACGAACCCCCGCGTCCAGCCCGGCAGTTCGAGAGCCGCGTCCCCGGGGGACGCCACCTCCAGCACCGTCCGGTAAAGACCCGGCTCCGCGCCCTCCACCGCCCGGAACGGAACCTTCGCCACCGCCTCCGCGTCCCCGAACGCGTCCAGCCGCAGCCCCCGCGCCCGGAACCCGTGCAGATACTGCCGCTCGTGCAGCACGCCACCGGTGATGCCCTTCGGCTCGGCCAGCCGTGGCCCGTAGTTCACCCGCCCCAGGGACTCCACCCACAGTTCCACCTCGGCAGGCCCGGCGACCGGCTCGTCCAGCGCCGCGTCCTCCGCGTCGAGCACCCCCGCCCGGACCCCGTCCACGAGCACCGTCGCCAGATCCCGCAGCCCGCTCACCGACAGCGGATACGGCCGCCGGGGCCCCGGCACCGCGACCCGGTAGCGCACCAGACCCCGGCCGACCCCGAGCTCCTCGAACGCCGGCGGTACGGGCGAGGCGACCTCCTCGTCCCCGAGGGCCTCCAGCACATCGGACAGCGGCGCCCACTCACCCACCGCCCCCCGCACGGCCGCCCCCAACCGGGGCGGCGCGTCCGGCACCTCGGGCAGCGGCCCGTCCGCGTACGCCGCCAGCACCTCGCGGAACAGCCAGTACTTCTCGGTCGGCAGCCCCGCCTCGTCGACGGGCGCGTCGTAGTCGTACGACGTCACCGTCGCCCGCAGCTCGCCGCCGTGCAGCTCACCGGAACGGTTCGCGCCCGCCCAGCCCGCGAAGTTCGAGCCGCCGTGCGCCATGTAGATGTTCACCGACGCCCCGCACTCCAGGATCTCGCGCAGCGCCGCCGCCGCGTCCGCCGGATCCCGCACGACATGATCCCTGCCCCAGTGGTCGAACCAGCCGCACCAGAACTCCATGCACATCAGCGGCCCCGCCGGCTGATGACGCCGCAGCACCTCGAAGGCCTCCCGCGCGCCCGAACCGAAGTTCGCCGTCGCGAGCACCCCGGGCACCGAACCGCCCGTGAGCATATGGTCCTCGGGCCCGTCGGACGTGAACAGCGGCACCGTGACCCCGCAGCCGCGCAGCAGCTCCACGACGCGGCGCAGATACGCCTGGTCGCAGCCGTAGCTGCCGTACTCGTTCTCCGCCTGCACCATGATCACCGGGCCGCCCCGGTCGATCTGCCGGGCCACGACCTGCGGCAGCAGCCGGCCGAACCACCGCTCCACCGCGCCGAGATACTCCGCGTCGGCCGTGCGCACCCGCCGCCCGAGCGGACCGGTCAGCCATTGCGGCAGCCCGCCGTTCTCCCACTCGGCGCAGATATAGGGACCGGGCCGCACCATCGCCCACATGCCGGCCGCGCCGACCGCGTCCAGGAACCGGCCGAGCGCCTCCACATCGTCGTACCGCCCCGACTCCCGCTCATGCAGATTCCAGGGCACATACGTCTCCACGCAGTTGAGCCCCATCGCCCGCAGCATCGCCAGCCGGTGCCCCCACTGCGCCTCGTGCACCCGGAAATAGTGCAGCGCCCCCGACAGCAGCCGCACCGGCCGCCCGTCCAGCAGAAAATGCTCCTCACCCACAGCGAACTCGCCCACCGGCCCCGCCCCTCCTTGATCACGCGCCACGGGCAACGATCGCCCCCTGGCGACAGGCCGGTCCATGGACAAAGATCGGCGCTGTTTGGACGCACGAACGCTCGGAGCCCGGAGGGCAGGCTCGATGTACCACACCTGGATGCGTTACTTCACGCCCAGCCCCGTCCACCACCGCCTGGGCCTCGTCTGCCTCGGCGTCGGCCTCCAGCACGGCGCCCTGCCCACCGTCGGCCCCCGCACCCTCGACCACCATGTGGCCGTCCTCATCAGCGCGGGCGGCGGCTGGTTCCGCGGCACCGACGGACGGCGCCTCACCGTGACCGCCCCGGCCGTGCTCTGGCTCACCCCCGGCATCCCGCACCACTACGGCCCCGACCCGGCGACCGGCTGGGACGAGAGCTTCGTCGACTTCGCGGGCCCGGCGACGGCCACGTACACCGAACTCGGCTACATCGAGCCCGACCGCCCGGTCGTCCCCCTCTCCGACGCATCACCCGCCCGCGCCGCCGTCGGCCGCATCGCCCGCGCCGCCCGCCGCGGCAACCCCCTCCTCGAGGTCGAGACCGCCGCCGCCGTCCATGAACTCCTCGTCGCCCTGCGCCGCGCCCGCGCCGACATGAGCCCCGACGGCGACCCCGTCCTCCAGGCCCTCGCCCGCGACGCCTTCCAGCCGCTGACCGTCGCCGAGCACGCCGCCCGCCACGGAATGACGCCCGCAGAACTGCGCACCGCCGTCCGCCGCGGCGCCGGCTGCAGCCCCAAGGACTACCTCCTCGGCATCCGCCTCGGCCGGGCCAAGGAACTCCTCGCCGCCACCGACCTCCCCGTCGCCGCCGTCGCCCGCCGCGTCGGCTACGACGACCCGGCCTACTTCTCCCGCCTCTTCACCCGCCGCGTCGGCACCGCCCCGATCCGCTTCCGCGAACAACAGGGCCGCACCGTGCCAGGGGGCTGGAGCAACCGCATACCGGATCCTGATCACCCACCGACCATCACGGCCCGCCCGACGTAAGCTCCCTGCCCATGACCACCAGCGAGACGAACGGCATCGACGACGCCGTCCTGGCCGAGCTCACCCGGCTGCGCGAGAGCATCGACAACATCGACGCGGCCGTCGTCCACATGCTTGCAGAACGGTTCAAATGCACCCAGCAGGTCGGCCACCTCAAGGCGCAGCACCACCTCCCGCCCGCCGACCCCGCCCGCGAGGCCCGCCAGATCGCCCGACTCCGCCAGCTCGCGGAAAGCGCCAAACTGGACCCCGCGTTCGCCGAGAAGCTGCTCAACTTCATCATCGCCGAGGTCATCCGCCACCACGAGACCATCGCCGGCGGCGACCGGACCCCGGACGACGAGGCGACCACGTACGGCGCGGAGCGCGCAGGCAGCGCCGGCAGCAACCGGACCCAGGGCAGCGCGGGCGGCGCAGGCGGCGCGGAGACGGCCCGCTCATGAACCAGGTGACCGTCTTCACCCTCGGCGGCACCATCTCCGCCCGCGGCGGCGACGCATCCCGCATGACCGGGGCCGAAGTGCTGGCCGCGGCAGGTGTCCCGGCCTCCGTCGACGTCGAGCTGCGCGACTTCCGCCGCGTCCCCAGCTCCTCACTGTCCTTCGACGACCTCGCAGCGCTCGCCACGGAGATCGACAAAGCGACCGCCGCAGGCTCCGGCGCGGTCGTCGTGCAGGGCACCGACACCCTGGAGGAAACCGCCTTCCTCCTCGACCTGATCTGCACGGCCCGGATGCCGGTCGCGGTCACCGGCGCGATGCGCCGCCCCGACCAGCCGGGCGCCGACGGGCCCGCGAACCTCGCCGCCGCGATCGCCGTCGCCGCCCACCCCGGCTGCCAGGACCTCGGCGTCGTCGCCGTCATCGCCGACGAGATCCACGCCGCACGCCACGTACGCAAGACCCACACCACCTCCATCGCCACCTTCGCCTCACCCGGCCTCGGGCCGCTCGGCATGATCGTGGAAGGCCGGCCGCGGATACTGCTGCGGCCCGCGCGGCCCGTGGTGGAGCGGCCGCTGCGGCTCGCACGGCCGGCGCAGGTCGGCCTCCTGACCCTGTCGTTCGGCGACCGGGGCGAACTGCTGGAGGCCGTGGACGACCGCTTCGACGGACTGGTGGTCGCGGCATTCGGCGCCGGGCACGTCCCGATGTGGCTCGTCGAACCCCTGGAACGGGCGGCCGCACGGATACCGGTCGTGCTCGCCTCGCGCACCGGCTCCGGCGCCATGCTGACCGGGACGTACCACGGCCCCGGTTCCGAGACCGACGTCCTCGGCCGGGGCCTCATATCGGCCGGCGCGCTCGACGCCCCGAAGGCACGGCTCCTGCTCCACGCACTGCTCGCCGACGGCGCGGACCGGCCCCGGATCGCCGAGACGTTCGGCCGCCTCACCGGCAGCAGCGCGACGGGCTGACCGCCACCGCCCCCAGCTCCGGCCGCTCGGCCCACAGCGAATCCCCGTGTGCGAGCCCGCACCCATCGGGCAGCATGACCCCATGTCCGTACTCAC
Organism: Streptomyces sp. NPDC001514; assembly: GCF_053597075.1. Lineage (NCBI taxonomy): Bacteria > Bacillati > Actinomycetota > Actinomycetes > Kitasatosporales > Streptomycetaceae > Streptomyces > Streptomyces sp. NPDC001514. Next base: position 27,038 of record NZ_JBSFHO010000046.1, read on the forward strand.
GCGCGACGAAGCGCAGACCCGAGCCCAGCTCCTCGACGTCCACCGGTACACGATCGACCTCGATCTCACCACCGGAGACGAAACCTTCGACTCACGAACCACGATCCGGTTCACGGCCCGCGCGGCCGGAGACACCTTCGTCGAGCTCAAGCCCGCCACCCTGCGCTCCGTCACCCTCGACGGACACCCCCTCGACCCCGAGGCACTCGACGAGAACCGCCTCCCCCTCAAAGGGCTCACCGCGGGCGAGCACGAGCTCCGCATAGACGCCGCCATGCGCTACTCCCGCACCGGCGAAGGCATGCACCGCTTCACCGACCCCACCGACGGCGAAACCTATCTCTACACCCAGCTCTTCATGGAGGACGTCCAGCGCGTCTTCGCCGCCTTCGACCAGCCCGACCTCAAATCCGTCTTCGAGCTCACCATCAACGCCCCCGAAGACTGGACGGTCCTCGCCAACGGCATCACGACCCACCAGGGACAGGGCCGCTGGACCGCGGCACCCACACCGCTGATCTCCACCTACCTCGTCGCCGTGGCCGCCGGCCCCTGGCACTCGGTGCGCACCGAGCACGCCGGACTGCCCTTCGCCATCCACTGCCGCCGGTCACTCGCCCCGTACCTGGACGCCGACGCCGAGGAGATCCTCGACATCACCCGCGCCTGCTACGACCGCTACCACGAGAAGTTCGAGGAGCCGTACCCCTTCGACTCCTACGACCAGGCCTTCGTCCCCGAATTCAACGCCGGCGCGATGGAGAACCCCGGACTCGTCACCTTCCGCGACGAGTTCGTCTACCGCTCCGCCGTCACCGACACCGAACGCCAGACCCGCGCCATGGTCATCGCCCACGAAATGGCCCACATGTGGTTCGGCGACCTCGTCACCCTGCGCTGGTGGGACGACATCTGGCTGAACGAGTCCTTCGCCGAGTACATGGGCTACCAGACCCTCACCGAAGCGACCCGCTTCACCGACACCTGGACCGACTTCGGGATCGTGCGCAAGGCCTGGGGCTACGACGCCGACCAGCGCCCCTCCACCCACCCCGTCGCACCCGACCCGGCCGCCGTCCCCGACACCGCATCCGCGATGCTCAACTTCGACGGCATCTCCTACGCCAAGGGCGCCTCCGCCCTGCGCCAGCTCGTCACCTGGCTCGGCGAGAAGGACTTCCTCACCGGAATCAACCTCCACTTCGCCCGCCACCGCTTCGGCAACGCCACCCTCGCCGACTTCATCGACTCCCTCGCCGAGGCCACCGACCGCGACGTGCACAGCTGGGCCGACTCCTGGCTGCGCACCACGGGCGTCGACACCCTCACCCCCGCCGTCGCCGAATCCGACGGCACCTGGCGCCTCGACATCGCCCAGGACGGCAGCCGCCCCCACCGCATCGCCGTCGGCGCCTACGACCGCGACCCCATCGACGGCCGAAGCCTCGTCCTGCGCGAACGCTTCGAGATCGACGTACCGCAGAGCGAGCCCACCACAGCACGCCCCGGCCGCCGCCCCACCCTCGTCGTCCTCAACGACAGCGACCTCACCTACGCCAAGGTCCGCCTCGACGAAGCGTCCGAGGAACCGGCACTGCGCACCCTCTCCGGCGTCCCCGACCCCCTCACCCGGGCCGTCCTGTGGAACAGCCTGCGCGACATGGTCCGCGACGGGGAACTCGAACCCGCCACCTACCTGGAGACCGCCCGCGCCCACCTCCCGCACGAAGCCGACCTCGCCATCGTCCAGGGCGTCCTCGGCTTCGCCACCACCCACATCGCCGACCGCTACCTCACCCCCGAAGCCCGCCCCGCCGCCCTCACCCTGCTCACCGACCTCACCCGCGACCTGATCCGCCGCACCGAGGACGGCCAGGCCCCCGGGCTGCGACTCACAGCCGTACGCCACTTCATCGACGTCGCCACCCAGCCCGCCACGCTCCAGGACTGGCTCGGCAGCGGAAGCATCCCCGGCGGACCCGAACTCGACCCCGAACTGCGCTGGCGCCTCCTCGCCAGGCTCGCCGTACTCGGCGCCACCGACGAAACCGAGATCGCAGCCGAACTCGACCGCGACCCCAGCGCCACCGGCCAGGAAGGCGCCGCCCGCTGCCGCGCCGCCCTCCCCACCCCCGAGGCCAAATCGGCCGCCTGGTCCCGGCTCTTCGACACCGACGACCTCTCCAACTACCTCTTCACCGCCACCGCCCAGGGCTTCTGGCAGCCCGAACAGGCCGAACTCGTCAGGGAGTACGTCCCCCGCTTCTACCCCGCCGCCGTCACCGTCGCCGCCCGCCGCGGCCCCGCCATCGCCGAAGCCGCCGGACGCTACGCCTTCCCCGTCCACGCCGTGGACACCGAGTCCCTCCGACTCGGCGAGCACTGCCTCCGCGACACCGACATGATCCCCGCCCTGTGCCGCAAGCTCGTCGACCAACTCGACGACCTGCGCCGCGCACTGGCAATCCGGGAGGCAGTACCCCTTTCGGGTTGAGATCACCCCGGACTCCGGGCACACCGCCCCCACCGCCGCCACGCTGGGGGCATGACCGTCCCGCCCCTCGCCGGAGGGGCCGCAGGGCCCGACGCCCTGCGGCCCCTGCTCGCCGTCGTCCTCGACGCGCTCAAGGAAGGAGCCATGGCCCGCGGCGGGCCACTGCCCCCGGGCGGTCCCGACGAACTCGGCAGAGCCATCCGGGAAACCGTCACACCCGTCATCCCCGACAACGGCCGCGGCGCCGAGGAAGCACTCCGCACCCTCGTCCAGGCCGTGGCCTACGGAGCGGCCGACCCCGCCGACCCCCGGTGCGCCGCCCATCTCCACACCCCGCCGCTCGCCCTCGCCGTCGCCGCCGACCTCGCCGCGTCCGCGCTGAACCCCTCCCTGGACTCCTGGGACCAGGCACCCTCCGCATCCGCCCTGGAAGCCGAAGTCACCCACGCCCTCGCCACCGAGGTCTACCCCCGGAGCCCGCGCCCCGACTCACTCGTCACCACCGGCGGCACCGAAGCCAACCAGCTCGCCCTCCTCCTCGCCCGCGAACGCCACGGCACCGTCCAGGTCGTCTGCGGCACCCACGCCCACCACTCGGTCACCCGCGCCGCCTGGCTCCTCGGCCTCCCCGAGCCCGTCACCGTCCCCGCCCCCGGCGGCACCACCGACCTCGCGGGCCTCGACGACGCGCTCACCCGCCTCCACCGCCCCGTACTCGTCACCGCCACCGCCGGCACCACCGACACCGGCCGCATCGACCCCCTCCAAGACATCGCCGACCTCTGCGAACGACACGGCGCCGAACTCCACATCGACGCCGCCTACGGCGGACCCCTGCTCCTCAGCACCCGCCACCGCAACCTGCTGCACGGCCTCGACCGCGCCCACTCCGTCACCCTCGACCTGCACAAACTCGGCTGGCAACCGGTCGCCGCAGGCCTCCTCGCCGTCCCCGACAGCGCCCTGCTCGCCCCCCTCGCCCACACCGCCGACTACCTCAACCCCGACGACGACACCGAAGCCGGAATCCCGGACCTGCTCGGCCGCTCGCTCCGCACCACCCGACGCCCCGACATCCTCAAGATCGCCGTCACCCTCCGCGCCCTCGGCCGCAACGGCCTCGCCACCCTCGTCGACCACACCATCACCGCCGCGCACGACCTCGCCGACCTCATCGACAAACACCCGGCCCTGGAACTCCACGACCGGCCCGTCCTCTCCACCGTCCTCTTCCGCCCCCGCGGCGCGAGCGACCAGACCGTCGCGGACATCCGCCGCACCCTCCTCCACCAGGGCCGCGCCGTACTCGGCCGCGCCCACGCCGACGGCCGGCTCTGGCTCAAAGCCACCCTGCTCAACCCCCACGCCACCCCCGGCGACCTCGAAACCCTCATCGCACTCGTGGAAGGCAGCACCCCCCGATGACCGGCACGCCCGCCCCTGACGCCCAGCACGTCGACCCGCCCCACGACCTGGTGGGCATCGGCATCGGGCCGTTCAACCTCTCCCTCGCCGCCCTCGCCCACGGGCTGCCATACGGAGAAGGGTCGGGAGGCCTCGCCGCCACCTTCTACGAACAGCGCCCCGCCTTCCACTGGCACCCCGGCCTGCTCATCGACGGCACCACCCTCCAAGTACCCTTCCTCGCCGACCTGGTGACCCTCGCCGACCCCGCCAGCCCCTGGTCGTTCCTCAACTACCTCAAGGCCCGCGACCGGCTCTTCCCCTTCTACGTCGCCGAGAAATTCCACATCCAGCGCGCCGAGTACGACGCATACTGCCGCTGGGTCAGCGGCCGGCTCCCCGGACTCCACTTCGGCCACCAGGTCGACGCCGTCCGCTGGAACCCCGAACGAGCCCTCTTCGAAGTCGACTTCACCCAGCTCGACACCCACGGAGGAGCGGAATCACTCGGCCGCGCCTACGCCCGCAACATCGCCCTCGGCATCGGCACCGAGCCCTTCGTCCCCGACCCGCTGAAACCCCTCGTCGAGGCTCCCGGCGTCCCCGTAGTCCACTCGGCCGACTATCTCGAGCACCGCCGGCAGATCCTCGCCGCCGAGCACATCACCGTCATCGGATCAGGACAGTCCGGCGCCGAGGTCTTCCTCGACCTGCTGCGCGCACGCCCCGCCGGCGCCGAGAAAATCCACTGGCTCGCCCGCACCGAAGCCTTCGCCCCCATGGAGTACTCCAAGCTCGGCCTCGAACACTTCACACCCGACTACACCCGCTACTTCCACGCCCTGCCCGAATCCGTACGCGACGGACTCGTCCCCCAGCAATGGCAGCTCCACAAAGGCATCGACGCCGACACCATCGCCGCCATCCACGACGAGCTCTACCGCCGCACCCTCCACGGCGGCTGGCCCGACGCCGTCCTCACCCCCGGCGTCCAGGTCCGCACCGCCGGCCGCGTCGCCACCACCAAGGTCGAACTCCACCTGGAACACCTCCAACAAGGCACCCGCTCCCGCCTCACCACCGACGCCGTCGTCCTCGCCACCGGCTACCGCGAGCGCCCCCTCGACCGGATCCTCGTCGGCCTCGACCCCTACATGCGCCGCGACTCCTCCGAGCGCCCCCGCATCGACGACCAGTTCCGCCTCGTCCTCGACCCCACCGTCACCGGCTCCGTCTACGTCCAGAACGCCGAACGGCACACACACGGAGTCGGCGCCCCCGACCTCGGCCTCGCCGCCTGGCGCAGCGCAACCATCCTCAACTCACTCACCGGCAAAGAGCACTACCCCCTCCCACGCCGCACCGCCTTCACCAGCTTCGGCCTCGAACGGCGAGAGGCGCCCGGCATCCCCGGCCAGGCGCCCCCGCTCACACCCCTCGAAGACCGGCGCTAGAAACCGGCACAGAGGTCCCCTAGAAGACCGGAACCCCGTCCCGGGTCAGCTTCCAGCCCACCGACGCGAACCCGGCCGGATCCACCGACCCCTGCGCCTTCACCCACTGAATGATCGTGTTACGGATCTCGTCCGAATTCGCCCACAGCTGCTGGGCCTTGGCGACATGCGGAAACGCCCCGCCGCCACTGGCCCGGTAGTTGTTCACCGCCAGCACGAACCACGCCGCAGGATCCAGCGGCTTGCCCTCGAACGACAGATCCACGATCCGCGACCCGGCCGGCCTGGCTATGTCGATCTCGTACGTCAGCCCGGACACGGCGTCATAGTTGTAGTCCGGGATGCCGTCCGCGTTCGTCAGCTTCGCCGTGTCCACCGGAGACCCCGCCGGAGTCTGCACGTAATACCGCGCCGAGTACTCCAGATAGTCCTTCAGCTGCGCACCCGTCAGCAGCCGCGCCTCCAGCGTGTTCTCGAACGGATACAGCCCCGCCGCATCCTTGATCGTCACCTGACCGGCCGGAATCGCCGCCGTACGCGAAAAACACGACGCCTGCGACAGGACCGGCAGCGCCGCATGAGGACCGCCGGCCAACGCCGCCCTCACCGTCTCCGCCTGCACATGGTTGATCAGATCGATGATCGGCTCGTCCTTCCACGGCGCATCGGCCGTCGCCATCGCAGCAGTGGACGTGCCGATGACCTGATTGACGTACGCAACCACCTTCTTGTGCTCGTCACCCAGAAGCCCGGCAATCTTCGGATCCTCGGCCACGGTGTTGGAGTTGAGAACCTTCGCGCCCACCTTCTCGACCGTCCAGCGACCCTTCTCCCACACCAGGTCGAAGTCGAAGAGGGTCAGCCGCTGCCCCCACTTCAGCGGCTCGGACAGCACGACCCGCTTACCGGTCTCCTTGTTCGTCACGAAGTACTCCACGATCTCCGTGTGCGCATGCCCCACGAGAATCGCGTCGATACCCGGCACCTGCTCCGCGACAAGAGCAGCCGCATTCTCGATGTACGGAAGCTGATCACCGTACGAAGACGTCCCGCTCGACCCCGAATGCGCCGACACGACAACGACATCCGCACCCATCGAACGCAGCTTCGGCACCCACTTCGCCGCCTGCTCCTCAAGACCCGGGAACACCATCTTCCCGCTCACATTGGCCTTGTCCCAGATCGCGATACCCGGATTCGTCAGCCCCAGGACCGCGACCCGCACATCCCGGCCGCACGGGGTACAGAGGCGGTGCATGCTGTACGGCGGAAACGCCGGCCGCAACGTCGTGGCGTCCAGAGCGTTCGCACCCAGCAGCGGAAAGTCACACTGCTCCTCGAACTTCCGCAGCACCGGAATGCCGTAGTTGAACTCATGATTGCCCAGCGCCGCCGCGTCGTAGCCGATCGCGTTCATCGCCTGCGCCATCGGGTGCACCGGACCGCTGCGGGCGGTGATCGGGTCGACCTTGGCGTAGTAGTACGACAGCTGGGTGCCCTGAATGGTGTCACCGGCATCGATGAGAAGGGTGTTACGCCGCCCCTTCTCCTTCCTCACCTGGTCGACCAGCGTAGAGATCTTGGCCAGGCCCACATCGTTGTGGTTCTTGTCGTCGAACTCCCTGTCCGTGAAGTAGTCCCAGTTGAAGACGTTCCCGTGCAGATCCGTCGTCCCCATCACCGTGAACGAGTACCGCTTGACCCGCCCACCGTGACCATGAGCCTCGGCGGGCCCGGCGACGCTCCCCGCGACGGCCACCCCGGCCCCCGCGGCGGCCGAACGGCCAAGGAACGTCCTGCGATTCAGCGGCATGTGATCTCCCTAGTCCAATGACACAACGCGCGTAGATTCTGGCGCAGCACGCCCCCGTGCGAAAGTGATTCGAGAACACCAACAAGGGAGCGCACCGTGACCAGCGACACCGCAGCACCCGCACCCTACGGAACCCCCGAGACACCCCGCGTGGCCGTACGCGGCGAAGCACGACTCGAGGTCGACCCCGAGATCGCCAGAATCGGCGTCATGGTCAGCGCACGCGGCAAGGACCGCAGAACCGCCCTGGAAGACCTCACCCGCCGCAACGCCCACGTCCTCGACCTCATCAAGTCCTACGGCGACGCCGTCGAGAAACTCGAGACCGGCGCCTTCTCCATCAGCCCCGAACTCACCCAGCACGGCCGCGGCGAACGCGTCCGCGCCTACCACGGCCGCGTCCACATCACCGCCGTACTCGGCGACTTCACCGCACTCGGCGAACTCACCACCCGCATCGCCGACCTCGAACTCACCCGCGTCGACGGCCCCTGGTGGTCCCTCCGCCCCGACTCCCCGGCCCACGGCGAAGCCCGCCGCCAAGCCGTCCGCGAAGCCGTCCAGCGCGCCCGCGAATACGCCGAAGCCCTCGGCGCCCGCCTCGCCGCCCTCGTCGAACTCGCCGACCTCGGCGCCGAAGCCCCCACGCCGTACGGCACGCCCCCCGCCCCCGGCGCCATGCGAGCGGCCGCCTTCGCCGGCGCCGCCCCCGAAACCGCCCCCGCACTCGACCTCGAACCCCAGCGCCAGACCGTCTACGCCCAGGTCAACGCACGCTTCACCATGACACCGCCCCAGCTCTGATGTTTGAGGAACACCCGTACCCGCAGCCACTCAATTGCTCAAAAGAGCGACCCCATGCACAATTCAATACTTGTCAATAACCCTTCACGCAAAGGTTGTTGAGTAGTCACGTGCAGCCGATTCTCTACCGGCCGGTAAGCCATAGGCTCGAATCATGCGCCGAGCAAAGATCGTCTGCACACTGGGGCCCGCCACCGAGACATACGACCAGATCAAGGCACTGGTCGAAGCCGGAATGGACGTCGCCCGCCTCAACCTCAGCCACGGCACCTACGCCGAACACGAGGAGCGCTACCAGCGCGTCCGCAAAGCCTCCGACGAGATCGGCCGCAGCGTCGGCGTCCTCGCCGACCTTCAAGGCCCGAAGATCCGCCTCGGACGCTTCCGCGAAGGCCCCGTACTCCTTGAACGCGGCGACGAATTCACCATCACCGTCGAACCCGTCGAAGGCGACCGCCACACCTGCGGAACCACCTACCCCGGCCTCGCCGCCGACGTCACCACCGGAGAACGCATCCTCGTCGACGACGGCCGCGTCGCCCTCGAAGTCACCGCCGTCGACGGACCCCGCGTCCACACCACCGTCGCCGAAGGCGGCATCATCTCCGACCACAAGGGCCTCAACCTCCCCGGCGTCGCCGTATCCGTCCCCGCCCTCTCCGAAAAAGACATCGACGACCTCCGCTGGGCCATCAGAATCGGCGCCGACGTCATCGCCCTCTCCTTCGTCCGCAGCGGACGCGACATCGAAGACGTCCACCGCATCATGGACGAAGAAGGCCGCCGCCTCCCCGTCATCGCCAAAGTCGAAAAACCCCAGGCCGTCGACAACATCGACGACATCGTCGCCGCCTTCGACGGCATCATGGTCGCCCGCGGCGACCTCGGCGTCGAAATGCCCCTGGAACAGGTCCCCATCGTCCAGAAGCGCGCCATCAAACTCGCCAAGCGCAACGCCAAACCGGTCATCGTCGCCACCCAGATGCTCGACTCGATGATCGACAACTCCCGCCCCACCCGCGCCGAGGCCTCCGACGTCGCCAACGCCGTCATCGACGGCACCGACGCCGTGATGCTCTCCGGCGAAACCAGCGTCGGCAAATACCCCGTCGAAACCGTCAAGACCATGGCCCGCATCGTCGAAGCCGCCGAGGAAGACATCCTCGCCAAGGGCCTCCCACCCCTCACCGAACGCAACAAACCCCGCACCCAGGGCGGAGCCGTCGCCCGCGCCGCCGCCGAAATGGGCGACTTCCTCGGCGCGAAGTTCCTGGTCGCCTTCACCCAATCCGGCGACACCGTCCGCCGCCTCTCCCGCTACCGCTCCCCGATCCCCCTCCTGGCCTTCACCCCCGACCCGGCCACCCGCTCCCAGCTCACCCTCACCTGGGGCGTCGAGACCTTCCTCGGCCCGCACGTCGACTCCACGGACGCGATGGTCGCCCAGGTCGACGAGATGCTCCTGAAGATCGGCCGCTGCGACCGGGGCGACACCGTGGTCATCACGGCCGGCTCCCCGCCGGGCGTCCCGGGCTCGACGAACCTGGTGCGGGTGCACCACATCGGCGAGGACGACAGCCCGAAGTAGGGGGGTCAGTACTTGGGGCCGACGTGGGCGTCCATGAGGGCGACGGATTCCCTGCGGGCGACGGAGATGTTGCGGGCGTTGGTCCGCGTCCACGCGACGCCTACGCCATCCAGCGCATCTGTGAACAGCCTCATGATGTCGGCCGAGAGGTTGGTGAAGAAGTACCGCGGATACTCGTAGCGCTTCCGCTCGCCGCCGACCACTCGGGTGGTCCAGTTGGTGATCCGGCATCCGTCGGAGTGGATGAGGCCTCGGATGAACTCCCAGGGGTGGGTGTCCACGATCTGCTGCTGCCAGGATTCGAGAGCGATCTTGCGCTCGTGCTTCTTCCCTGGGCCGTGTTGCGGGAAGAGGCACGGCCAATGTCGGCTGTAGCTGGTCACCGACACGCAGCCCTGCTTCTGGAGGTTGTACACGCCGGCTCCCGGGAGCGTCGCGGTGATGGCCTCCCGGCATTGCTCAATGAGCCCCGGCCAGGCGTCGGCGCATGCGATCCGGAGGTGGTGGCCGCCGCGGGGGTGCGCGCTGATACAGCCGTCTCCCAGGTAGAGGCCGAAGAGATAGGCGTACGCCCCACGATCCTCTGGTAACCCCGGATCGGGGCGGCACCTCGCGCAGGGGTCGGCTTGGGCGACCATGCGGGGCAACGGTTCGATGCGCGTGAGCCAAGCACGTATCGCCCAGCGTGAAATGCCCGTCTGCTTGCTCACGGAGTTCAGGCTGCGGCCTTGGGCCACGAGCGCCAGGGCGTGCTTACGGGTTTCCAGGTCGTACATATGACCGAGCGTGGCGTGTTCTTGCGCTGCTCGGTCGATAACCGCGGGTAGCTCACGCGGTCAGGTGAATTCCGGCGAATCTGTCGTGACCTTGGAAAGGAAGGAAAAGTGCCCCGGGTCGGACTCGAACCGACACTGTATGGGTTTTGAATCCATTGCCTGCTGCCAATTGGGCTACCGGGGCTCGCAGAATCGAAGGTTTCCCTCGACCCGCTGCCTGTCCACCTTACCGCAGCTAGGTAGGCTCTTGGCAGCAGTAACCTGCCCCGTACCAAGGAGTACCGTGACCGCCCCCGAGCCCGAGTCGCACCAGCCCGCCGCCGACGACGACAACGCCACGTCGCACGTCCCGCCGCTGACGACCCGTGTCGTCATCGCCGAGGACGAGGCGCTGATCCGCCTCGACCTCAAAGAGATGCTCGAGGAAGAGGGCTACCAGGTCGTCGGTGAGGCGGGTGACGGGCAGACGGCCGTCGAGCTGGCCCGGGAGCACCGGCCGGATCTGGTGATCCTGGATGTGAAGATGCCCGTCCTGGACGGGATCTCCGCCGCGGAGAAGATCGCCGAGGAGTCGATCGCGCCGGTCCTGATGCTGACCGCGTTCTCGCAGCGCGATCTGGTCGAGCGGGCCCGGGACGCCGGGGCGATGGCGTATCTGGTGAAGCCGTTCAGCAAGAGCGATGTGGTGCCGGCGATCGAGATGGCGGTGTCGCGGTTCGCGGAGCTGAAGGCGCTGGAGAAGGAGGTTGCGGACCTCGCTCAGCGGCTGGAGACGCGGAAGCTGGTGGACCGGGCGAAGAGTATTCTGCAGACGCAGTACGGGCTGACGGAGCCGGCGGCGTTCCGGTGGATCCAGAAGACGTCGATGGACCGCCGGCTGTCGATGCAGCAGGTGGCGGAGGCGGTCATCGAGGACGCCGAGGAGAAGAAGGCCGCGAAGGGGCAGTAGCCGGCCCCTGGTACGTACGAGGAGGCCCGCACCCCCGGTCGGGGGTGCGGGCCTCCTCGCGTATCCGTACGGCTCAGTCCTCGCCGAGGTAGGCCTTGCGGACGGACTCGTCGTGGAGCAGGTCCTGTCCGCCGCCGGAGAGGACGATCTTGCCGATCTCCATGACGTGGCCTTGGTCGGCCAGGGAGAGCGCGGCCTGGGCGTTCTGCTCGACGAGCAGGATGGTGGTGCCCTGTGCCTTGAGCTCGGCGATGGTCGCCATGATCTTCTGCATCATGATCGGCGAGAGGCCCATGGAGGGCTCGTCGAGCATGAGCAGCTTGGGCTGGGACATGAGGGCCCGGCCCATGGCGAGCATCTGCTGTTCTCCGCCGGAGAGGGTGCCTGCCGCCTGCTTCCGTCGTTCCCCGAGGATGGGGAAGAGGTCGTAGGCGCGCTGGACGTCCTTGGTGATGCCTTCCTTGTCGTTGCGGAGGAAGGCGCCGAGGAGCAGGTTGTCCTCGATCGTCATGCGCGGGAAGATGTGCCGCCCCTCGGGGGAGTGGGCGAGTCCGAGCGAGACGATCTGGTGGGCGGGGGTCTTCTTCAGCGACTTGCCGTTGAACTTGATCTGGCCGCCGACGGGCTTGAGGAGCCCGGAGAGGGTGCGCAGCGTGGTGGTCTTGCCGGCGCCGTTGGTGCCGATGAGGGTGACGACCTCGCCCGCCTCGACCTTGAACGAGATGCCCTTGACGGCCTCGATCTTGCCGTAGGCGACGCGCAGATCCTCGACTTCGAGCAGTGCGGTCATCAGTCGTTCTCCTTGCCGGTGCCGCCGGAGGCCTGGGCGGTGTCGCTGTCGCTGTCGCCTTCGGTCGTTGCCTCCGGCGCGTCGTCCGCCGCGTCGTCGCCCGCGGTGTCCGTGGCGGTTTCGTCGGCGTCGTCCGTCGAGTCGGTCTCGGCGGCGTGCGCCTCCGCCTTGGCGACCTCTGCGGCTTCCTCCTCGCCCGGTGCGCCCTCGAAGGGCTCGCCCAGGTAGGCGGCGATGACGCGCTCGTCGCTCTGGACGGTGGCGCTGTCGCCCTCGATGAGCTTCTCGCCTTGGACGAGGACGGCCACGCGGTCGCAGAGGTTCATGATGAACCGCATGTCGTGCTCGATGACGAGGACGGCGATGCCCTGGTCCCGGATGGCGAAGATGAGTTCTTCGGCGGCGCGGGTCTCCTGGGGGTTCATGCCGGCGGTGGGCTCGTCGAGGAGCAGCAGTCCCGGCTCGCTGGCCAGTGCCCGGGCGATCTCCAGCTTGCGCTGCTCGCCGTAGGGGAGGTTGCGGGCGAGGTGCTCGGCCTTGGGCGCGAGGCCGACGAACTCGAGGAGTTCCATGGCCCGCTCGCGCGAGGCGGCTTCGGCCTTGTGGAAGCCGGGGCCGCGCAGCAGGGCGGACCAGAGGCCTTCCTTGGTGCGGGTGTGGCGGCCGACGAGGACGTTTTCCAGCACCGTCATGTTGTTGAAGAGACGGATGTTCTGGAAGGTCCGGGCGATGCCGGCGGCGGTCACTTTGAAGGACTTGGGCGGCAGGACCGTGCCCTTGTACCGGACTTCACCCTCGGTGGGGATGTAGAGGCCGGTGAGGCAGTTGAAGAAGGTGGTCTTGCCGGCGCCGTTGGGGCCGATGAGTCCGACGATCTCGCCGCTGTTGACCGTGAGGTCGACGGAGCGTACGGCGGTGAGGCCGCCGAAGCGCATGGTGACGCCGCGGGCGTCGAGGACGGTCTCGCCGGTCGGTGCCGGGGCGGTCGCTTTCGTGGTGGTGTCGGTGGTCATGTTCAGGCACCTGCCTTGGTGAGGGCGGCGGGCGCTTCCTCGTTCTCGTGGAATTCGAGCTGGCGGCGGCGGTTGGGGATGAGGCCCTCGGGGCGGAAGCGCATCAGGAGGATGAGCGCGACACCGAAGGCGAAGAGCTGGTATTCGCCCATGAACTGGAGCTTGTTGGGGATGAGGTAGAGCAGTGCGCCGCCGACGAGCGGACCGCTGATGGTGCCCATGCCGCCGAGGACGACCGCGGCGAGCAGGAAGGCCGAGTTGGGCGGCACGACGTGGGCGAACTGGTACTGCTCGGGGGTCACGGTGTAGGTGACGTGGGCCTGGACCGCGCCGGCGAGGCCGGCGAGCGAGGCGCCGAGGGCGAAGGCGACGAGCTTGACGCGGAAGCCGTTGATGCCCATGGCTTCGGCGGCGGTCTCGTCCTCGCGGATGGCGACCCAGGAGCGGCCGATGCGGGACTCGGAGCTGCGGCGGAAGACCACCACGACGACGAGCGTGATCAGCAGCATGAGCAGGAAGTAGTTCGCGAACCGGCCGATGGTGAACCCGGCGATGGTGTGCTCGGCGCCGAAGTCGAAGCCGAGGATGTTGAGGTTCGGGATCGAGGAGATGCCGTTGGAGCCGTTGGTGATGTCCGGGCCGGAGGTCCCGTCCATGTTGTTGACGGCGATGCGGAAGATCTCACCGAAGCCGAGCGTCACGATGGCGAGGTAGTCACCGCGCAGCCGCAGGGTCGGGGCGCCGATGAGGACGCCGAAGACCATGGATGCGGCGGCGCCGACGAGGATGGCGGCCCAGAACGGCAGGTGGAGGCCGAAGGGGGACGACGGGGAGCCGGAGACCATGGCGGCGGCGTAGGCGCCGACGCCGAGGAAGGCGACGTATCCGAGGTCGAGCAGGCCGACGAGGCCGACGACGATGTTGAGGCCCAGGGCGACGGTGGCGAAGATCAGGATGTTGACGCCGATGGTCGCGTACTGGTCGTCGGACTGGGTGAAGGGGAAGGCCGCTGCGGCGGCGAAGGCGCCGACCATGGCCACGTTGCGGTGGCGGGCGGCGATCGCCGAGACGCGCGCCGCGAGTCCGGCCTTGTTGAGGGCTGCGAAGCCGAAGCAGGCGGTGATGAGGAAGCCGATGAACAGCTCGTCGTACTCGGTGCCGATGCCGTAGGTGAAGACGGTGAGTCCGAGCGCGAGCACCGCGGTGAGGACGAGGATCTCGGCGTACGCGGGCAGCTTGCGTGCCGGCGCGGGTGTGCCGGCCGCGAAGGCGGCCTTGACGACCGCCCACTGGTTGCCGCGGGCGTTGTGCATGAACTGTTCCCAGGCGGTGTCCTCCGGGTCGGCCGGCTCGCGCGTGGGCCGGTCGAAGGGCAGTGCCAGTGCGCCGATGAGGGCGGCGAGGCTGGCGACCGCGACGAGGAAGCCACCGGGCTCGAGGTTGACGAGGCCGCCGAGCTTGATGCTGATCGCGAGGACGGTGTACCAGGCGGTGGCGAAGGTGCCGAGTGCGGCGAGTTTGATCGCCGCGTCGGCTCCGGCCGGGACCAGCCAGCGGGTGCCCTTGACTCCGTACGACGCGAGGCCGAGGAGGGCGGTGAGGGCGCCGCCGATGAGGACGAGCCACTGCAGGCCGCCGGGGTAGCCGTAGACCGTGAGGTCGCCGGGGAATGCGGCGGTCCAGGTCCAGGCGGTGAAGGCGGAGACGACGGTGAGGGCGCCGCCTGCGGTGGCGGTGGCCCGTGCGATGTTCGGCGGCAGGGCGATGAGGCCGGTGCGCGCGTCGGCCGCGGAGGTGCGCGGGGTTTCCGCGGTGGTGGTCTCAGTAGTCATGTTGATCACGCCCTGTCCGCCACGCGCTCGCCCAGCAGACCCTGGGGCCTGAAGAGCAGCACGAGGATGAGGAGTACGAACGCCCAGACGTCGGCCCAGGCCTGGCCGCCGAGCTGGTGCATGCCAGGGATGTCGCTGACGTAGGCCGTGGCCATGGTCTCCGCGATGCCGAGGACGAGCCCGCCGATCATGGCGCCGTAGATGTTGCCGATGCCGCCGAGTACGGCGGCGGTGAAGGCCTTGAGGCCGAGCAGGAAGCCCATCTTGAAGTTGACCTCGCCGTACTTGAGGCCGTAGGCGACGGCTCCGATGGCGGCGAAGGCGGCACCGAGGGCGAACGCGACCACGATGATGCGGTCGGTGTTGATGCCCATGAGCTTGGCGGTGTCCGGGTCCTGGGCGGTGGCCTGCATACCGCGTCCGGTGCGGGTCTTCATGACGAAGTAGCCGAGGACGGCCATGGAGATGGGGGCTGCGACCAGCAGGAAGACGTCACCGGTCTGGATGGTGACGCTTCCGAGGTGGAAGGGGCCACCGGGGATCTCCGGGAAGGACAGGGAGGACTTGGCGCCGGGGTACCACGCCCATACGGCCTGCTGGAGGGCGAGGGACAGGCCGATGGCCGTGATGAGCGGTGCGAGTCGTGGTGCGTTGCGCAGTGGCCGGTAGGCGAAGCGCTCGGCCCCGACGGCGATGGTGGTGGCGACGATGATCGCGCCGATGATCATGAGTGGCAGGGCCACCCACATGGTGGTGCCCGACGGGAGCATCAGCCAGACCGTGAGGGCACCGAAGCCTCCGGTCATGAAGATCTCGCCGTGCGCGAAGTTGATGAGCTGGACGATGCCGTAGACCATCGTGTAGCCAATGGCGACCAGCCCGTACATCGATCCGAGTAGCAGGCCGTTGACCAGCTGTTGCGGCAGTTCGTTCACCGCAGGTCCTCCGAAGTCTTTCGCCGGATGTGACTCCGCGCGGGGCGCCAGTTTGCAGCGCCCCGCGCGGCCAAAATGTGTTGCGGGTTGTTGATCAGCCGGTTCAGCCCGTGAAGGTACCGGACTTGACGGGGGCCCAGGCGCCCGCCTTGTACTCGTAGACGGTGAGCTGCTTGTTGGTGGCGTCACCGTACTCGTCGAAGGAGACCTTGCCGGTCACACCGTCGAAGGAGACACCCTTCATGGCGTCGAGGACCTTGGCGCGGGCGTCCTTGGCGTCGGGCAGCTTGCCGCCGTTGTCGTCGACGATCTTCTTCACGGCCTCGATGATCGCCCAGGCGGAGTCGTAGGAGTAGCCGCCGTAGGCCTCGTAGGCCTCCTTGTAACCGGCCTCCTTGTAGTTCGCCACGAACTCCTTGGCGGACGGGAGGGTTTCGACCGGCGCGCCGACGGAGGTGGCGAGGTCGCCCTCACCCTCCTTGCCGGAGAGCTTGATGAACTCGGCGCTGTAGATGCCGTCGCCACCGACGAGCGGGATCTTGGCACCGGCCTTCTTGATCTGCTTGCTCAGCGGGCCGGCCGCCGGGTACTCACCGCCGTAGTAGACGACGTCCGCACCCGAGTTCTTGATCTTGGTGGCGACCGCGGAGAAGTCCTTGGTCTCCGGGTTGACGTGGTCCTCGCCGGCGACGGCGCCGCCCAGCTTGGTGAACTCGGCCTTGAAGGTGGCCGCGAGACCGGCACCGTAGGTCTTCTTGTCGTCGACGACGAAGACCTTCTTCTTCTTGGCGTCGTTGAACAGGTACTGCGCGGCGAACGGGCCCTGGATGGCGTCCGTGGTGGCCGTGCGGAAGTACGAGTTGTAGACGCGCTTCTTGGTGCCGGTGTTCCAGGCCGGGCCCTGCGTGAGGGCCGGGTTGGTGTTGGCGGGGGAGACCTGGACGAGCTTGGCGTCGTCGAAGACCTTCTGCATCGACTCGGCCACCGAGGAGTTCAGCGGGCCGACGACGCCGAGGACGTCCTTGTTGGCGACGAGCTTGGTGGCGTTCTGCTGGCCGGACGAGGGCTGCGCCTGGTCGTCGAGGGCCTCGATCTTGAAGGTGACGCCCTTGACGTACTTCTTCTCGTTGGCCTGCTTGGCGGCGAGGTCGACCGAGTTCTTGATGCCGAGGCCGAGCGCGGAGAGGTCGCCGGTCAGGGGCGCGTCGACACCGATGACAACGGTGGTGTCGCCACCGGCAGCGGTGCCTCCGCCATTGTCGTCGCGCGAGCCACAGGCGGTGAGGGTGAGTGCCCCCGCGGCGAGTGCAGCGGTTATGGCTATGAGCGAACGTTGACGCACTGTCTGGTCCTTTCACCTGGCACGGCGGCTCCCTTGTGGAGTGCCGAGTCGAGCGCTGGACCCTCACTGACAAGGAATCCGGTGGCGCGGTGACTGGCCGTGACTCTAAGCGGGTAAATGGGAATTCAGCACTGGTCTGCCGAGGCTGTGACGCTCTTGTTATCCCGAACGGATTTGCGGGATGGAGTGCATGACTGTTTCCCGTTTTTGGTCATGACAGCCGTGGTGGTTGCTCGCAGTAGTCGGTCACGGCCCGCCCCAGGTCCCGTGCGTAGTGGTCGCCCAGGATGAAACTCTGGTCCTGTTTTGCGCGGGCATTACGCAGAGTTACATCGAGGAAAGCGAGACCGGCATTCCGGGGCGCTTTTCCGCAGTCGTCCACGTTGATCACGATGTCCACACTGTGGACAGACCCGGCTTTCACCGTAAAAGGAGGGTTCGGGGAGGCTTTGAGCCGCAGGCCTGCCGACGGCTGCCGGATGTTCTCGACCGTGACGGGCGGGCCCGCGCCGACGGTGATCCGTACGGAGAAGCGCAGCACACCGTCGGGGCGGCGGGGGGCCGGAGCGGGGCCCTCGTACGACACGGAGACCACCTGCGCAGGCCACGGGCCGGGATCGGGGCGCGGGCGGGTGACGTAGAGGTAGGCGGAGCCGGCGGTGACCGTGAGGAGCAGCAGGACGGTCAGGATGATGCGGCGGTGGCGTGCGGGGAGTGCCGCCCATGGCCCGGCCGGTCCGCGGCGGGGCGAGGGCCCGGGGGTCTCCGCGACGTACGTGTGCTCACCGGGCTCCACGGGTCCGACGCCGCTCATTGCCACGGCCCGCCGGTCGGTACACCGTTGCGGTAGCGCTCCGTGCAGCGCTCGTCGGCCTGACGGTCGATCAACGTGCGGGCGGAGCCGGGACCGTTGCGCCGCTTCTCGGCGCGGGCGGCGTCCAGCGTCTCGCGCAGGATCTCGTACTGGGCGTTGGACAGGCCCATCGACTGGTAGTCGCCGTAGCCACCGGCATCGTCAGTGAGGAGCTCGTGGCCCCACTTGGTGATGAGGGTGGTGCACAGCTCCTGGGGTGAGGTGGTGCGCGGGGAGGGCGTGGCGGGGGTGCCGGCGGGCTGCGCGGCGCCGCCGGAGCAGCCCGCGCCCAGGGCCGCGAGAACACCGGCGGCCAGGGCCGCGCGAACGGCGGCCCTGGCCGGGCGGTACGCCTTGTGCCTCATGAGGGAACGCTAGGACCTCGCCTGCGGGGGCACAACATCCCGTGCACGCGGGGTCTCAGGGCAGTGCCACGAAGGGGGAGAGGAAGGCGCGGGCGCCGGGGGTGTCGAGCCGGTACGTCACGTTCGTGGCGTAGCAGGGCATGTCACCGGTGATCGTGGTGGCGACGAGGGTGAGCTTGCCGGACAGGGTGGCGAAGTTCGGGCCGCCCGAGTCTCCGTAGCAGGCGCCTCCGTTGCCCTGCGGGGCGGTCATGGCCAGCCGCAGCCAGGCGTCGTTGAGCGCGTTGTAGGTGACCGGGGCCTTCATCCGGACCCCGCCGCCCGGGTGGGTGTGGCCGCCGGGGCCGCGCTGGGCCTCCTGGGTGCCATAGCCGGCGACGAGGAACGAGGTGTCGTTCAGGCCCTGCGGACCGAGCGCCGCGAGCGCCCCGGCCTTGGGGAGCGCGGCCGGGGTGAAGGACCAGCGGGACTTGACCTTGGCCGCGGGCAGTTCGATCACCGAGATGTCGTGCGTGTCGGAGGCGGGCCCGGGGTAGGCCGGGTGGCTGTGCGCGGTGCCCTGGACGGCGACGGCGTTCGCGACGGCGGCCGGGTCGCCCGGGTGCTCGGCTGCGGCCTTGTCGAGTCCGGACTGCACGTCCTGGTCAAGGGAGACGTAGAACTTCACGTTCGCCGGCCAGTCGGTGGTGCAGTGCGCGGCGGTCAGGAAGGTGTTCGCGTCGATCATCGTGCCGGAGCAGACCCAGTCGACACGGTCGGGGGTGGCCGGATCGCCGTCGTTGTCCCACGTGGCGACCAGGGCGCCCACCTCGGTGCGCTCGGGCGCGGGCGTGGCGTTGTACGAGTTGATGGCCGCTGACGGGATCGCGGTGGCGAGGACGGCGGCACAGGCGGCCGCGGTGGCGGCGGTGAGCGCGGTGGTGCGTACGGCGGTCAAGAAGAACCCCTCTGCGTGTCGTGGGGACGGGTGACCTCCTGTGGGGAGAGCGACAGTGAAGCGTTGATCGGGCTGCTGGGGCAAGGGGGCACGGGGGCACGGGTGTTGGCGGTGTCGTGGTCTGGTGCGGCTGGTGGGGGAGCGGTGGAATGTGTCCGCGCTTCCCGCGTGATCGTCCCCTACCCCGGCCCTGGAGGCAGGCACGATGGCGAGACCCACCCGAATGCGTACGGCCCGGACATCCCGCTTCGTACGGGGAGTTCGGACATGGGGGTCGGCGGCTCTCGCCGCTTCCCTGCTGACGGCGCTCCCCGCGCCCGCCGCGCAGGCGGACGCCCCCGCCCTCAGCATTGTCGGCAACGAGACCCGGCCCGTCTTCTCCCGTGCTGACGCGATATATCAACAGGTCGACATCGAGACCGAGGTGGACAGCGACGGCGACGGCCGCCGCGACACCGTGCGGATGCGGATCCTGCGGCCGAAGGAGACCGACGCGGGACTGAAGGTCGCCACCGTCCTTGAGGCGAGCCCCTACTGGGCCGGCGGCAACGATGTCCAGAACCACGACGTCGACGTGGACGAGGACGGGCTTCCGTCGGGCAGGCGGCTCGCGCCGACGGGACGGGTCCCGGGGCTCGTGGGCCCGTACGCGGAGTCGGGCGCCCTGGGGGAGAGCGGACCGTCCGTCGTCTGGTCCGGATACACGGACAACTACTTCCTGCCGCGCGGCTACGCGGTCGCACAGGTCGACAGCCTCGGCACCGGCGGCTCCACCGGCTGTCCGACCTCCGGTGGCCGCAACGAGACCCTCGGCGCGAAGGCCGCCGTCGACTGGCTGAACGGCCGTGCCAGGGGCTGGGCCCTGGACGGCAGTCCGGTCGGAGCCGCCTGGGCGACCGGGAACACGGCGATGATGGGGATCTCGTACAACGGCACCTTGCCGACCGCCGTAGCGGCCACCGGCGTCGAGGGGCTCAAGGCGATCGTGCCGATCTCCGGGATCTCGTCCTGGTACGACTACTACCGCGCCGGTGGCGGGGTCGTGGCGCCCGGCGGCTACCAGGGCGAGGACACCGATGTGCTCGCGAAGTACGTCTACACGCGCGCCGACCGGGAGATCTGCAAGCCCGTCCTCGACCGGCTGACCGTCGAACAGGACCGGGTCACCGGCGACTTCAGCCCCTTCTGGAAGGAGCGGGACTACCTGAAGGACGTCGGGAAGATCAAGGCCGGGGTCTTCGTCGTGCACGGCGGCAACGACTGGAACGTGAAGACCCAGCACTTCGGGCAGCTGTGGGACGCCCTGAAGAAGCATCATGTGCCGCGCAAGCTGTGGCTGCACCAGGCGGGCCACGTCAATCCGATGCCGCTGCGTATGGAGGAGTGGCTCGATCAGCTGCACCAGTGGTTCGACCACTGGCTGTACGGGCTGGACAACGGCGCCCTCACCGCTCCCCGTGTCGACGTCGAGCAGGCGGACCTCACCTGGCGGCAGCAGTCGGAGTGGCCGGCGCCCGGGACCCGTGACCTCACTCTTCGGCTGAACGCCGACGGGCTCTCGCCGCTTCCGGGCGGGCCGGTGCGGCAGACGATGACCGACGCGGGCCGTACGGTGCCTGCCGAGCAGTTGGTCGCCGCCCCCGGCACGGCCCGCCCGGACCGGCTCGCGTACACGACGGGACCGCTCCCGGCCGATCTGCGCGTGAACGGTGTCCCGGAGGTGTCGGTACGGGCCTCCCTCGCGGGCTCGTCACCGTACGTCACTGCGCTGCTGGTCGACTACGGGACCGCCACCCGTGCGACCGCCGGGACCGTCGCGGACTCCTCGCAGCTCATCTGCTACGGCGAGGGCGTCCCCGGTGACACCGGCTGCACCTACCGGACCAGGCACCGGACCGAGACCGCCGACTTCAAGATCGTGTCGCGCGGCTGGCTGGACATCCGGAACCGTCACTCCCTCGAGCGACAGAGCCAGGTCGTCGAGGGAAGGGAGTACCGCCTGGAGTGGGGGATGCAGCCGCAGGACTACGTCTTCGGGAAGGGACACCGCTTGGGCGTGGTGCTGATCTCCACCGACCACGACTACACGCTCCGGTACCCGGCCGGGACGGAACTGTCCGTCCGGGCCGGGGTCAGCAGCGTCACGCTGCCGGTGAGCCGCTAGGTGTATTGACCCGCAGCGTTGTTGACGCGGCTGATCGGAGGTTGCCCTCCGATTGCGGTGTGGCAGCGGTGGTGGTTGTAGGTGTGGAGGA
>NZ_JBSFHO010000047.1:0-46338 GCF_053597075.1 Streptomyces sp. NPDC001514
AATCCGTATGGTGAAGTTAGTCGGGGTGACTGACCTGCGTCAATGGTCCCCTGCAACGGCACGGGGCCGCGCGGTGAGTTCACCGTGCGGCCCCGTGGCGGGCGTGTGCCGAGGTCAGCCCTTGCGGGTGTTGATCTCCTCGGTGAGCTGGGGGACGACCTGGAAGAGGTCGCCGACGACGCCGTAGTCGACGAGGTCGAAGATCGGGGCCTCGGCGTCCTTGTTGATGGCCACGATGGTCTTGGAGGTCTGCATGCCGGCCCGGTGCTGGATCGCGCCGGAGATGCCGGAGGCGATGTACAGCTGCGGGGAGACGGACTTGCCGGTCTGGCCGACCTGGTTGGAGTGCGGGTACCAGCCGGCGTCCACCGCGGCACGGGAGGCACCGACGGCGGCACCCAGGGAGTCCGCGAGGGCCTCGATCACCGCGAAGTTCTCGGCACCGTTGACGCCACGGCCGCCGGAGACCACGATCGCGGCCTCGGTCAGCTCCGGACGCCCGGTCGACTCACGCGGGGTACGGGCGGTGACCTTGGTACCGGTGGCCTGCGCGGAGAACGACACCGAAAGCGCCTCGACCGCACCGGCGGCCGGGGCCGCCTCGACCGGGGCCGAGTTCGGCTTCACGGTGATGACCGGGGTGCCCTTGGAGACACGGGACTTGGTGGTGAAGGAGGCCGCGAACGCGGACTGCGTCGCCACCGGGCCCTCGTCGCCGGCCTCGAGGTCGACGGCGTCGGTGATGATGCCGGAGCCGATCCGCACCGCGAGGCGGGCCGCGATCTCCTTGCCCTCGGCGGAGGACGGCACCAGCACCGCGGCCGGCGAGACCTGCTCAAAGGCGGCCTGCAGCGCGTCCACCTTCGGCACGACCAGGTAGTCGGCGAACTCGGAGGCATCGGCGGTCAGGACCTTCACCGCGCCGTGCTCGGCGAGCGTGGCGGCGGTGTTTTCGGCGCCGGCACCCAGCGCGACGGCGACCGGCTCGCCGATCCGGCGGGCCAGCGTCAACAGCTCCAGGGTGGGCTTGCGGACGGCACCGTCCACGTGGTCGACGTAGACGAGAACTTCAGCCATGGGACTTCTACTCTCCTGCTTGCGAAGTATGAAGGGGGCGGTTGGGGCCGAAGCCTCAGATGAACTTCTGGCTCGCGAGGAACTCCGCGAGCTGCTTGCCGCCCTCGCCCTCGTCCTTGACGATCGTGCCCGCGGTACGGGCCGGACGCTCGGCCGCGGAGTCCACCGCGGTCCAGGCACCCTCCAGGCCGACCTCGTCCGCCTCGAGGTCGAGGTCCGACAGGTCCAGCGACTGAACCGGCTTCTTCTTGGCCGCCATGATGCCCTTGAACGACGGGTAGCGGGCCTCACCCGACTGGTCCGTGACCGACACGACGGCCGGCAGCGACGCCTGAAGCTGCTCGGACGCGGTGTCACCGTCCCGGCGGCCCTTCACCGTGCCGTCCTCGACGGAAACCTCCGACAGCAGCGTCACCTGCGGAACCCCCAGCCGCTCGGCCAGGACCGCCGGCAGCACACCCATGGTGCCGTCCGTGGAGGCCATGCCGCAGACGACCAGGTCGTAACCGGTCTTCTCGATCGCCTTCGCCAGCACCAGCGAGGTACCCATCACGTCGCTGCCGTGCAGATCGTCGTCCTCGACATGGACGGCCTTGTCCGCACCCATCGACAGCGCCTTGCGCAGCGCGTCCTTGGCGTCCTCCGGACCGACCGTCAGCACGGTGATCTCCGCGTCGTCCGCGTCCTCGGCGATCTGCAGCGCCTGCTCGACCGCGTACTCGTCGAGCTCCGACAGCAGGCCGTCCACGTCGTCACGGTCGACGGTCAGGTCATCGGCGAAGTGCCGATCGCCGGTGGCGTCGGGCACGTACTTCACACAGACAACGATCCTCAAGCTCACGCCGGCTCTCCTACTGCATCGTCATTACTGAGCTGCCTTGTGCAGGCAGCATAGGCGCCTGAAGGCGGGGTTTCCGGTCAGGACGACCGGGGTTCCGAACGTCATATTACTCGTCAGTACACAGAGTTCGTTGCCACTAAGCAAGCGCTTGGAACTGTGACCTTGCCAACGCTGGGGCCTCTCCCCCTCACCTGGGATCTCTCAGTCCCGCAGCGCGTTGAAGCGGCCCTGGTGGTAGAGGAGCGGGCGGCCGGTTCCGGCCGGGTCCCCGGCGACGACCTCGGCGACGACGATGCGATGGTCCCCCGCGGGCACGCGGGCGACGACCCGGCAGACCAGCCACGCCAGTACCCCGTCGAGGACCGGAATGTCCTCCGGTCCGGTACGCCATCGGGTGGGCGGGGCGAAGCGGTCGGCGCCGCTGCGCGCGAAGGTGGCGGCCAGCTCCCGCTGGTGCTCGCCGAGTATGTGTACGCCGATGTGCTCCGCCCGCGAGACGACGGGCCAGCTGGACGAGGTGATGCCGATGCCGAACGAGATCAGCGGCGGCTCGGCCGCGACGGAATTGAGTGAGGTCGCCGTGAAGCCGACGGGGCGCTCACCCCGGGCGGTGATGACCGCGACGCCTGCCGCGTGCTGCCGAAAGACGGAGCGAAGCAGGTCGGGGGAGGCCGGCTGAGGGGCGCCGGGGTCAGGAGGAGCGAGCGGAGGGGTGCCGAGGTCGGGCGATGCCGTCATGGAGTTGTCCTGCGGTGGATGCGAACGGGGGCGGTGGTTGCTCAGGCACCCGGACAGCGCGCACTCGCGTTGCGGGCCAGGTCCACATGGGGCCGGCCGAAGAGAAGGAGTCGTCGTGGCACGTCGTCAGACTGACGATAGTTGACAGGTGCAGTCAAGTGGGTCCCTGGATATGGGAGCTGTGTCACGGCACTGGCACGCCCCGTTCCCACCCAACCCAGTACTCCCCGTTCCCGCCCCGTGCCGCGGACCGCACTCACGCCGTCTCCCCGAGCGCCCCGCTCAGACCGCCTCGCCGAGCGCCGCGATCACATCGGCCTTACGGGGCTGTCCCGACGCTCTCCGTACGATCCGGCCACGCGCGTCGAGCACCAGCACGGTGGGCGTCCTCAGGATCTCCAGCTCACGCACCAGCGCGAGCCGCTCCTCGGCGTCGATCTCCACATGGGCGACCCCGTCGACCATGCCCGCCACCTCGGCGAGGGTCCGCCGGGTCGCCCGGCACGGCTGGCAGAAGGCGCTGGAGAACTGCACCAGCGTGGCCCGCTCCCCCAGTTCCGCCCCCAGATCCGCCATGCCGAGCCTGCGCTCCTCGTCCCGCCCGCGCACCTTCAGCCTCCCGCTCGTCCGCCGGTGCAGCAGACCGAAGACCCCCGCCACCGCGAGGACCGCCGCGCACACCACAAGTCCGGTCATGGTTCCCTCCGACCCCTTTCCAGCATTCACAGGACCGCAAAGATTCCCACCCCCGCTCTCCGCGTGTCCTGCGGGATGCTGGACGGCATGGACATCGACGTCAGGGGACCGCGCTTCGGCGCCGCCGTGACCACCGTCGTACTCGCCGTCGTTCTCATCACCTCCAGCGGAACACTGCTCGCCTGGCAGGCGCTGTGTTTCGCGGTCGGGGCCGTGGCCGGCGTCCAGCGCTCCCCGTACGGGTGGCTGTTCCGTACGGTCGTGAGGCCGCGGATCGGCCCGCCCGCGGACGTCGAGTCTCCCGTTCCGCCGCGTTTCGCGCAGGGGGTGGGGCTCGTCTTCGCGCTGGTGGGGCTCGTCGGTTACGGCTGGGGACCCGCGTGGCTGGGGATGGCGGCCACCGCGTGCGCGCTGGCCGCGGCGTTCCTGAACGCGGCCTTCTCGTACTGCCTCGGCTGCGAGATGTACCTGCTGCTGCGCCGGGCCACCGCGTGATCCGTGACGCGACGTGACGAGAATCTCGCCGTACGACGCGCCCAGGACTGGCCGTAACGCCGCGCATGGGGCACGATCTGCCCAATGCCGAAAACCTACGGCTGCGTAACTTCCGCCGGGCGAACCCTCCCCGGGGCAGAGTGAACGAAGGGTCTCCCCACACATGGCAGAGCTCGTCTACCGGCCGGTCATCGGCGCCGCTCTCACGATGTTCAAGGCGCTCGACCTGAAGATCGAGACCAAGGGGTCGGAGAACATTCCGCGCTCCGGCGGAGCGGTGCTGGTGAGCAACCACATCAGCTACCTCGACTTCATCTTCTCCGGCCTGGCGGCGCTGCCGCAGAAGCGACTGGTCCGCTTCATGGCGAAGGACTCGGTGTTCCGGCACCGGGTCTCGGGTCCGCTGATGCGCGGGATGAAGCACATCCCCGTGGACCGCGCGCAGGGCGAGACGGCGTACGCGCACGCGTTGGACTCGCTGCGCTCCGGCGAGATCATCGGGGTCTTCCCCGAGGCCACCATCTCCCAGTCGTTCACGCTGAAGGGCTTCAAGTCGGGCGCGGCGCGCCTCGCCCAGGAGGCCGGGGTTCCGCTGATCCCGATGGCGCTGTGGGGCACCCAGCGGCTGTGGACCAAGGGGCGGCCGAAGAACCTCAGGCGCAGCCACATCCCGGTGACCATCCGCGTCGGAGAGCCGGTGGAGGCGCCCACCGACCAGTACGCGGGAGCGATCACCCGGCGGCTGCGCGAGCGGGTGCAGGAGCTGCTGGAGGCGGCTCAGCGCTCCTATCCCGTACGCCCCAAGGACACGAGCGACACCTGGTGGGTGCCCGCGCACCTCGGGGGTACGGCGCCGACCCCGCAAGAGGTCCGCGAGGCCAGCTGAGCGTCTCTTCCGGAGCCGGGCGGAAACGTCACTCCGGGGTGCGGACGGTGATCCGCGCCCCGGGACTCAGCTTCTCCAGCACCTCGGCGAGCTCGGCACCCGCGGCCTCGAGCTCGCCGGTCGTCGTGGGCGCCAGGGACTCGAGCAGGAAGATCGCGTTCATCGATTCCTCGGTGAGCCGGGTGCGCGGGCCCTGGCGCCAGTTCCAGCGCCGGCAGGTGACGCCCTCGTCGTCGCACCAGACGATCTCGCCCGCTTCCGGGTGCTCCACCGTCTCCTCGCCCGCCGCGACGGTGACGAACGGCTCGTCGCCGCTCGCGCGCACGAGGCGCATGCCGCCCTCGATGCGGTCCAGGTCCTCGCCGCCGACCGGAATCAGATGGGCCACGCTGATCGCGTTGTACGCGTCCACGAGCAGGTTGATGCGCGGCAGCCCGCCGTCGGCGAGCGCGCGCCTGGCGAGTGCCTCGGCGGAGTTGCGCGTACGGGACGGCTTGGCGCCGAATGCGCTGTAGGCCGCGCGCCAGGCCGCCATGTGCGGGTCCTCGTGCGGCGCGCGGCCGTCCAGCCGCTCGGCGAGGCGGCGCGCGGCCTCGTCGAGGAGCGCCGAACTCACCTCGCTGCTTGGCCCGTTGACCAGGCCGCGGGCCTCGACGGCGAGATGGGTGAAGCCGGGTACGAGGCTGCGCACCTCGTCGGACACGGTGAGCGTCAGGGTCATCGTCTGCCTTGCTTCGGCGTTCGGCGCTTTCCGGCGCGATGGAACAATGGAAGTGGACTGCGCAGTCCATCATAGAGGACTGTGCAGTCCACTTCATTGACCTCTTCGGCTATCGGGCCATTTCTTCCTTCAGCGCCAGCAGGAAGGCGTCGACGTCGTCCTCCGTGGTGTCGAACGAGCACATCCACCGCACGTCGCCGGCCGCCTCGTCCCAGAAGTAGAAGCGGAACCGCTGCTGGAGCCGTCGGCTCACGTCGTGCGGCAGCCGCGCGAAGACCGCGTTGGCCTGGACCGGGTAGAGGATCTCGACGCCGTCCACCGCCCGTACGCCCTCGGCGAGGCGCTGGGCCATGGCGTTGGAGTGCCGGGCGTTGCGCAGCCACAGGTCCTTCGCCAGCAGCGCCTCCAGCTGCACGGAGACGAAGCGCATCTTGGAGGCGAGCTGCATGGACAGCTTGCGCAGGTGCTTCATGTGGCTCACGGCGTCCGGGTTCAGGACGACGACGGCCTCGCCGAAGAGCATCCCGTTCTTGGTGCCGCCGTACGAGATGACGTCCACGCCCACCGCGTTGGTGAACGCGCGCATGGGCACGTCCAGCGACGCGGCGGCGTTGGCTATGCGGGCACCGTCGAGGTGCACCTTCATGCCGAGGCCGTGCGCGTGGTCGACGATCGCGCGGATCTCGTCCACCGTGTAGACGGTGCCCAGCTCGGTGTTCTGGGTGATCGAGACGACCTGCGGCATGGCGCGGTGCTCGTCGTCCCAGCCGTAGGCCTGCCGGTCGATCAGCTCGGGAGTGAGCTTGCCGTCCGGCGTCGGCACCGTCAGCAGCTTGAGACCGCCCATCCGCTCGGGGGCCCCGCCCTCGTCCACGTTGATGTGCGCGGACTCGGCGCAGATCACGGCGCCCCAGCGGTCGGTGAGCGCCTGGAGCGCGACGACGTTCGCCCCCGTGCCGTTGAAGACCGGGAAAGCCTCGGCGGACGAGCCGAAGTGGCTGTGCATGATCCGCTGGAGGTGGTCCGTGTAGTCGTCCTCGCCGTAGGAGACCTGGTGGCCGCCGTTCGCCAGGGCGAGGGCGGCCAGGATCTCCGGGTGCGCGCCCGCGTAGTTGTCGCTGGCGAAGCCCCTGACGTCGGGGTCGTGGTGCCGGCGGGCATCCGTACGGACGGTGTTCGGCGGGATCACGGCTCGGGGGTCAGCCACAGACGCTGTCCATTCACTTCCGGGGCGGGCCGGTCCCAGACTCCGGCAATGGCCTCGGCCAGTTCCTTGACGTCCGTGAAGCCCGCGAACTTCGCATTCGGGCGCTCGGCGCGCATGGCGTCGTGCACCAGTGCCTTGATGATCAGGATGGCAGCCGCGGTGCGCGGGCCTTCCTCGCCCCCAGCCTTCCGGAACGAGTCCGCGAGCGCCAGGGTCCATGCCTCCGCGGCGGCCTTGGCCGCGGCGTAGGCGGCGTTGCCCTCGGTGGGCTTGGCGGCACCGGACTGGCTGACCAGCACGAAGCGACCTCTGTCGCTGCGCTTCAGCGCCTCGTGGAAGGCGAGCGACGTGTGCTGGACCGTGCGGATCAGCAGCTTGTCGAGAAGGTCCCAGTCGGCGAGATTCGTCTCGGCGAAGGTGGCGCTGCCGCGCCAGCCGCCGACGAGATGGACCAGACCGTCGATCCGGCCGAACTCCTTCTCGGTCTGGTTCGCCCACTCCTGCGCGGCAACCGGGTCGAGCAGATCGACCGTGTCCCCGGTGACGGTCGCGCCGCCGTGCGCGTACCGGGCGGCGTCGACCGCCTCGGCGAGGCGCTCGGTGTCGGCGTCGGCCCCCACGACGACGGCTCCGGCCTCCGCGAGGCGCAGCAGGGTGGCGCGGCCGGCCGGGCCTGCGGCACCGGCCACCGCGATCACGGCACCGTCCAGCACTCCGCCGTTGCCGTTCGAGTTCATAGTGGTCGTCTCCTCCGTGCGAGAGCTCACGCGGCGACTCGCTCAGCTGCGTCGGCAGTGATCCCCTTGGTTGAGGCGATCACGTTCTTCAGCTTCTTGGAGAGCGCCTCATAGAACATGCTGAGCGGAAACTCGTCCGGAAGCACGTCGTCCACGAGCTTGCGCGGCGGCTGGGAGAGGTCCAGGGCGTCGGGACCCTTGGCCCAGCGGGAGCCAGGGTGCGGGGCGAGGTAGGTGGAGACCAGCTCGTACGCCTTGAACCAGTGCACGAGCTTCGGGCGGTCGATGCCGTCCCGGTACAGCTTCTCGATCTCGGCGCAGAGCTCGTTGGTGACCTGCGGGGCCCGCTCCCAGTCGATCCGCAGCGTGTTGTCGGTCCAGCGGATCACGTCGTGCTTGTGAAGGTACGCGAAGAGCAGCTGGCCGCCGAGACCGTCGTAGTTGCGGACGCGGTCGCCGGTGACCGGGAAGCGGAACATCCGGTCGAACAGCACCGCGTACTGCACGTCGCGGCCGTGCGCGTTGCCCTCGGCTTCCAGCTTCACGGCCTCCTTGAAGGCGGTGAGGTCGCAGCGCAGCTCCTCCAGGCCGTACATCCAGAACGGCTGGCGCTGCTTGATCATGAACGGGTCGAAGGGCAGGTCACCATGGCTGTGGGTGCGGTCGTGGATCATGTCCCACAGGACGAAGGCCTTCTCGCAGCGCTCCTGGTCGTCGACCATCGCGGCGATGTCGCCGGGGAGCTCGATGCCGAGGATCTCCACGGCGGCGTCCGTGACACGGCGGAAGCGGGCGGCCTCGCGGTCGCAGAAGATGCCGCCCCAGCTGAACCGCTCGGGGGCCTCGCGCACGGCGATGGTCTCGGGGAACAGCACGGCCGAATTGGTGTCGTACCCGGCGGTGAAGTCCTCGAAGGTGATGCCGCAGAAGAGCGGGTTGTCGTAGCGGGTGGCCTCGAGCTCGGCGAGCCACTCCGGCCAGACCATGCGCAGCACGACCGCTTCGAGGTTGCGGTCCGGGTTGCCGTTCTGCGTGTACATGGGGAAGACCACCAGGTGCTGGAGGCCGTCCACGCGGTTCGCGGCGGGCTGGAAGGCGAGCAGCGAGTCCAGGAAGTCCGGCACGTCGAAGCCGCTGTCCGCCCACTTCTTCAGGTCGCCGACCAGCGCACGGTGGTACGCGGCGTCGTGCGGGAGCAGCGGAGAGAGCTCCTCGATCGCGGCGGTGAGTCGCTCGACCGCGTACTCGGCGGCGGCGCGCACCGGGGCGCCTTCGGCGGCGAAGTCGATCGAGCCGTCCTCGGACTGCCAGGGCCGGACCTCCTCGACGGCGTTCTTGAGCGTCCGCCATGCCGGGTGCTCCACCACTCGCTCCGCAGTGGCTATGTCCCCACCAGCAGCGTCCTGCACAAGAATTTCCGTCATGTCACTTCCTCCACGGGAGAACCTCGCGTCAAGACACCGTATCCATGCGTAGTTCTTCCATACAAGTGTGACCTTGGGAAATTATCCTGCCGCAGCCCCTTGGTCACCGCAGATTTTGCTGTCGGGCCCGGATGTCGAGGCGATGACTTCGGCCAGGCCCTGCAGAGCCCGCCGGGAGGCCTCGTCTCCGGGAAGTGTCCCCCGGTGACCGGAACCCCCGCATCCGGAGCACCTCCGTCAAGGCCCGGGGGACGCGCCCACGCACGAGTGAAGCGGCGGGCCCACAGCCCGCGGAACGGCCCGTTCCCGCCCGGGCCCGCCCGCTCCGCAGCCTTGTGCACGACCGGGTGCGCCCGGCACGGCGGCCGTTAGGCTGCCGCCGTGCCGCGTGGGGCACCAGTGCCGCGCGGGAGCCGAGCCGCCGGAGCCGAAGGGCACTTCAGCGCCCGGAGGCGACCCGGGCCGACAACATCGACGGAAGCGAGAAGATCTTGAGTTTCCTCACCATCGGTCATCGCGGGGTCATGGGTGTCGAACCGGAGAACACCCTCCGTTCCTTCGTCCACGCCGAGCGCGTCGGCATGGACGCCATCGAACTGGATCTCCATCTGAGCAAGGACGGCGCACTCGTCGTCATGCACGACGCGGAGGTCGACCGGACGACCGACGGCGCCGGGCCGATCGCCGAGAAGACCCTCGCCGAGCTGCGGGAGCTCGACGCGGGTCAGGGCGAGCGCATCCCCGTCTTCGAGGAGGTCCTGGACGCCGTGGGCGCACCGCTCCAGGCGGAGATCAAGGACATCGCGGCGGCGCGGGCGCTCGCCGAGGTGATGCTCAAGCGCGATCTGGTGGGACGGGTCGAGGTGTCGTCCTTCCAGGACGAGGCCGTCGCTGAGATCGCCTCGCTGGTGCCGGGAGTGCGGACCGCCCTCATCGCCAGCCGCTGGGGCAGCGATCTGGTGGAGCGCGCGCAGGCGGTGGGAGCCACCACGCTCGCGCTGAACATCCGCCGGCTGACCCTGGAGACCGTGGAGCAGGCGCACAGCGAGGGCCTCAAGGTCGTCGCCTGGGTCGTCAACACCCAGGAGCAGCTGCGGCTGGTGCGCGCCCTCGAACTCGACGGCGCGACCACCGACTTCCCCGAGATCCGGCGCACCGGCCGCTTCACGGCCTGACCCGGTCTACGCGGGAAGGGGCTTCACCAGCAGCTCGAACTGCAGGTCGTCGCGCTGCGGGATGCCGAAGCGCTCGTCGCCGTACGGGAAGGGCGTCATCCTTCCCGTACGGCGGTATCCGCGCCGCTCGTACCAGGCGATGAGCTCGTCGCGCACCGAGATGACGGTCATGTGCATCTCGCGCACGGCCCACGACTCGTGCGCGATGCGCTCGGCCTCGGCGATGATCCGCCGGCCGAGGCCGCCGCCCTGCAGCTCCGGCCGTACGGCGAACATGCCGAAGTAGGCTGCATCGCCCCGGTGTTCCAGCTGACAGCAGGCGATCGGCCCGCCGTCGCGCTCCACGACGACCAGTCGGCTGCCGGCCGCGGTGATGACCTCGCGGACGCCCTCCGGGTCGGTGCGCTGCCCGTCGAGGATGTCCGCCTCCGTGGTCCAGCCCGCCCGGCTGGCGTCCCCTCGGTAGGCCGACTCGATCAGCTCGACGAGCGCGGGCACGTCGGCCTCGTGGGCGTCGCGGAAGGTCAGCTCGGCGGGGTGCCGGGACGGGGCGGTCTCCATGGTGCGGCTCTCCGTTCTCCTCGTACACGCGGTACACGCGCGAAGGCGCGGTTCCGAGGAGCCTAACGCGGACACCGCCGCGGTCTACTGTGCTGACCATGATGCATGTGCTGAGCAGCCGCATCCTGCTGCGGCCGACCGATCCCGAGCGGTCCCGGCGGTTCTACGAGGACGTACTCGGTCTGCAGATCTACCGTGAGTTCGGCACCGGCCCGGACCGCGGAACGGTCTACTTCCTCGGCGGGGGCTTCCTGGAGCTCTCCGGCCGCGCGGACACCCCGCCCGCCCCCGGGATCGCGCTGTGGCTGCAGGTCTCGGACGCGAAGGCGGCGTACGGGCACGTGCTGGCGCACGGGGCGACCGTGGAGCGGCCTCCGAAGCGGGAGCCGTGGGGGCTCGTCGAGATGTGGCTGACGGATCCGGACGGGGTGCGCATCGCAGTGGTCGAGGTGCCCGAGGACCATCCGCTGCGGCACCGGCTCTGAGGCGCGCTCCGCCACCGGGCCGCGGCCCTGCCCTGCACTGCCCTGCCCTGCCCTGCCTCCGAGCGCCCCGCGTACGCCTGTGCGCTCGTATGTGCCGTGCGCCGCGCGGGCATCACCCCCTCGACACCGTCGAGCGGGGAGGTGCTCGGTGCACGGACCGGCGATGTCGGGCTGGTTGCTCGTCGCGCTGTGCGCGGCGTCGGGTGCGTACTGTCTGCTGCGCGCGCGCAGCGGTCCCGTCGAGGAGCGCAGGGCGGCGGGCGGCGAGGCGGTGATGGGGTTCGGAATGGCCGCCATGGCCCTGCCCGCCGCTGTCGTACCGTCGCCGCCGTGGTCCTGGCTGGTGTACGCGGCGGTCTTCGGCGCGGCGGCGCTGCGGGCCCTGTGGGCGGCGCGGCTGCCGTCGGGCGCCGTGCATCATCTGCATCATCTGGTGGGGTCACTGGCCATGGTGTACATGGCGGTGGCGATGGCGCCGGGCGCCGGGGCCCATGCCGGGCACGGCCGGGCGGGCGGAGTGCCGCTGCTGACCGGGGCGCTGCTCGTCTACTTCGTGGTGTTCGTGCTGCGTACCGGGGCGCGGCTCGTGCCGGTGGCCGCGCCCGCGGGCGGCGGCACCGTGGCGTGGGGCGCGCGGCCCGAGCTGGCGCTGGCCTGCAGGGTGTCGATGGGCGTGGCGATGGTAGCCATGCTGCTGACCGTGTGAGCCACGGTTGATGACACCGTGGCGTGCATCACTTGGCGTGCAGGACCGTACCCGGCAGTAGCACCGCGCTCATAGGCTGCAGCCCATGATGGTCTCCCTCGCGCTGCTGTCGCTCGGCGCCATGGCCGCCGTCGTGGCACCGCGGCTGATGTCGCGGGCCGGCTGGCCGGAGCGCGAGCCGGTGGTGGCGCTGTGGGTGTGGCAGTGCGTGGTGGCCGCGGTGCTGCTGAGCTTCGGGCTCTCGATGATGCTCAGCGCTGCGGCGGCCTGGCAGGCGGTACGGGGCCCGGTGTTCGCGCCCGCTCCGCGCGCGGTGGTGGAGGCGTACGCGCCGGCCGCGCACGGGCCGTGGTCGGCGGTGCTGGCCGTGGTGCTGGCGTGCGGCGGGCTGTGGACCGGTGCGATGCTGACCCGGGAGATCCACCGGGCGCAGGTGCGGCGCAGGCGGCGCAGGGACGAACTCGCCGTGCGCGCGCCCTTGTTGCCGGGCGAGGCCCCGCGCGAGCCGCTGGTGCTGCTGGAGGGTGAGCGGCCCGACGCCTGGTGGCTGCCGGGCGCCGCGCCCCAGCTGGTCATCACCACGGCTGCGCTACGGCGGTTGAAGGGCCGTCAGCTCGATGCGGTGCTGGCTCATGAGCAGGGGCACGCGCAGGCCCGGCACGACTGGCTGCTGCACTGCTCGGGGGCCCTGGCGAACGGCTTTCCGCAGGTGCCGGTGTTCGCGGCGTTCCGGGACGAGATGCACCGGCTGGTGGAGCTCGCCGCGGACGATGTGGCCTCGCGGCGGTTCGGCCGGCTGACGATCGCGCTGGCCCTGGTGGAACTGAACGAGCACCGCGGAGTGTTCGGCCCCTGCCCGGCGCCGGACGCGCAGCTGCCGCAGCGCGTGAACCGGCTGCTGGCTCCGGTCCCCCGGCTCACCGCGGGCCACCGGCTGGGGCTGACCGCGGCGGCGGCACTGGTCCCGGTCGTACCGCTGCTCGTGGCATTCGTGCCGGGTCTGAGCGCTCTGGGATAGCCCGCCGCGGTGGTCGTCGGCAAGGATCTCCCCCATGCGTGCCCCCACCCGGCCTCCGCGGCCGCGTACCCCGGTCCCCTCCCCCGCCCTCACCGCGGCGGTGACCGCCGGCCTTGCCGCGCTGCTGCTGGTGCTGGTCGCCACCGGGTGGGGGCCGGTGATGTCACTTGACGTCACGGTCGCGGACGAGCTGCACCGCTCGGCGCGGGCGGAGCCGGGGTTCACACACGTCAACCGGGTGTTCAGCGACTGGGTCTGGGACCCGTGGACGATGCGGCTGCTGATCGCCGCGGTGGTCGTGCTGCTGCTCTGGCAGCGGGCGGTGCTGCTCGCGCTCTGGGTGGCCGCTGCGAGCGCGCTGGGCACCGCCCTGCAGCAGGGCCTGAAGTCGGCGGTGGACCGCGAGCGGCCGTACTGGCAGAACCCGGTGGACGCCGCGCAGTACGCCGCCTTCCCCTCCGGGCACGCAATGACGGCGATGGTCACCTGCGGGCTGCTGCTCTGGCTGCTGGGGAGGTACGGGGTGGGGCCGCGGACGTGGTGGGCCGCGGTACTGGTCTGCGCGGTCTCGGTCCTGGGGGTGGGCTTCACCCGGATCTATCTCGGGGTGCACTGGCTGACGGACGTCGTGGCCGGCTGGCTGCTGGGGATCTGTGTGGTGGCGCTCACCGCGGCGTCGTACGAACGGTTCACCGCGGAATCCGGAGTCCGGACATGACTCGCCGGATCCGGTGCATGCCGCGCCGGATTCCGGGCATGACCGAGCCGACCGGACCGGGCGATCCCCCGCGTCGCCCGGTCGGGCCGGCCCCCCGCTGACCAGGCACGCAAGTGCACCGCAGCGGGTAGCGCTGAGTATATTGGCTCGGAGCCAGTCAACGCAGGAGTTAAGGATGTCCCCGCGGAGCGCATCGGTCAATGAAGAGCTCCGTCGGCGTTCCCGGGAGCGCCTGCTGCAGGCGACGGTGGACCTGGTGGCGGAGCGTGGCTACGAGGCGACGACGCTGGGCGACATCGCGGATCGCGCGGGGTCGGCCCGCGGTCTGATCTCGTACTACTTCCCCGGCAAGCGCCAGCTCTTCCAGTCGGCGGTGCATCGGCTGATGCATCTGACGCTGGAGGCGGCGCTGGAGCGCGAGCCGCGCACGGACTACGGCCGGGAGCGGCTGGCCCGGGCGATCGACGCGGTCCTGGGGCTCGCGGTGGACCAGCCGGTGCTGATGCGGGCGCACATGGCGGGCATCCTGCAGGCCGAGGGATTCGTACAGGACCAGGAGCAGCAGCGGCTGGCGTACCTGCTCCGCGACACGGTGGAGCGGTACGGCTCGCAGGACGTGGACACCGACTATCCGCTGCTGCGCGCCCTGCTGATGGGCGCGGTGTTCGCGGTGGCGCTGCCGGGGGCGCCGATGCCGCTCGAGCGGCTACGGGCGGAGCTGTTCCAGCGGTACGGACTGGACTGGGAGCTGGGAGTCCCGCCGGGTGAGAGGCCACCCGGCGGGACGCGTCACGCTCACGAGGATCCGGGCGAGGCCCGGACCTCATCCGATCGGGCCTCGTGGGACCGGACCTCGTCGGATCGGACCTCGTGGGGTCGGGCCTCGTCGGATCAGTCGTCGAAGTCCTCGAAGTAGTCCGGCTGCGTCTGGACGTTGAGCTCGTCCATCCGGATCCGCTTCGCCGGGTCCGTGCGACGGTCGGCGAGCTTCAGTACGTCGAAGCCCTTGGCGATGTCGTTGGAGTAGATGTAGCCGTTGTAGTAGTACGCCGACCACGAGCCGGCCGTGATGTTCTGGGTGGTGGAAACCGGACCGCGCTCGAAGTAGGCGATCTCCTTCGGGTTGGCGGAGTCGGTGAACTCCCATACCGAGACGCCGCCCTGGTACCAGGCCTGGACCATGATGTCGCGGCCCTTGACCGGGATCAGCGAGCCGTTGTGGGCCACGCAGTTCTCGGTGGCCGCCTGGTGACGGGCAATCTTGTAGTAGCTGCGGAAGACGAGCTTGCGCTTGTCACCCTTGCCGACGATGTCGTAGATGCCGTCCGCGCCGCGGTTCGGTCCGACCGCTTCGTTGCAGGTGGCACCGACGCCGCCGCCCAGCTCGTCGGTGAAGACGACCTTGTTGGCGCGCTGGTTGAACGTCGCCGAGTGCCAGAACGCGAAGTTCACGTTGTCCTGGACCTGGTCGATGACCTTCGGGTGCTCCGGGTCGGCGATGTCGAACAGGATGCCGTCACCCATGCAGGCGCCCGCGGCGAGGTCCTTCGACGGCAGCACGGTGATGTCGTGGCAGCCGGTCGTCTTGGAGACACCCGGGTTCGTCGGAGCACCCGGGTTGCCGCCACCGTCGGGGCCCTCACCCGGGAACAGCACCGGGAAGTTCACGATCGCGGCCTTCTCGGGGGCGTTGCGCGGCACCTTGATGACGGAGATCCCGTCGTGCGGCGGCTGGCAGTCCGGGAACTCCGCACGCGGCGAGTACGAGGAGACGTACACGTACACGTTGCGGCGCTCGGGCACCAGGGTGTGGGTGTGCGAGCCGCACGCGGTCTCGACAGCGGCGACGTACTTCGGGTTGCTCTTGTCGCTGATGTCGAAGATCTTCATGCCCTCCCAGGAGGACTTCTCGCTCGCGGGCTGCGTGGTGCTGTGGCAGGAGTTGTCGTTGCGCGAGGAGTCGGTGGAGAGGAAGAGCAGGTTCCCGGAGACGGAGATGTCGTTCTGCGATCCGGGGCACAGCACCTGGGCGACCGTCTTCGGGGCCTTCGGGTCGCTGATGTCGAAGATACGGAAGCCGTCGTAGTTGCCGGCGAATGCGTACTTGCCCTGGAAGGCAAGGTCGGAGTTGGTGCCCGGGAGGGCTTCCTTGGGGATGTTGACGAGCGGCTCGATGTTGTCGCTGTGGACGATCTCGTCCACGCCGGGTATCTCGCCGTTCGCCACGGCTGACTGGGCGTCGGCTCGCTGGGCCGAAGAGACCGGACCCTGGGTCTGGGTGTCCCCCGGGTCGGGAATGGCGGCCGCGGGTGCGGCCGTCAGCAGTGTGGCGAGCAGCCCGGCCGCGGCTGCTGCCACACCCAGACGTCTGCGCCGCGCGCGGGTGGTGTGCAACGAGATCACTGCGTCCTCCCTTGTCTCCGTTCGAAGTTGAACGGTTCACGGACCCCGGCAGTATCGTCCTTTGCATGCTCATTCCAACAGATGGATACAGAGCCGTAATGAAAGATTTTGATCACTGAGCCGCTCAAGCGTGCTACTACGAACACCGAAGCCCCCCAAGCGCTCCAGGAGGTTGCTGTGTTGCTGCGCCGTAGATCCAGCTCCGCCGGCAAAGCCGCGATCACCGCGGTGGCCGTGGCCGCCGTACTCGCCCTGAGCGGGTGCGAGTCGGGGTCGGGCGGCACGGCGGAGGCCAAGGACGACGCAGGTCCGTCCGTGGTGGCGCCCGGGAAACCGGGCGAGCCGGCGAAGACGCTCTCGGCCGAGGAGGCCAGGAAGGCGCTGCCGGACGACAGCCCGAACTCGGCGGACTTCTCGTACGCGCAGATGATGATCACCCATCACCGGCAGGCCCTGGAGATGGCCGCCCTTGTGCCGGACCGTGCGGGCAGCGAGCCGGTCAAGCGGCTCGCCGAACGCATCACGGCAGCTCAGCAGCCGGAGATCGGCGCGATGCAGGGTTGGCTGAAAAGCAACGGTGGCGGGAATGACGGTGGCGCCCACGATGCCCACGACCACGGGGCGATGCCCGGAATGGCCACCAAGGCCCAGCTGGACCAGCTGCGCGCGGCGCACGGGAAGGCATTCGACGAGCTCTTCCTGAAGCTGATGATCACCCACCACGAGGGCGCGCTCACCATGGCCGCCGACGTTCTCTCGGAGGGCAACAACGTCCAGGTGGAGGAAATGGCCAATGATGTGATCGCACAGCAGACGGCAGAGATCAACCGTATGCGCGCGATGTGAGCCTCCCCGGGCGCCCTCCCAGGTGCCATCCTGGAAGGACCCTGCGGGAAGGAGCGCAGCCGTGCTTCGAGTCGCCGTCGTCGGTTCTGGCCCGAGCGGGGTGTACACCGCTCAGGCCCTCGTCCAGCAGTCCCTGGTCCCGGATGTCCATGTGGACGTACTGGACCGTCTCCCCTGCCCGTACGGGCTGGTGAGATACGGAGTCGCGCCCGACCACGAGAAGATCAAGTCGCTGCAGAACAACCTCAGGACGGTCCTGGAGGACGAGCGGATCGGCTTCATCGGCAACGTCGAGGTGGGCGCGCACGGACTGGCGCCCGCCCGGCTGCTCGAGGTCTACCACGCGGTCGTCTACTGCGTCGGCGCCGCGAGGGACCGCAGGCTCGGGGTACCGGGCGAGGATCTGCCCGGCAGCTGCTCGGCCACCGACTTCGTGGCCTGGTACAGCGCGCATCCCGACGCCGCGGCCAACGGCTTCGCGCTCGGCGGCGCCAGGTCGGCGGTGGTGATAGGGGTCGGCAATGTCGCCGTCGACGTCACCCGGATCCTCGCGCGCGGCGCGGCGGAGCTGCTTCCGACCGATGTGCCGCATGCCGCTCTCGGCGCACTGGCACAGAGCGGGGTGCACGAGGTGCACATGGTCGGCAGGCGCGGCCCCTCGCAGGCGAAGTTCACGACGAAGGAACTGCGCGAGCTGGGCGGGCTGCCGGATGCCACCATCGGCGTGGAACCGTCGGATCTCGCACTGGATCCCGGATACGCGGACCCCTCGGGCCTGCCCGCCGTGAACCGCCGCAATGTCGACGTCGTACGGGGCTGGGCCTCCGGACCGTCGTCGCCGGGCGATTCGGGAGAGCGGACGGCATCGCGCCGCATCCGGCTGCGGTTCTTCCTGCGGCCCGTGGAACTGCTGGAGGGCGACGGGCGGGTCGCGGGCGTGCGCTTCGAGCGGACCGTGCCGGACGGCTCGGGCGGTGTGCGCGGCACCGGTACGTACGAGGAGATCGAGGCGCAGCTGGTGCTGCGAGCGGTCGGCTACCGCGGAGTGCCCCTGGAGGGGCTGCCGTTCGACGCGGCGCGGGGGACGGTGCCGCACGACGCAGGACGGGTGCTGCGGGACGGCGTACCGTCGCCGGGCGAGTATGTGGCGGGGTGGATCAAGCGCGGGCCCACCGGCGTGATCGGCACCAACCGGCCGTGCGCCAAGGAGACGGTGACGTCTCTGCTCACGGACGCGGCCGAGCTGTCGGCCAGGCCGCTCGCCGGCGAACCGCTGGACATGCTGCGGGAGTTGGGGCACCGGCCCGTCGAGTGGCCCGGCTGGCTGGCGATCGAGGAGGCCGAGGCGGCGCTGGGCAGGTCGCTGGGGCGGCGCTCGGTGAAGATCGCCGACTGGCCGGGGCTGCTGGAGGCGGCGGCGCCGGTCATGGAGGCGGAGGGCGTGGCGGCGGAGGGGGTAGGGGCGCCGGGTGGCGCGACACCGCCGAAGCAGCCGGCGGCCTGATCCGAGGAGGGTGACCGGGAGGGGTCAGTCGGTGCCGAGGCGGCCGCCCTCGCGGGCGGCGGCGGCGAGGACGCTGTCGAGGAGGCCCGGGAACAGGGCGTCCAGGTCGTCGCGGCGCAGACGGTTCATCTTCGCCGTACCCCGGTAGATCTGCCGGATCACACCGTTCTCGCGCAGGACCCGGAAGTGGTGCGTGGTCGTCGACTTCGTGACGGGCAGATCGAAGTACGAACAGGACTGCTCGCCCGGCGCGGTCGCCAGCTCCCGTACCACCCGCAGCCGCATCGGGTCGGACAGTGCGTGGAGCACACCCTCCAGGCGGATCTCTTCGCGCGCGGGGTGGGCGAGTGAGCGGGGGCTGGTCGCTGTGGTCACGGCGGCTCCACTTCATCCGGGGCCCCTATTGTACGAGACCCTTCGTAGCTTGACCCGGGCGGCACGAGGTACGCGGGTGCGGTGCCCGGACGACCGGGCACCGCACCGCCATGCCTTCCCCTGACCCGCCTCGGCGACTGTCCGCAGTGGCGACTACTCGACGATCAGCTCGACCGGGATGTTGCCACGGGTCGCCTTGGAGTAGGGGCAGACCTGGTGGGCCTGCTTCACCAGCAGTTCCCCGGTCTCGCCCGCGAGGGCCTCCGGCAGCTCGATGCGGAGCGTCGCCGCCAGGGAGAAGCCGCCGTCCTCGTCCTTGCCGATGCCGACCTCGGCAGTCACCGAGATCTCGCTCGTGTCGACCTTCGCCTGGCGCCCGACCAGGCCGAGGGCGCTCGCGAAGCATGCCGCGTAACCGGCCGCGAAGAGCTGCTCCGGGTTGGTGCCCTCGCCGCTGCCGCCCAGAGCGGCGGGTGCGGCCAGAGCCAGGTCCAGGCGGCCGTCGGAGCTGACGGCGCGCCCCTCGCGGCCGTTGGCGGTGGCGACGGCGGTGTACAGCGCGTTCATCGGAACATCCCTCTGTCGGTGGGGTCTGACAGGAGCAACTACAGCACACAATTCAGTTGTGCACAACTCAGTTGCCCGAGCCATATGTACCCTGGACCCATGAAGACGACACCGGACGCCATGCGGGAAGCGGAGATCCTCCGCCTCGACCGCCAGATCTGCTTCTCGCTGCACGCGGCCTCGCGCGCCTTCAACGGCGTCTACCGGGCGGTCCTCAAGGACCTGGGGATCACCTACCCGCAGTACCTGGTACTGCTGGTGCTCTGGGAGCACGGCGAGCTGCCCGTCAAGACGATCGGGGCCCGCCTCCGCCTTGACTCCGGAACCCTCTCCCCGCTGCTCAAGCGACTGGAGGCGCTCGGCCTCGTGGAGCGCAGGCGCAGCACCGAGGACGAGCGCTCCGTCACCGTGCGCACGACCGAGCGGGGCACGGCACTCAGGGAGCAGGCTGCCCTCGTCCCGCACCGGATCGCGGCGGCCACCGGACTCACCCTCGCCGAGATCGGCGACCTTCAGGAGCGGCTCGCGGCACTCACCGCCAAGCTCGACTCGGCCGATCCGGACCTCGACCGCTGGGCGGCCTGCGCGGGCACGGACGCGGACTGACGGCTACGGGTGGACAGCGCACGGCCTACGGGCCGGGGGCACGCGGGCTGATGACGCGCGGCCTTGTACGAGACATCTCGTAGTTTGACAGAAGCCGTACTACGATGTGTACCGTACGAACGTCTATTTCGGCCCCGTCGTGAATGGAGTCCGCCGTGAGCGCCCTGTTCGAGCCGTACACCCTTCGGTCGCTGACCGTTCCCAACCGCATCTGGATGGCGCCGATGTGCCAGTACAGCGCGGAGGTGTGCGGACCGAACGCCGGTGTCCCGGGCGACTGGCACTTCGCCCACTACGCCGCCCGTGCGACCGGCGGCACCGGACTGATCCTGACCGAGGCCACCGCGGTCTCCCCCGAGGGCCGGATCAGCCCGCACGACCTCGGTATCTGGAACGACACCCAGGTCGAGGCCTTCCGCCGGATCACCCGTTTCCTCAAGGAGCAGGGCACCGTCCCCGGCATCCAGATCGCCCACGCCGGCCGCAAGGCCTCCACCGGCCGGCCGTGGGACGGCGGCGCACCGGTCGGCGCCGACGAGGGCGGCTGGCAGCCGCTCGGGCCGAGCCCGGTGGCGTTCGACGAGGGACACCCGGTGCCCGACACGCTGACCACCGGCCAGATCGCCGAGATCGTGGGCCGGTTCGCGGACGCCGCGCGGCGCGCGCTCGAAGCGGGCTTCGAGGTCGTCGAGGTGCACGGCGCGCACGGCTATCTCATCGGCGAGTTCCTCTCCCCGCACAGCAACCACAGGTCGGACGAGTACGGCGGCTCCTTCGAGAACCGCACCCGCTTCGCGCTCGAAGTCGTCGACGCCGTACGGGCGGTGTGGCCTGAGGAACTGCCGCTCTTCTTCCGGATCTCGGCGACCGACTGGCTCGAGGAGAACGGCTGGACGCCCGACGAAACGGTGCGCTTCGCGGCGCTGCTGAAGGAACACGGCGTCGACCTGCTGGACGTCTCGTCCGGCGGCAACGCCGCTCGGGTGCGGATTCCGGTCGGCCCCGGCTACCAGGTGCCGTTCGCCGCCCGGGTGAGGGCCGAGACGGGCCTGCCGGTGGCGGCCGTCGGCCTGATCACCGAGGCGCAGCAGGCCGAGAAGATCGTCTCCAACGGCGAGGCCGACGCGGTGCTGCTCGGCCGCGAGCTGCTGCGCAGCCCGTCGTGGGCGCGGCAGGCGGCGCGCGAACTCGGGGGCCGGATCCGGGTCCCGGAGCAGTACCACCGCTCGGTCTGAGGAGCGTACGGGGTACGGCTCCTGCGGGCACGGACGAGCCGGCGTACCGCCGGGGCGCGCTGTTCGCGGCGCCCGCCCCGGCCGGGCCGACCTGCGGGGAAGCCCGTTCCATGGGCCACTGTCAGTGGTCGGGTGCAGACTGGCCCGTATCCGTGACAACGGCGTCCTGGAGGTGTCGGCGATGACCGACGTACTGCTCGCTGTAGGCACTCGTAAAGGGCTCTTCATCGGCCGCAGGCGCGGCGGCCGATGGGACTTCGACGGCCCGCACTTCAACGCGCAGGCGGTGTACTCGATCGGGATCGACACGCGCCGCCCGGTCCCCCGGCTGCTCGTCGGCGGCGACAGCTCGCACTGGGGTCCTTCCGTGTTCCACTCCGACGACCTGGGCGCGACCTGGACCGAGCCGGCCAAGCCCGCGATCAAGTTCCCCAAGGACACCGGGGCCTCCCTGGAGCGCGTCTGGCAGCTGCACCCGGTGGGCCCCGCGGCGCCGGATGTCGTCTACGCGGGGACGGAGCCGGCCGCGTTGTTCCGCTCCGAGGACGCCGGCGAGACGTTCGAGCTGGTGCGGCCGCTGTGGGAGCACCCGACACGCTCGAAGTGGGAGCCGGGCGGCGGCGGCGAGGCCGTCCACACGGTGGTCACCGACCGGCGGGATCCGGACGCCGTCACCGTCGCCGTCTCCGCGGCCG
Source organism: Streptomyces sp. NPDC001514 (assembly GCF_053597075.1). Lineage (NCBI taxonomy): Bacteria > Bacillati > Actinomycetota > Actinomycetes > Kitasatosporales > Streptomycetaceae > Streptomyces > Streptomyces sp. NPDC001514. The sequence goes on from NZ_JBSFHO010000047.1 coordinate 21,717, forward strand.
GGGTGTTCCGCAGCCGCGACGGCGGCTCCAGCTGGAATCCGTCGAACCAGGGCGTTTCGGCGGTCTTCCTGCCCGATCCGCACCCCGAGTTCGGCCAGTGCGTCCACAAGATCGCGCAGGACGCGGGCGATCTCGACCGGTTGTACCTGCAGAACCACTGGGGGGTGTACCGGAGCGACGACGCGGGCGCCAAGTGGACCGACATCGGCGAAGGCCTGCCGTCCGACTTCGGCTTCGCCGTCGCCGCGCATCCGCACCGGCCGGACGTGGCCTACGTCTTCCCCATCAACGCCGACGCGGACCGTGTACCGGCCGGCCGCCGCTGCCGCGTCTACCGAACGAGCGATGCGGGCGGCAGCTGGGAGCCGCTGTCGGCGGGGCTCCCCGAGGGCGACCACTACGGGACGGTGCTGCGCGACGCGATGTGCACGGATGACGCCGCCCCCGCGGGGGTGTACTTCGGCAACCGCAACGGCGAGGTGTTCGCGAGCGCCGACGACGGGGACAGCTGGCAGCAGCTCGCCTCGCATCTGCCGGATGTGCTGTGTGTCCGGGCCGCCACGGTCGGTTGAGAGAGGGGTCCGCAGGGCCGGTGGAGTGACGGGCGACTTCCTCCGCGCGGATCACCGCGTGTAGGCGGATCACCGCGGGTAGGAGGACGTATCCGCCGGCGGGAGCGCATGTCCTGCGCGCCTTCCGGTGCGCGCTTCGATCGGCGCGGCCAAGGCCAGGACCGGCTCAAGTTCGTCTGCAGTCCCGCAGCGGCCTGACGTCACCGGGGCGTTCGATCGCCGCGGTGGCCGCCTCGCTGGGCGAAGACGTTGTCACCGCCGTCAGTTGCCGCGGCCCCGGTCCTCCAGGTAGCGCGTATGGGTCTGCTGCCGGCGCGCCTCCTGGTCGCGCAGCGAGGACGCGATGGCCTCGACCTCCGTGTGCAGCAGCCCGAGCTGGCGCTCCAGATGCCGCTCCGGCGGTTCACTGTCGCGGTACGGGACGCCAGGCACGAGCCTAGCCACGCAACGTGACCGTGAAGCTCCGGCCGTACGCGTTCCAGGTGTCGAACTCCAGCCGGGTTCCGCCGTGGACCGGGCTCACGCGTACCCCCTCGTCCGACGTGACCTCCCGCAGCGACCGGCCACGGAGCAGGACACCGACCGTGTCCCGGTCCATGGTCGGGTCGGACACGGCGACGGTGGTCAGGCCGCGTCGCTCGCGCTGCACGATCACCGAGGCAGGCCCCTCGATGCGCATCCCGGCGGCTTCGTGGCGGCCGGGCGTGAAGCTGTTGGCGGCTGTCAGGCCGAGGCCGGTATGGGCGACGGCCTGCAGGCGCGGAGTATTCGACAGGACCTTCAGCGGCCCCGCCACGTACGACCTCAGCCGAGCCTCCCCCGCGTTCGGCACCAACGCATAGGCAAGACAAAGCGGTTCGGCTCCGGGGACCTGGTCGACCGTCACGCCGAAGACGCTGCGGGTCACGGCGGTGTCCGGGTTCGAGGTGCGGACGGCCCGGCGGCTGCGGGTGACCTTCTCCAGAGCGACCCTCACCTGCGGGGTGTCGAGGAGCACATAGCCGACTGCGGTCCCCTGCGTGGAATTGGCGTAGCGCAGCCAGTGCAGGTCACCGGTGCCCGTGCCGGTCCAGGGACGGCCGTCGCGGAGCATCCCGATGAGGGAGATCTGGTCGTCGGGTGCGGCGATACGGGCGTCGACCGTCGTGGTCACGGCCCGCCCGGCGCTGTCGCCGACCCCCGCGGCGAGCACCACGATCTCCTCGTCGAGGAGGAACCACGACTTCGTCGCCGTCGCATTGCCGTAGGCCATGAAGTCGTCCGGCAGCAGACCTGCGCCCTTGTCGCGGTGGGCGACATCGCCGGACTGCACCATCCCGGCCGCGCCGTACGTGCCGAGGACGGCGCCGCCGGAGTACCGGTTGGTGCCGCGCGGGAAGTAGACGTACGTGTTCTGCGACTCGGACGACGAGGTGAAGTTCAGCGGATGGCCGGGGTTGTCGTAGTACGGCTTCCCGTAGAGCTCGGGGATCGTGTGCCGGTGCTCGACCGGTGCGGTGACACCGGCAAGGCCGTACGGCGAGACCGTGGTGAAGTAGTCGACGCCGTACGCCTGGGTCTGGTCCTGTCCGGAGAGGTAGAGGTAGAGGTAGTACGCCCCGTCGCCCTGGAACCACGGCATGAGGTTCTCGCCGTTCATGTACTCGTACTTGCTGATCCGGTCGGAACTGCGGGCAAGTGCGAAGGCGTACCCCGGTCTGCGGTGCACGGTCTTGTCCATGGCGTTGAAGGCGACGCTGCGCGAGGCTGTGTTGAGGTCCGCGGGCCGGACGGTGGCGTCGCCGATGATGTCGGCGTAACGCACGATGCTGATCGGGGAGACGAAGCCGGCCGGATCGAGAGCGGTGGGCGAGGTCGACCGGATGTGCTGGACGTAGCTCTTCAGGGCGGTGGCGTCGGCGCCGCTCGCGAGCGAGGAGAGGTCGACGACGGCCTCGACGACCCCCGCGACATCGGTGTAGCCGGTGCCCGTCCGAGAAACCGCCCTCCCCTTGACGATCTCCATCATCCAGCCCTCGAAGATCAGCGGCGCGAAACCGTTCATCACCCAGCCCTGGACGGTCGGCACCAGTCCCTCGCCGTGCGCGAAGCCCGTACCGTCCAGGATCTTCAGGGTCTGGACGACACGGATCAGCAGACCCTTGCCGTACGAGCCGGTGTACGCGACCGAGCCGTGCTGGATGAAGGAGCCGTCGGCGTAGTAGCCGTCCGTGACACCGTGGTTGAGGTGGTACGGGTCGACGGTGGCGAAGACCGTCTGCTGGTCGGTGAGGGCCTTGCGGATGCGCGTGTCGTCGCCCAGCAGCGCGCCCTGCAGGATCCGGTTGGTCGTGATGTCGGCGAGGTTGGCGCCGGTGTGGAAGCGCGAGTCGAGGTTCACGTCCCCGTGGACGCCGTTGCGGAGATAGGCGTCCATCGAGGCAACGTAGGTGCGCACGACGTCCGGGCGGTAGGCCTGCACCTGGTCGGAGAGGCACGCGAGCGTCTTGCTGATGTACTGGGAGAGCCCGATCTCCCAGTGGAACCAGTTGCCGTAGTAGCCCTTGGACTGGTCGCCGTAGTAGCGCTCGTGGAGCCGGACGAGACCGTCGATCACCCGGCGCTGTACGGCGGTGTTCTCGTACAGGTCCGAGGGGGCGCCGCCAGGTGTGCGGGTGGCGAGCGCGATCTCGTACAGCCGCCGGAAGGCGGTGCTCAGGTTGGCCTCGTCGGTACCGAGCACCAGACCGGCGAACAGCTCGCCCGCGCCCGCGGCATCCATCGACTTCAGATTCGTCCGTGCGGCCTTGTCCATGGCGGCCAACTTTTCGGCCGTCTCCGGCCGGGCGTTTGACTCGGCGGTGCCGGCGAAGACGGCCACAGTATTGGCCAGAAGACGTGCGCTGCCCGCGGCGACCTCGGCGGCGCTCGCCGACCGCGAGGGAATCACCGTCGGAAGACCGGCGGCTGACAGAGCGGACAACAGGCGTCTGCGGGTGATCTCCATGGCATCCTCCGCCGGCGAATTGCGTTCTGGCGCGCGGAGTCAAGCAGATGCTCCGACCAGCGACAAGGCTCCGCGTCCACCGGTCACGGCGGGCAGGCTGAACCAGCCATTCATTGCGGACGCCTCTTCCTCGCGGCGCCGCGGTCACAGTCGGGCCCCCTCCCCAGCGCGCCGGGGAGGTGGAAAGAAGCACACCGTGGGTCGGCACGCCTCAGGCCACGGTCAGGTGATGGTGACTCGCAGGAGACAGCCCTCGCCGGAGCCGACCGCTCCGGCCGCGGCCTGCGCGGGCAGGTCCGCGTGGGTGCGCGCGACCGGCGTGGAGTCGTCGCACGGAGCCATCGGCGCCGTCCGCATGGTCCGCAGGAGCACGCGCTCACGGCACGACGCCGCCGGCGGGATCCACGGGCGATCCCCCCGTCGTGTAGTCCGCCCACACCTGGGCCGGAAAGACGCTGCCGCGTACCGAGCCGTCCCCGCCCGTGCCGTCCATGGGGAGCAGGGGCCGGCCGGGCTTGGAGCGGAACATGGTCACGGCTGTCGACAGCTGCTCCGTGTAACCGGCGAACCAGGCGGCCCGCTGTGTGTCGCTGTCGCCGGTGGAGGCCCCCGCAATGCGGCCGCCCAGCGCCGCCGTCGCCGGACCTGCCGGGGTTCTCCCTGCCGCGTCCTGCAGAACCGAGGTGATGTCGAGCGCCACTGCCGCATCCATGACGCGCCGCGCCGGCGGCGGCTTCACTCCGCTGACCGGCTGGTTGCCCCACAGCACCCGGTTCACCGAGTACGGCTCGCGCCGCAGCCCGTCATTCGCGAACGTCGCGTACGCGGCGGCCACCCGTATCGCGCTCGGCGACGAGGTGCCGAGGGGGAACTCCTTGTTGCGGGGCGCCATGCTGCTCCTGAGCATTCCGGCGCCGACGGCCATGTCCTCGACCCGTTTCAGACCGGTGTCCTCGCCGAGTCGCTGGAACGGGGCGCCGCCGGAGGTCACCATCGCCTCGCGCAGGGTCGGGAAGCGGGCGAGGGCGGGGAGTGTGGAGACGAAGCCGTCCTGTACGGGTAGGGGCGCCGGCCTCGTGGACAGCCTGCCGGTGTCGTCGTAGAAGCTCTCGGTGGACACGGACTGCACGGTGCCGTCCTCGGCCTGGGCACCGTGTTGCAGTGCGGCGGCGAGCACGAACGGCTTGAAGACCGAACCGGCAGGGACGCCCGAGGTGTCGGCGTTGTTGGTGAAGTGCTTGGTCGCGTCGGGGCCACCGTAGATCGCGACGATCGCTCCGTCGTCAGGGCGCACGGACGCCGCGCCGACCTGGACGTGCTGGTCCTCCTCGCGGGTCTGCGGGTCGATGTTCCGGTCGAGGACGCTCTTGACGGAGCTTTCGAGCCGGGCCACCGCGTTCTTCTCGAACGTGGTGTGGATGTGGTAGCCGCCCCGGTCGAGGTCGGCGTCGGTGAGGTTCGTCTGCTTCTTGACATAGCGAGTGGCGATGTCGACGAGGTACCCGGTCTGACCGCTCAGGTTGGTGGCCATGGACCGCCGACGGGGTGCCGGGAACGTCGCGTACGTCGCGCGCTCCTGCGCTGTCATCATGCCGAGGGCGACCTGCCGGTCGAGGATCCATGACCAGCGTTCCACGGCACGCCGCCGGTTGCTCTCGCCGAGCGCTGGGTCGTAGTCGTTCCCGCCCTTCAGCAGGGCGACGAGGAATGCGCCCTGACTGGGGTTCAGCTCATCCACGTCGACGCCGTAGTACGCGTTGGAGGCCGCCTGGATGCCGTACGCGCCGCGGCCGAACCAACTGGTGTTGAGGTAGCCCTGGAGGATCTCGTCCTTGGACTTCTGGCTGTCCATTTTCAGTGCGATGCAGAACTCCTGCACCTTGCGGGAGAGCGTCTGCTCCTGCGAGAGATAAGTGTTCTTCACGTACTGCTGGGTGATGGTGGAGCCGCCCTGGGTCTCCTGGCCGCGGGCCATGTTCGCGACGGCGCGGGCCAGTCCGGTGAAGGAGACGCCGGGGTCGGTGTAGAAGTCGGCGTTCTCGGCTGCCAGGGCAGCGTTGCGGACCGGGACGGGCACCTTGGAGAGGGGCACGTTCTCCCGGTTCACGGGGCCCACACTCACCATCCGGCTGCCGTCGGCCCAGTAGTAGATGTTGGCCTCCTCGCCCGCGGCCGCTTTCTCACTGGGAATGTCGACATACGCGTAGGCGAGAGCGAACAACCCCAGCAGGGTGCCGACGCAGCTCAGGAGCGTGCCGAGCAGCAGTCGCCACGACGGGAGCCATCGGCGGACACCGCGTCTGCCCCGCCGGGGGTAGTCGATCAGGCGCGAGCGCTTGACGTCTCGCCTGCGGCGTGAGCGGGGTGAACTCGGTTCTTCGCTCATGATGCGACTGCTCCTCGATCAAGCCCTGCGCGCGCACCCACCGGCACTGCGCGGATCTCTCCGAGAGATACGGTGAGTCGCACCGCCGTGTTGCCTCCCCGCTCCGTGAGGGAGAGCACACTGCCGACCGGGAACCCGATGGCGGCTCTTCACGTCGCCGGCTACTGGCGAGTTCGGAATGCGCGCACCCGCCGGGCTGAGCGTCGGCGGCAGCCGCACCGGATCGTGATCAACCGAGCCGAGGGAGTCCTCCGGCAACTCAGGTGCAAGACACGGCGCGCAACCCGAGCGCCGGCCTACGGCAGCTGCCAGTCCACCGGCTGGGCCCCCTGGCGGACCAGAAGGTCATTGGTGCGGCTGAACGGCCGTGAACCGAAGAAGCCCCGATCCGCCGACATCGGCGACGGATGCGCGGACTCGATCGCGGGCAGATCACCGAGGAACGGCCGCAGATTCCGGGCATCGCGCCCCCACAGCACGGACACCATCGGCTTGCCACGCGCTACCAGGGCCCGGATGGCCTGCTCGGTCACTTCCTCCCAGCCCTTGCCCCGATGAGCCCCCGGCTTGCGGGGAGCCGTGGTCAGCGCCCTGTTCAGCAACAGCACGCCCTGCCGGGTCCACGGCGTCAGATCACCGTTGGAAGGCCGGGGCAGGCCGAGATCCGTGTGCAGCTCCCGAAAGATGTTCTCCAGACTGCCGGGCAGCTGACGGACCTCGGGTGCGACAGCGAAGCTGTGCCCGATGGCCATACCCGGCGTCGGGTACGGGTCCTGCCCGACGATCAGCACACGCACCTCGTCGAAGGGCTGCTGGAAGGCGCGCAGGACATGCGATCCGGCCGGCAGATAGGTACGGCCGGCTGCGATCTCCGCACGCAGGAAGTCACCCATCGCGGCGATACGCCCGGCCACAGGACGCAGCGCGTCCGCCCACCCCGGCTCGACAAGTTCACTCAAAGGTCGTGCTGCCACAGCGCGTCACTCTACCGGCCCAGAGAGTGTGCCCTCCCGAGGGTGGCGCGCAGACTCTGCGGCGCGTGTACACCGTGCCGCCCAGCCATGACCGCGCCTCCGCGTGCCGGGCGGGGATAGGCTGCCGCCGTCAATTCCCTTCTTCCTGGAGCCGGTCCATGAAGTCGCGTGGCGGATGGGTGCTCGGGGTCGACTCGGGGGGTTCCGGCCTGAGGGTCGCCGCTGCCCCGGCCGCCGACCCGTCGTGCGCCGTGACGACCGCATCCAGTGAACCGGTCCGTACCGGCGCCTCGGGCATCGACGCCGCCCATCTGCTGGAGCAGTTGCTGCCGATGGCGCGGGCGCTGCTGGCGCGGGCGGGTGCCACGGGTGCGGGCGGTGAGCCAGGTGCGGCCTCTGCGCCGGGCGCGGGTGGCGGCGCCATCGGGTCCCCGGGGCTGCTCGCCGTTGCCATCGGGGCCGCGGGGATGGCGACGCTCGGGGACGAGCTGCGAGCCGTGCTGCCGGAGGCGTTGGAAGTGGCGTTGGGGGTACGCAGCGTGGCGCTCGCCGCCGACGCCGTGACGGCGTACGCGGGGGCCGTCGGACAGCGGCCCGGGGCGGTCGTCGCCGCCGGGACCGGCATGATCGCGGTCGGGACGGATCTCACCCGCTGGCGCAGGGCGGACGGCTGGGGTCATCTGCTCGGCGACTGCGGTGGCGGCGCGTGGATCGGCCGTGCGGGCCTGGAGGCGGCCATGCGCGCGTACGACGGCCGCAGGGGCGGTTCGGCCGCGCTGCTGGCCAGGCTGGAGGCGGTGCTCGGCCCGGCGGACGAGCTGCCGGGGCTGCTCTACCCGCGCTCCGACCGGCCCGCGCTGCTGGCCTCCTTCGCACCTGAGGTCGCCCGCTGCGCCGCGGACGATCCGGTCGCCGCGCGCATCCTCGCCGAGGCCGCCGACGACATCGTCGCCGCCGCGGCCGCGGTCTGTCCGCCGCCATCCGCCGGACGGTGCGAAGTCGCCCTGACCGGAGGCCTGTTGAAGATGGGCGACCCCCTTCTCGTACCGCTGCGGAAGGCACTGTCCGCACAACTGCCGCACGCCCGGCAGGTGTCCGCGGAGGGCGATCCGCTCAGTGGTTCGCTGGCCATCGCCGCGGCCCTCGCGACCGATTCGCTGACGCTGCCGCGGGATCCCCGCATGCTCCGCGTGACGACATCGCCCGAAGGGTCAGACCGGGACACGTAGTCGCAAACGAACTCATCGGATAAATATGGACAGACAGCGCGTGAGTGCCCCCTCCCCGAACAGTCTCGACGACAAAACCAGTAGCATGCGGCGCCATGAGCTCCCCCACTGGGCCCGCATCCGGCCTGCCCGTACGAATGCCGCGACCCCGCCAGTCCGGGCGGCACCGCCGCCCTGAGCCCGTGGCGGCTCCCGAGGGCGCGCCCGCGCTCGTTCTCGCCGTGCCCGGCACCCCCACGCCTGCGATACGCGGCCTGGCCGAGGAAGTCGTCAGCATCGCCCGTTCCGAGCTGCCCGGCCTCGAGGCCGCGATCGGCTACCTCGACGGTGACGACGCCGAGTACCCCACGCTGGGGAGCGTGCTCGCACAGTCGGCCGCGCTGCGTCTCGAGCGGTACGAGCTGGCCAGGGCCGCCGGCCGTGAGGTCGCCGAGCCCGAGGGCCCGGCCTCCGTCGTGGTCCCGCTGCTTGCGGGCCCGGACAGCGCCCTGAGCCGTCGGATCCGCCAGGCGGTCATGGACAGCAGGACGACGGCCGAGCTGACCGATGTCCTCGGCCCGCACCCGCTGCTCGCCGAGGCGCTGCACGTGCGGCTCTCGGAGGCCGGGCTGGCCCGCGCCGACCGCGCCAGGCTCTTCACGGTCGCGACGGCCGCCGACGGCATCGTGCTGGCCACGGTCGGCGGCGACGAGGCCGTCCAGGCCGCCGGGATCACGGGCATGCTGCTGGCGGCCCGGCTCGCCGTGCCGGTGATGGCCGCCGCGCTGGACCATGAGGGTGCGATCGCCGCGACCGCCGAGGAGCTGCGCGCTTCCGGCTCGGGGCAGCTCGCGCTGGCCCCGTACCTGGTCGGCCCCGAGCTGCCGGAGGGTCTGCTGGCCGCGGCCGCCGAAGAGGCGGGCTGCGCCGCCGCCGAGCCGCTGGGCGCGTACCCGGCGATCGGCAAGCTGGTGCTGTCCAAGTACACGACCGCGCTGGGGATCCCGATGCAGCCGCAGGGGGCTCAGGCCCACTGAACCGGGCGTCGCCCGGGGCATCACCCGTGGGTCGCGGCCGCGCAGAGGCAGTCGTGTCAGGCGCGCCGGTCGCGTCCGCACAGACGAGTCGCGTCCGCACAGACGAGTCGCGTCCGCACAGACGAAAGGGGCCCGCGCCGACGAGGCGCGGGCCCCTTCGTGTGCACTGCCCGTGTGACTGCCCGTGCAGCGCCGCCCCTGCGCGCCGCCCCTGCGCGCCGCCCCTGCGCGCTGCCGACGGTGCGCCGCCGACGGTGCGCCCGGCATACGGTCAGGCGAAGACGACGCAGGATGCCGCCGGGGCCGCGATCGACCCCGCCCTGCGCGGCACGCCGGTCGCGTCGTCGATGTCGAACCAGGTGACGTCGCCGGAGCGCTCGTTGGCGGCGTACAGCCGGGTGCCTGTGGGGCCGAGTGCGAGACCGCGCGGCCAGTGACCGCCGCACGGCACGGTGGTGACCAGTTCGGCCTTCTCCCCGGCGGTATCGAGCCGGAGGACGGCGATCGAGTCGTGGCCCCGGTTGGCCACCCACAAGAAGCGGCCGTCGTGCGCCACGGCCGCCTCGGAGGCGTAGCTGAGGCCTTCGAAGCCCTCGGGCAGAATCGCGGCCTCGCCGAGCGGTTCGAGCACACCGGCGCCCGCGTCCCAGCGGCAGACGGTGAGGGTCGGCTCCAGCTCGTTGACCACGTAGGCGTACCGGCCCGACGGGTGGAACGCGAGCTGCCGGGGGCCCGTGCCCGGCCGCAGCGCGGTTTCGCCGCGCAGGCTCACGGCCCCGGTGGCCGGGGCGAGTTCATGGACCCGTACGCGGTCGGAGCCGAGGTCCACGCTCAGGACCCAGCGCCCGGTGGGGTCGGGGCGCACCTGGTGGGTGTGCGGGACACGCTGCCGTTCCGGATGCGGCCCCGCGCCCTCGTGCCGCAGCACGACGGCGGCTGCGGCCGGCTCCCCGCCGGGGCCGACGGGCAGGACGCTGACGCTGCCGGAGGTGTAGTTGGCGGTGAACAGATGGCCGGAGGCCAGGGCGAGATGCGTGGGTCCGGCCCCGCGCACCGGCGCCGGCGCCCCGATGAGCCGGGGCGCCGCCGCCTCCTCGCTGATGTCGAAGGCGGCGACGGCTCCCTCCTCCGTCTCGGACACGGCGTAGAGGACCGGCCCCCTCTCCGCCACGCCCAGGGCGAGATACGACGGGTCGGCGACGGCGTCCGTCGTCGCGGTCCCGGTGAGGGCCCCGGTGTCGCCGTCCACGGCGGCCGTGATGATCCCCCGGCCACCCGCCGAGGTGAAGGACCCGATGAAGGCCCGTCCGCCGCTCCTGTCGCCCATTGCGCTTCCCCTTCACCGCCGGCATGTCCCTTGCCGGGCCGACGGTAGCAGGCGCGGTCTAGACCAACCCTGCCTCCTCGCCGCGGGCCCGTGCCAGCGCCTCCGGGTGGTGCACGAAGGCGGGCTTCGACTGTGCCGGGTCGTACGTACGGTGAAAGACGGGCGTGGCGGAGCCGGAGATGGGCGGCACGATCCAGGACCAGTCGGCGCCCACCGTGCGTCCCTTGTCGTGCTCGCGGTCGATGTGGGCGAGGAAGCGGCGGGCCTCGGTGTGGTGGTCGGCGAGGGTCACCCCGGCGCGGTCGAAGGAGTGCAGGACGGCCCGGTTGAGTTCGACGAGCGCGCGGTCCTTCCAGAGGGTGCGATCGGTGGAGGTGTCCAGGCCGAGCCGTTCGGCGACGACGGGCAGCAGGTCGTAGCGGTCGGTGTCGGCGAGGTCACGTGCGCCGATCTCGGTGCCCATGTACCAGCCGTTGAAGGGCGCCGCCGGGTAGCAGACACCACCGATCTCCAGGCACATGTTGGCGATGGCGGGGACGGCGTGCCAGCGCAGCCCGAGGGCCGCGGGCCAGTCGTCCTCGGGGTGGTGCAGCGGGACCTCGAGCACCGCGTCGTCGGGCAGTGCGAACCACCGGGGTTTGTCGTCGCTGCCCTGGATGACCAGGGGCAGCACGTCGAACGGGGTGCCCGGGCCGCCGGGCCAGCCGAGCCGCTGGGCGTAGGCGGTGATGCCCACGTTGCGCGGGTCACCGATGACGCCGCCGCCGTACCGGTCGGCGTAACCCGCGTAACGCACCAGCTGCTCGCTCCAGATGCGGGGGCCGGGGCGGCCCGGGGAATCGGGCGCGAAGATCGTGATCACGGGTCGTATCCGGCCGCCGTTGGTCGCCTCCCGCAGATGGGCGGCCGCCTCGACGGCCATCGTGTCGGCGTCGCGGACGTCCCGGCGGTCCCTGACGCGTAACGAGCGCCAGTAGAGCCGGCCTATGCAGCGGTTGCTGTTGCGCCAGGCGACGCGTGCACCGTGGGCGAGTTCGGATGTGGTGTGCCGGTAGGTTCCGGTGGCTTCGATCTCGGCGTTGACTGCGGCAATTCGGGCGGCCAGGGCGGCAGGACCGCCCGACGCCGGCTCCTCACAGTGGTGGAGACGCAGGAACTCCTCGGCTTCGTGCCGCAGTTGCGCATACTGGCTCCTGCGGGCGGCGGCTCTTCGTCGGGTCTTCCGCATGTGCGCACCCCGGTGTGAAGCGGACGGGACGGTGATTGCCCACCACTACCCCAGATGCGGCCTGATCCACCCTGTACGTGCCACACGCACATGCCTGCCCGCAGGAGCCCATTGCCCGGGCGCAGACCGGCCGTTGCCCGGGCGCGGACGGGTCAGGTGGAGACGGTCGCGGCGCGCGTCAGGCCGAGACGAGCGGGGCGCGCGGAGGGGTACCGAGGGGCGCGGCGAGCTCCGCGAGCGCCCGCTCCAGCCCGTGCAGATGCGTGAGGGCGGCGTCCGCTCCGGGGTGCTGCCGCTGCGCGGGTACGGCGGCCCGGACGGCGGCGCCGGCCCCCGGGACGGCCGCGTCGTCGGCCTCGCTCCCCGGTGCGGTCGCACCGGTCGGCAGCTCCAGAGCGTGCACGGCCGCCTCGACCCGCCAGCAGGCGGCGGCCAGCCGGGCGTCGTGCGAGGCGTCGGGGTCGGCCGCGACGGCGGCCAGGCCGCGCACCTCGCCGGCGCACTCGTCCAGCAGGGCGATGACCTGGCGGGCGCGGGCCTTGCGCGCGCGGAGCGGGCTGAGCGGGTGGACGAGCGGTGCCAGCGACATCCGTACGCGCCCGAGGAGCAGCTCGAGCTCGGCGGCGAGCGGTGCCGGGTCGGCGTCCGTGTCCCCGGCCAGTCGGCGCGTCGCCGAGGTGGTGCACTCGTGCACGCAGCGCACGGCCCGCCGGATCCACGCATCGGTTGCCGCGTGCGTGGTGACGGGCAGCACGAGCGCGACGCCGATCACGGCCCCGAGCGCCCCGACCGCCGTCTCCTCGAAGCGGAGGAGCAGCAGCCCCGGGTGGAGGACGCCGAGCAGCCCGTACAGCAGTCCCGCCATCACCGTGACGAAGAACATCATCCAGCTGTAGGAGGGCGCGGCGGTGTAGAAGATCCCGAAGACGCAGACGGCGACCAGCGCGGCGGTGGGCCCGGGCGCGCCGCCCAGCGGTACGGCGATGAGCAGCCCGGCAGCGATGCCGGTGACCGTCCCGACGACGCGCCGGAAGCCGCGGACGAGGGTCTCGCCGCGGGACGCGGTGTTCACGAAGATCCACCATGCAGTGCCGACGGCCCAGTACCAGCGCTCCTGGGACAGCAGCTGGCCGACGGCGAGCGCGAATCCGCACGCCAGGGTGGCCTGGAAGGCCTGCCGGGTGCTCGGCCGGTCCAGTCCCCTGCCCGGCAGCGGCGGAGGCACCGCGGGCGGCGGCGTGCGCCGCTCGATGCACCACACGCCGAAGCGGACCGTGGAACAGGCGGCGAGGGCGAGCGCGACGGCGCCGTACAGCTCCGGCAGCTGCGTGGGGACCGCGTGGAGGAACTGGGTGGTGAAGAACATCATGAAGGCGAAGATCCCCAGCGCATGCGCCCGCGGGCCCCAGCGCCGCGCGTACACGCCGAGGAAGACCACCGCGAGCCAGGCCGTGTCGCGCAGCAGTGGCACCCCGTGCAGCGTGGTCGCGAGCGCGAGGGCGGGGAAGCCGACAGCCGGAAGCAGGGCGGTGGTGACGGTCTGCCGGCGGACGGTCGGATCACCGACGGTGAAGAGCGCGAGGAGCGCGGCGAGGCCTCCGGTGATGGAGGCGCTGAGGGAGAGCCCGGCCAGCTCGGCGGCGGCGACCGCGAGACCGACGCCGAGCACGGCGCGTGCGGACACCCTCAGACGCAGACGCCCCGGATCCGGAGCCACGAACATCCTCTTCACGGCGGTCGGCCGCCCCCTTGCAGTGGTACGCGCCGCACCCGCGGCCGTCCGGGGTGGTGGACGGCGGGCAGGCACAACGAAGGCACCGCGGTCCGGATCCGGCCTCGTCGCCGTCCGGCGCTGCGCGGCGCCGTAAGTACATGGATGCGACAAGGATAACCACCCATGGGCCCACTGGCTCAACAGCCCTGATCTTGACTGTGCCATTGGCACAGTCATTCAGCCTCAGTGTCGACTGGCGACGGCCAACGGACCACACGCACCGCCGAGGCCCCCGCGGTGCCCGTCAGCAGTTCGCCGCCAGCACCGTTGCCGGCTGCGCCCCATCGCGCCGACCGCCGACGTCACCGTGCCAGGAGCAGGCAAGGTCCCCAGCCTGACCCGGAAGCATGGGCGACGCGGTGGCAGCGATGCGCAGCTCGATCATGTCGCGGACAGTGGGCCACTCGTCGTCCAGGATCGAATAGAACGCGGTGTTGCGGACGGCGCCGTCCAGCCCGCGTGAGTGGGCCCGGCGGACGCCCTCGCAGGTGGCGCCGAGCCGCTCGACGGCGGCGCGCGAGCGCAGATTGCGGGCGTCGACGCGGAAGGAGATACGGCGCACTCCCCAGGTCTCGAAAGCGTGGCGCAGCATCAGCAGTTTCGCCTCGGTGTTCACCCCGGTGCCCTGGGCGCTGCGGGCGAGCCAGGTATTGCCGATCTCGGCGGCGTCGGGCACGGCGGTCGCCGGATCGCCGTACGGGACCCCCGGGACGGCGGGCCACACCAGCGGGCCCTGCCAGTAGTCCAGCTCCAGGAAGCGGGTGGAGCCGACCACCCGGCCGTCCGCGGCGCTGACCACCACGAAGGGCAGTGCCCGACCGGCCGCCTGCTCGGCGAGGGCGGAGTCGACGTAGCTCAGGGCCGCTTGCAGGCCGTGGGGGACGAGGGTGAACGCGGCGGTCGTGAGGTCCTCGGCTCCGGCCTCGGCCAAAGCCTCGGCGTGGTGCACGGTGAGTGGCTCCAGCCGCGTCTTGCGGCCGGCGAGAACGACGGGTACGGGCACGGGGCCTTCGGTCCTTCTGTCCTTCGAGAATCGGGGGCTGCCCGCCACTGCGTCCTGGCCGCGTTGGCGGTGGTACAGCATGCGGCCGAGGCGCGGCTCGACAAGGAACGGAAAGGGAAACAAAAGGGGACCGTCAGGCGAAATGAGATGTCAGGGCGGCGCCAGGGTTGACCTGCCCCGGCAGCACCGGGCACCGACTCCCACGGCAGCGAACCGCGGGCCGCCCGGTCGGCGAGCACGGACTCGGCGACCTCACGTTGGCGTGGGCGTCGGGCGCGGCCGTCACGGGCCGGCTCAGCCATGAGCGTTGGCTTCGCCGGTGCGGGCCTCGATGGCGCGCAGGACCGCCACCATGTCGGATGCACCGTGCCCCCTCGTCACGGTCTCGTCGAACAGCGCATGGCAGACGTCCAGCAACGGCGACGCCACGCCGGACTTCCTCGCGGCCTCGGCGATGAGCCGGTTGTTCTTCAGCACGTCAAGGGCTGCCGCCTGGACGGTGAAGTCACAGGCGGCCAGCTTGGCGGCCTTCATACGGGAGACGGCACTGGCCATCGGGCCGGCGTCGAGCACGGCCAGGAACTGCTCCTTGTCCAGGCCGTGCCGGTCGGCGAAGTGGAACGCCTCGGTGAGCCCGGTGACCATGGTGATCAGGAACAGGTTCACCGAGAGCTTCATCAGCAGAGCGTTCGGGGCCGGCCCGCAGAGGAACGTCTCATGGCACATCGGCCGGAGCAACGGGCGGACAGCTTCGACCGTGGTCCGCTCACCGGCCAGCATCGCCACGAGCCGACCGGCCTCCGCGGGTACGCGCGAGCCGGAGACGGGCGCCTCGACGTAACTGCCGCCCGCCGCGCGGATGTCCGCTTCGAGCCGCTGCGAGTAGTGGGGCGACGTCGTCCCCATGTGCACGATCGTGCGCCGCGCGACGTTCACGGCGAAGCCCCGCTCCCCGCGGCCCAGGGCGGAGTCGACCGCCGCTTCGTCGGCCAGCATGAGGATCACCACGCGGGCCCGGTCGAAAACCTCGGCGGGGCATGCCGCGACCTGGGCACCTGCCGCACGCAGCGGCTCGCTCCTGGCAGCGGTCCGGTTCCAGACGACGAGATCCTGACCGGATCGGGCCAGATTGAGCGCCATGGGCTGCCCCATGACCCCGAGGCCCAGAAAGCCTATGTCCACCGCGCACCGCCGCTGCCGACCCTTGCCATCTATGACAGTCGTCATGATACTGAGTTCTATGACCGCTGTCATAGTGAATGTATCCGCCTCGGAAACGCCCGGCGGCGGTAAGAGCGGCGGGCCGGATCCCTGGCGCCGGCCCGAGGGGGCGGGCTTCTGGCGTCTCGACGGCGTCCGGCCGACCGACGGACCGGCCCTGAAGGCTCTCTTCGACAGCTGCTCGCCCGAGAGCGTCCGGCTGCGGTTCTTCGGACTCCTCCACGAGCTGCCCCACGAGTACGCGGCCGACGTACTGGCCTGCCGCCCGGAGGTGCACGACGCGGTCGTCGCCCACCGGGGCGACCGGGGACGCCTCGCCGGGCTTGCCAGCCTCGCCGCCGCACCGGAGGGCAGCCCCGGGGGAGCTGCTGTACTCGGCGTACTCGTCGCCGACGCCTGGCAGCGCCAAGGGCTGGGCAGAGCCATGGTCGACGCTCTCCTCACCCGCGCCAGGCAGCGTGGTGTCGAGCGTGTGTCCGCCTGCGTGCTGCCGGGCAGGTCCCGACTTCTGGCCATACTGGCCCGCCACATGGAGCCGGAGAGCACGTCCCGCGACCAGGACGGCCTGACCGGCGTCTATAAGCTGACGTAGGCCGAGGGAAGTTGCGTCGGCGTTCGCCGGTCGGTTGGAGGTCGATGATGGCGGGTTCCGAGCGGGGGCCGCGCGAGCGGATGGTCTTCAGCGCAGCCCAGCTCATTCGGCGCGACGGCGTCACCGCGACGGGCATGAGGGACGTCGTCGCCCACGCGGGTGCGCCACGAGGATCGATCCAGCACTACTTCCCCGGAGGCAAGGAGCAGCTCGTCAACGAGGCCGTCGGCTGGGCCGGAACCTACGCCGGCAAGCGCGTCGGCCGCCTCCTCGCCGAGATGTCGCTGCCGTCGCCCGGCGGACTGTTCGCCGCGATGGTCCAGCAGTGGATCGACGAGTACCGCGCGAACGGGTTCGACACGGGCTGTCCTGTGGCGGCGGCGACGGTGGACTGTACGGCCTCCACCGAGTCCACGCGGACCGCCGCCGCCGATGCGTTCGCCGCCTGGACCCGGCCGGCGGCCCAGGCGCTCGAGCAGATGGGCGTACCGAGCCGGCGTGCCGAGGCGCTCGCGACGGTCATGATCAGTGCGTTGGAGGGAGCGATCCTCATCGCCCGGACCGAGCGGGACGTACGCGCCCTGACCACGGTGGCGCAGGAACTCGGCCCGCTCCTGGACAGCGGTGTCACGGGTCGCGACGAACCCCGGTGACGCTCGGCCCGTGACCGCCCGTTCCCGGCACGCTCCGACGTGATGCCGCCGGCCAGGTGCCGCCTCTGACGCCGCCTCTGACGTCGAAGCAGACAAAGTGCTGGACAGCGCCATCGGCCGGGGGAGCCCGGCGCGGCCGCTGCTCACCACCTGCTGGGTCCGGGGTGGACAGCGGCGCGCCGGGCACCTCTCGTCACTTCGCCCTCCGGCCATGAACCCCGGAGCCCGCCCAGTGCAACCCTCGGGTTGCGCATGGGACAGTGACGTGCAACTCTGGAGTTGCACCCAATGGCGGCGGCGAAGGAGTCCCCTCATGAGCGAGGATCGGATCGAACGCGAAACCCTGATCGCGGCACCCCTGGAGCGGGTTTGGTCACTGGTGGCCCAACCCGGTTTCTGGGTGGCCGACAAGGCCAGCCTGCCCGGCACAGTGGCCCGGGAAGGCGAGTCGATGGTGGCGAGAAATGCCGAGCACGGCGACTTCCCGGTGCGCGTGGAGAAGGTCGACCCGCCGACGTACCTGGCGTACCGATGGACCAGCGCGTTCCCCGGAGAAGAGCTGCGCGAGGACAACAGCACCCTCGTGGAGTTCACTTTGACCCCGGAAGGCGACCAGACGCGGCTGCGCGTCGTCGAGAGCGGGTTCGCGGCGCTGGCCGGGTCCGAGGAGCTGCGCAGTCAGAACCTGAAGGACCACAGCGAAGGCTGGCCCCAGGAGCTCGACGCGCTCAAGAAGCGCGCCGAACAGTCATCCGTGTGACGGGCGACCGTATAGGCGCCGCCGAGGTGGTCGACAGCGTCCTCGTGGCGCTGGCCGACCCGACGCGACGTCAGCTGCTTGATCTGCTCGCCGCGCAGGGCGAGGCCACCGCGACGACGCTCGCCGGGAGACTTCCCGTCTCGCGGCAGGCGGTCGTCAAGCACCTCGCCGTCCTGGACGCCGCCGGGCTGGTTTCCGGCAGACGGGTCGGGCGCGAGGTGCGGTACGCCGTGCGGCCCGCGGCGCTGGACGCGACGGCGCGGTGGATGACCGCGCTCGCGGCCGACTGGGACCGGCGGTTGGCGATCATCAAACGCGCCGCTGAGGCAGCGGAGCGGGATTCGCGCTAGCGCTCGCCGGCGCTCCAGGCACTCAGGCGCTCCAGGCACACCTGGAGCTCTCGGGGCGGTGGAGGCCGGGACCAAAGGCGGCCGTCGCCGCGGTCGTGCGGGGTGTGTGGGAATCCGTCGATCGATGGAGGAGCCGATGGAGCTTCTGCAGGTTGTCGAGAGAGCAGGCCGCACTCTTCCCGCGTGGGGACATCGGCGCCGTCGTCCTGCCGGCTGTTCGATCGGGTACCGGACGGACGCGACACCGCCTTCCCGCTCCGCCGCCAGCACGAGCGCCGGGACAGCCGCGACGGCAGCCGGGCTGACGGCGACGCTGGGGCTCGCCGCCGCGTCCTGGGTCGTCGCGGTCCGGCAGATGGACGGGATGGACATGGGTGTTGCGACCCGACTCGGTCCGTTCGCGTCCTTCGTCGCTTTGTGGGTGCCGATGATGGCCGCGATGATGCTGCCGGGCGCGGCTCCGGCAGTCCTGGGACACGCTCGTGCCGGCGGTCGTGTGCGCGCCGTGCCGCTCTTCGTCGGGTCGTACTTGGCCGTCTGGACACTCGTGGGCATCGCCGTGTACGCGTCGTACCGGCCCCACGGGGCTTTCGCCGCCGGCGTGGTGACGATCGCGGCAGGTGTCTACGAATTCACGCCGCTCAAGCAGCACTTCCGCCGGCGCTGCCGCGAGAGCGTCCGCTCCGGATTCGAGTTCGGGCTCCTCTGCGTCGGCTCGAGCATCGGACTGCTGCTGATGCAGGTGGCGTTGGGCGTCATGAGCGTCACCTGGATGTCCGTGATCGCCGTCCTCGTCCTCGCCCAGAAACTCCTGCCCGCGAAAGCCGCCATCGATGTGCCACCGGCGCTGGCGATCATCGGACTCGGTGTCGTGATCGTCATCGCGCCCTCCTCCGTTCCCGGACTCACGCCACCGATGTGAACGTCATCGGTCGCGCGAACCACACCGAGCCGTTGCAACGACAAAGCAGGTGAGAAACCATGACCGATCACAAGACCGGAACACGCGAGGAGTGGCTTGCCGCCCGGCTGGAGCTGCTCGAGGCCGAGAAGGCGTTGACGCGGCGCAGCGACGAACTGGCGCGTCGGCGGCAGGAGCTGCCCTGGGTCCGGGTCGACAAGGACTACCGCTTCGAGACCGACGAGGGCACAGCGTCCCTCTCCGATCTCTTCGGAGGGCGCTCGCAGCTCCTCGTCTATCACTTCATGTTCGGGCCCGAGTACGAGGCAGGGTGTCCGAGCTGCTCGGCGATCGCGGACGGCTTCGACGGCTCCGTCGTCCACCTCGCGCACCACGACGTCACCCTCTGCGCGGTGTCGCGGGCTCCGCTGGCGAAACTGCAGGCG
Organism: Streptomyces sp. NPDC001514; assembly: GCF_053597075.1. Lineage (NCBI taxonomy): Bacteria > Bacillati > Actinomycetota > Actinomycetes > Kitasatosporales > Streptomycetaceae > Streptomyces > Streptomyces sp. NPDC001514. The sequence goes on from NZ_JBSFHO010000047.1 coordinate 41,135, forward strand.
TACAAGCGGCGGATGGGCTGGAGCTTCCCCTGGGCGTCTTCGTCCGACAGCGATTTCAACTACGACTTCCAGGTGGCGCACACCAAGGAGGATTGGCAGTCGGGAGCCGTCGATTACAACTTCCGCACGGTGGACTTCCGGCCGCCGGCGGGCGGCGAGGTGAGTGCCTCGCTCGCCGAGATCGCGTCGAGCGTGGGAACGGACTGGGAGACGTACCGGCGGGAGGGGCCCGGCGTGAGTGCGTTCGCGCTCGAGGACGGCGTCGTGTACCACACCTACTCGGCCTACGAACGCGGGCTGGACGTCCTCTGGGGCATGTACCAGTGGCTCGACCGCGCGCCACTCGGTCGCAACGAGACCGGCATCTGGTGGCGCCGCCACGACGAGTACGACAGCCGGTGACGCGTGCGGAAGGCTGCGCCACCGACGTCACCGGAGCGTTCCGTCCGATGCTGTCCCGTTGGATCAGCTCCGGCAGGGGCAGCTGGACCGTGCGGGCCGCGAGCCGAGCTGATGACACTGAGGCTGAAGCGGGCCTGACCGGGGGCCGAGGAGGAGGAGGGGCCGCTGGAGTGCGGCCCCTCCTCCGCTTGCTTGCTCGCTCGCTCGCTCGCTCGCTACGGAACCACAATGGCTCACACCATCGGGACGAAGGTGAGCCATTGGTACAGTGTGGAGTGCCTGAGTGCGGCCGGAGGGAGCCAACGGACCATGGCGGTCGACGAACTCGACACCCGCATTCTGCGGCTGCTGATCGAGCAGCCGCGCACCAGCGTGCGTGAGTACGCCCGCATCCTCGGCGTCGCGCGCGGCACGCTCCAGGCCCGGATCGACCGGCTGGAGCGGGACGGGGTGATCACCGGCAGCGGGCCCTTCCTCTCCCCCGCCGCGCTCGGCCATCCGGTGCTGGCGTTCGTCCACATCGAGGTCACGCAGGGGCATCTGGACGAGGTGGGCGACGCGCTCGCCGACGTACCGGAGATCGTCGAGGCCTTCTCGATCACCGGCGGCGGGGATCTGCTGACGCGGGTGGTGGCCCGCGACAACGGTCATCTGGAGGATGTCATCCAGCGGCTGATCAATCTGCCGGGCGTGGTCCGTACGCGCACGGAAATGGCGCTACGGGAGCGGGTGCCGCACCGGCTGCTGCCGCTGGTCGAATCGGTGGGACGCGCCGCACGAGGGGCGCGCCCCGTGCTGCGGCAGCAGTAGCGGCGAGCGCCGTCATGGTCCCCTTCTCGGGGCTCCCTCGACCTCCACGTAGTCGGCGGACGGGAGCGCCTTGTGGAACGCCCGGGGGGTCCCTCGGCGGGGAGGATCCGGTCGGCCGTACCGTGCAGGATCAAGGCCGGCACGTCGATGGCCGGGGTGTCGGCACGGAAGTCGGTGTACCAGGTCGACGGCGCGGCGGCGGCGAAGAAGCTCGTTCCTTCGTTCGGAGTGACTCGCGCGTTCGCGGCATGCGCGGACCGCGGTTGGCGATCACCCGGGGCGAAGGCCAGGCGGTCACCGCGTCAGCGCGGTCTCCAGCCACTGAAGGACCTCCGGCGTCACCGGGTCGGTGATGTCTGCGAACTCGTCGTGCTTCTTGAGGAACTTCGCCACGTAGGGGCAGACCGGCACGATGCGCTTGCCGGCGGCACGTACGTCGGTCAGGGCCTGCTGGACGAGGACCGAGGCGAGGCCCTGACCGGCGAAGGCGTCGTCGATTTCGGTGTGGAAGAAGACGCGCTGCTCGTCGCGGTCGCGGTAGGCGGTGAGGCCCGCGCGCTTGCCGTCGACCAGGATCTCGTAACGGTGCCGGGCGTCCACTCGCTGAACGGTCGGAGCGGTTGCGTGCCGGGTCATGGTGAGCCTTTCGGTGTCGTGTCTCAGTGCTGTGCCGGATTCTTGCGCGGTGCGATGGTGGCGTTCGGAAGGGCCGGGGCGGGAAGACGGCCGCCGCCGTAACCGTCGACGCTTCCGAAGCGGTCGGAGGCGCTCTCCCACGCCTCCCGCGCTTCGACGATGTCCTCGTGGCTGCGACCGATGAAGTTCCACCACATGACGATCTGTTCCTGGAACGGCGTGCCGCCCAACAGCACCATGCGGGCGGGACTTTCCGTCTCGTTCGTCAGGGTCAGCGTGTCGCTTCCGGTGCCGATGTACCCCAACTCGGCCGGGCGCAGGAGTGTTCCGCCGACGCGGACGTCCCCTTCGTCGACGAGCAGGCCGTGCTCGAAGGCGGAATCCGTGCGGAGTGTGGTCGTCGAGCGCGGGTCGAGAACGAGTTCGGCGCCGAGCAAGGGCGTGAAGGTCCGTACCGGAGAGGTGTCACCTGCCAACGACCCCAGGAACACTCTGACGTCGGCTCCGCCCACCCGGACCCGTTGCGGGACGTAGTGCTGGAAGTCACGGCCGGTGTGCCGGTGTTCTTCGGGGAGGGCCACCCACAACTGGACGCCGTGCAGGGTAGTGGTGCGGGTCGTGGAGACTTCCGAGTGACTGATGCCGTACCCGCCCGTCATCAGGTTCAGCTCTCCGGGCCGTACGAGCGCGTGGCTGCCCAGGCTGTCGCGGTGCTCGATCTCTCCACCGAACAGCCAGCTCACGGTCTGCAGCCCGGTGTGCGGATGGGGAGCCACGTCCATGCCGCCCGTGTCGGCGACGTCGTCGGGGCCGTAGTGGTCGACGAAACACCAGGCCCCGATCAGCGTCCGAGCCCGCTGTGGCAGCGTGCGTCGTACCGTCATCGCTCGTGGCCCGCCCAACGGGACGTCCCGCGCGGACAGCACGTCGACCTGCAGGGCAGGCTCACCGTGGCCCCTGGCACCGCAGCGCCGTTCGGCGGCATGTACCTCGACGTCGCTCACCGCATGCCCCTCCCACCCATGATGGTTTCATATTCAACAATCATGCCTGATACTAAGCCCATGGCCCAGTAAATGCACGACCGAGGAGCATGGGCCGGGAGCGGCCCCGGAGGAGTCCACGTTGAGTCACACGACAGCAGACCCGGCGACCCGGCGGGTCTTCATCGACAAGCAGAGCCCCAAGGCCTACCACGCACTTGTCGGGGCGGCTGACGCGGTCCGCGGGGTCGCCGCCGAGGCGGGGCTGGACCGCGGCCTGGTCGAGCTGATCAACATCCGCGTGTCACAGATCAACGGCTGCGCCTACTGCCTCGACGTGCACACCAGGGCCGCGCTGCGCGTCGGCGAGACGACGCAGCGCCTGGGCGTACTGGCCGCCTGGCGCGACACCGAACTCTTCACGGCGCAGGAACGCGCGGCCCTCGCCCTGGCGGAGGCGACCACCGAACCCGCGAACGCCGTCGTGCAGGAGCGGGCCTACGAAGCAGCCCGCCAGGTCCTCACCGACGACGAGATCTCCGCGGTGGTCTGGGTGGCGATCGCCATCAACGCGTTCAACCGGGTATCCGTCATGAGCAAACATCCCGTGCGGGGCATCCCCCAGCAGTGATCCGGTTCCACGCCGTTCCGGGCACCGAGACTCCGGTCGTGCGCGTTCGTCCGCCCCGGCCGGCGCGGACGGCGGCGGCAAGATCGGCGAGGGGCCGTCATGCCGAGCGCGTGGCATCCGGCGTCACCGTGCTTCGAAGGGAGCGGTGGCGAGGACGGTGCCGTCGACAGCGGTCAGGCGAACGCCGGAAAGCGTGGACGGATCCACGGGGGCCGGGGCTCCCCAGTAGCCGTAGCCGTCGTGCAGCTCGAAGGTGCCGACTCGGACGGTTGTCCCGTCCTTGCGCTCCAGCAGGCAGGAGACCTTCCCGCTGTACGGGATTCCGGCGTCGTCGAGGTCGACGGACATGTACACCCAGCCAGGCGCCCCGGGATGGGCGTAGATTTCACCGCTCGGCTGCCGATCGGGGCCTGCGGTCAGTTCCGCGCGCAGCAGTCCCGCCCCGGCCTCGGCGGGCTGCGAAGGGGCGGCCGTCGTCGCATTCTCGATGGCCCTGCCGACGGCCCAGCCGCCGAACCCGAAGGCGAGTGCGAGGGCGGCCGCGGCTGACACGACCCGCATCCGTACACGTCCGCGGAACACCTTGTGCGGGAACCTGTGGCCGCGCGTGTGCACGCGTCCGTCGTGCGCCGCCAGGGCTTGGCTCAGCCGTCGTGACACCCGGGCTTCGAACCCGACCGGCGGCTCGCTGCCCGGCAGAAGCCCGAGCAGCCCGTCGCCGACGAGGATCAGCTGCTCGATGTACTCCCGGCAATCCGCGCAGCGGTCCAGATGTGCAACCGCCTCGGCCCGCTCCCTGCCCGGGAGAACGCCCAGAGCCAGCTCGGCACCGCTCTCCCGCAGCTGTTCGCAGGTCATTTCCTTACGCATGGTCGCCTCGCTTCGGAGACGTGAGCGTGGTCCGCAGCTTTCCCATCGCTGTCCTGATCCGCGTCTTGGCCGTGCCCAGCGGGATCTGCTCCAGGTCAGCGATCTGCTGAGCCGTCATTCCGTAGATGCCCGCCATCACCAGGGCACGGCCCTGTTCGCGGGGCAGCTGCGCCACTGCGGCCCGCAGGTTGGACGACGCCTCGTCGGCCAGGGCCTGCTGCTCGGGGGTGTCGGTCATGACGTCGAGGAGTGCGTCGAGGTCTTCGGGGGCCACCGGCTCCGGCCGACGCGAACGGACGGCGTCGATGGCAAGGTTGTGCGCGATGGTGGTCAGCCACGTCGTCACTGATCCGCGGCGGGAGTCGTAGATCTGCGCGTGCCGCCACGCACGCTCGAAAGTCTGCTGGGAGATGTCCTCGGCAAGCTGCGGATCGCCGAGGACGGCGATGGCGACGCCGAAGACCGTGTGCTGGAACCGCCGTACGAATGTGACAGCGAGCTCAGGGTCGCCCGTGGCCAGCCCGGACAGCAGTGCCTCGTCCGGGAGGCGGCCGACCGGGAACCGAAACCTCTGCATACCCGTATATACGGTCCGCCCCGACCAGGGGATTGCCCGGCGGCCACGGAAGATCACCCTCCCATTCTCCCCCGGCTCCCGTGCCCAATCCATTGGCCGCGGTGGTCCGTACCCCATGTGGGACAGAACTGTTGGAGGTCCGGGATGCCAAGGACATCTGCCCGGATCCGGACTCGCATGGTGCCGGAAGCGGTCCGCCGACGGTCGGACGGACGTTCCGCAGGCGCCCTGCTGCAGATGAGGAGGCCATCGTGCCCGTCATATCCGCTCCCTATGACTTCAACGAGGACGAGCT